>NZ_AP019822.1:1308988-1636235 GCF_007990505.1 Pseudoleptotrichia goodfellowii | reverse complement strand
ATAAAAAAATATATAAATCTTGCTAAAAGTAAAAATATACCTTATAAAATGATAGACAGTCTGTTATATACAGGAGAAATAGGTCTTGTAGTAGCTTCTGACGATGCTTTGAGTGAGCCGCTTGAAAATCCGGTTGTAAAGACTAAAGAGGAAAAATTTAAAGAAAAAAATTTGCCGCCGATTTATTATAAATCCATAGGCAGTAAAATATGCGAATTTCACAGAGAAATAATAAAAAACGAGTTACCTGAATATGAACACAGTTATAAAGAAATAGGATTTATGGACTCTCTTCTCGGAACGAGATGTCCGATTTGCGAAAAATTAGGAGGAAAGAAACGTGGTTGACGGATTTAAAATCAAAGGAAAAACACCTTTAAACGGAACGATAAAAGTCAGTGGAGCTAAAAATGCAGCTCTTCCGATAATAATAGCTACATTGGTAGCAAGAGGAGAATATACTTTAAAAAATGTTCCTAATCTTAGAGATATCAGAATATTAATGAAACTTTTGGAAGATTTGGGAATGAAAACTGAAAAAGTTGATGAAACAACTTATAAAATAATAAATAACGGATTTAAGAGAAATGAAGCAAGTTATGAAATAGTAAAACAGATGAGAGCTTCTTTTTTAGTGATGGGACCTATGATTGCAAATCTTGAAGAGTCTGTAGTTTCACTTCCGGGAGGATGTGCGATAGGTTCAAGACCTGTAGATCTTCATTTGAAAGGATTTGAAGCTTTAGGAGCTGAAATAACAAGAGTTCACGGATATATTCATGCAAAATCCGATAAATTAAAAGGTGCGGAAATACCTTTGACTTTTCCGAGCGTAGGAGCAACACAAAACTTAATGATGGCAGCAGTTAAAATTCCGGGAAAAACTGTGATTTCAAATGCTGCAAGAGAGCCTGAGATTATTGATTTAGGGAACTTTTTAATCAAGATGGGAGCGAAAATAAACGGGCTTGGAACACCGAATATTGAAATAGAAGGAGTAGATGATCTTCACGGAGTGGAATATTCCATAATGCCTGATAGAATTGAAGCGGGAACATATGTTATAGCTTCACTTATTACCGAAGGAGATTTGAAAATTGAAAATATAAATCTTGAAGATTTGGGAGTATTCAGATCCGAATTGGAAGCTATGGGTGTAAAATTCGAGTATAACGGAAATGTTTTGACTGTAACGGGTAATTTAAAAGAATTGAAACCTTCAAAAATAAGAACAATGCCTCATCCGGGATTTCCTACGGATATGCAGCCTCAAATGATGTTGTTGCAGACATTGGTAAACGGAGTAAGCTCAATGGAAGAAACTGTGTTTGAAAACAGATTTATGCATGTGCCTGAGTTTAATAGAATGGGAGCCGATATAAGTATAAGACACGGAGTAGCTGTAATCAACGGAGGCTTACCTTTAACAGGAGCGGAAGTTATGTCTTCTGATTTGAGAGCGGGAGCGGCACTTGTACTTGCGGGACTTGCAGCAGACGGAGAAACTACTGTAAACAGAGTATATCATATAGACAGAGGATATGACAAACTTGAAGAAAAACTTAATGCAGTAGGTGCAAAAATTGAGAGAGTTAAGTTGGATATATAGGAAAGAAATTAGAAATTTTATCGAATAGATAAAGCTTATGAAAATCGGCTATTTATTTAGTCAATTTTTAAAAATTCGGATAAAAAAATGAGGGCAACTAAAACATTGTTTCAGTAAGCCCTCTTTTATAATATTTATTGAATTTTAAATTGTATAAATACAGGATCGTGATCGCTGAATGAACCCTGATCTATCGTAAATTCCGAGTTTATTCTTATAACATCTACATTGACCTGACCTTTGTATTTTTTGTTAATCATAATATTGTCAAGTGTTTGGGAAGCTCCCTGATAAACGTAAGAATATCTTTCATTCACGGGCAATTCGGATATAGTGTCTATCAATTCATCGCCGTTTATGTTTTTTATTGTTTGAGAAAATTCAAAATCATTCATATCTCCGAGAACTATTACAGTAGCTTTCGGATCGTTATTCAAGATACTTTTTACAAAATTGTTAATCTGTTTTCCCTGAGGATTTCTCACTTCTTCGGATTTTCTAATTACAGGATGGGAAGTTCCGTAAATTTTCTCGTCAAATCTTTTTGATTTTAAATGGTTTGCCAATACAAACAGATTTTGTCCTTTAAACTCAAATTGTGCAATTACAGGTTTTCTGACATCAGTCCATATTTCATCATTGTTTCCTATTCTTCCAGGATTGTATGTGAGTTGGACTTTATTTCCTTTTTTTACAACTTCCGTATCTTTTTGAGAATTTCCCTGATTGAATTTAACAGGTTTTACTCTGTCTTTTCTGTATAATATTACATTACGGATGTGCATTTCAGGCCATCCTCCGTCTTTTCCGTCAGTAGGATTTACAGTCATATATCCGTAATCTATGCCCGTTTTTTCTTTTATTGCATTTACAATAGCTTCTACATTATTTTTGGCAGTTACGACTTCGCTTTTTTTCTGACCGTCGTCATCTCCGACTTCTATTAAACCTAGTATATCAGGAGTTTGAAGCACTGTTGCAACCTGATTTGCCAGTTCTTTTACTCTTTCGGGACCGTCAACATGAGAAAAATTTTCGATATTATAAGAAACAACATTCAGCATTTCTTTGTCATATTTGTATTTATTTGTTTCTCTTGCAGTTTTTCCATCTGTTATTCCCGGAAAAGCCGATACAGGATACAGTCTGTATTCACTGTTTTCAAAATAAATAACACCTTCTATATCTCCGTTAAATTTATCTCCGGGATTAGGAGTCAGATTATTTTTAAATTTTCCGTTTTCAACTAAGTTCCATGAGGTTGTATTTATTGTTATTCTTTGAGTCTGTTCTTTTTCATAATTATTATATACAACTCCTCCGTTAATACTTCTTGTTTCAGCATACATTCCGTTACTCGGAACAACTGTTATATCTCCGTATTTTTCTTTAAATCCTGTTATTACAGGATCTTTAATTTTTACTAAAGTTCCTTCCAGTGATTCATAATAATCCATAGCATTATTTTTTATGTCAAGTACAGGATTATTGCCGTTTCTTACAGTTTTGGGAATTTCTTTTCCTGTAAGAATAACAGGAGTAACTTTGACATTTTCTTTTAAAACTTTGATTTTATCAGCTTGTATGGAAGTCGTAGCAGGTTGGGATTTGTCGATTTTACCGAAATATATTTCTTTTACCTCTCCTTCCAGTCTCACTAAATCACCTCTTTTTACTTCAACATCGGTTTTGTTTTCAATATAAATTCCTTCAGAAGTTCTGTCATCTTTATCAGGTTTTCGGGACTGTATAAAAAATCCGTTGTTGTCTTTACTTTTTTTCACGGCAGTTACTACACCTTCCACTTTTGTAACTCTCTTATTTTCCATAGTCGAATACATATTATCTCCCTGTATTTCGGAAATCGTTTCTCCAAGAGAAACTCCGGCTAAAATAGTAAACAAAGTTAAGAATATAATTTTTCTTTTCATTTGATTCATCATCTCCTTGATTTTTTATCTTATATATTATATCCCGAAAATATAATTTTTTATAATAATTAATAATTAAATTTTGATTTATAAACATAAAAATTAACACTTTAAATTGTTCTGTAAACCTTATTATTAGGATTATAAATAACAAAAATCAGAACATAAAACCGAGAAAATTAAAATAATAAACAAAAAAATATAAAAATAACTAAGTTAATAAAATAACTATTATTAATAATAAAGTGATTAAAGTAATTTATAAAAATTAAACATTTTGACTTGCTTTATTAAAAAAATGAGGTATACTTCAAATAAGAAAACAAAAATGTTCATACATTCAAATAATTTATTAGGAGGATTGACTATGGCAGAGAAGATGAAAGCGTTCGTAATGAAAAAAATAGGAGAAGTAGGGTGGATTGAAAAAGACAGACCTGCGTGCGGTCCGTTGGATGCAATTATAAAACCTTTGGCATTGGCTCCTTGTACATCCGATATTCACACAGTATATGAAGGCGGAGTCGGAGAACGTTTTGATATGGTATTGGGACATGAAGGTTGCGGAGAAGTAGTTGAAGTGGGAGAGTTGGTTAAAGACTTTAAACCTGGAGACAGAGTTTTGGTTACGGCTATAACTCCCGACTGGAATTCTGTTGAAGCTCAGGCAGGATATTCAATGCATTCGGGAGGAATGTTGGCAGGATGGAAATTCTCAAATGTTAAAGACGGAATGTTCGGAGAATATTTTCATGTAAATGATGCTGACGGAAACTTGGCATTGATACCTAAAGGAATGGATTACGGTGTAGCCTGCATGCTTAGTGATATGGTGCCTACAGGATTTCATGCTGCGGAATTGGCTGATGTTCAGTTCGGAGATGTTGTTGCAGTATTCGGATTAGGTCCTGTCGGACTTATGGGAGTTGCAGGAGCGGCATTGAAAGGTGCAGGAAGAATATTTGCGGTAGATTCAAGAGAACAGGTAATTCCTATTGCAAAAGCCTACGGAGCAACTGATATTATAGACTTTAAAAAAGCACCTACAGAAGATCAGATTATGGAATTGACAGATGGAAAAGGTGTAGATAAAGTTATTATTGCCGGAGGAGATCAAAGATTATTTGAAACAGCAATGAAAATCCTAAAACCGGGGGGAAGATTAGGAAATGTGAACTATTTGGGAAGCGGAGAATACATTCAGGTTCCGAGAGTGGAATGGGGAGCAGGAATGGGACATAAATTTATTCACGGAGGATTAATGCCGGGCGGAAGATTAAGACTTGAAAAACTTGCAAGATTAATCGAATTCGGTAAATTGGATCCGGGATTAATGATTACTCACAGATTCGACGGATTTGAAAATGTAGAAAAAGCATTGGAATTAATGAGAACTAAAGCGGACGGAGTAATCAAACCTGTTGTTTATATGACATCACAAAGAGTAAATGAATAATAGTTTTTAAATAAGGGATTGTATTTCGACAGATTATAATTTTATAATTATTATGGCGGGAAATAATATTAATCCCGAACTCCCGTTTTATCGTAGTAGTCGTAGAAGCCAAAACTGCAGTAACGGGAGTTTTTTAAAATATTATTTTATTAAAAAAATACCACTTATATTAACGGAGAAAAATATGAAAGTACTTGTAATTTCAGGTTTTCTGGGAGCCGGAAAAACGACATTTATAAAACAGATGATAAAAGCTACAAACAGAGAATATGTCATTTTTGAAAATGAGTTCGGAGATGTGAACATAGACGGAGAAATATTGAAAAAGTCGGTAAATCAGGACAAAACTGAAAATGAAGAGATAAATGTTTGGGAATTATCCAGTGGATGTGCCTGTTGCAGTACAAAAGCCGATTTTATGTCATCGCTTTTAGTAATTGATAATACTTTAAATCCTGACTTTCTTATTGTCGAGCCTTCAGGAATAGCATTGTTGAGCAATATACTGAATAATGTGAAAAAAATCGGATACGAAAGAATAGAATTACTTGCTCCGATTACTGTAATTGATGCTCAGACATATTTTAAATATAAAAGTAAATATGCTGAAGTATTTTTGGATCAGATAAGTGTATCTACCCATATTCAGCTGTCAAAAATAGAAAATTTGTCCGATGATGAACTGAAATTAATAGCTGATGATATAAAAACGATAAATAATACTGCAAATATTTACATAGGGGATTATCATAAAGCTGATACTGATTATTGGAACGGATTGTTCAGCGGAGAGCTTATAAAACCTGATTCTGATGAGATAAAAATTGTAAAAAGTAAAATGAAAAATGTTACTTTTAGAGATGCACATATAAGAGATATGAGAGCGGCATTGTTTTTTCTTGATAAAATAATATTTAATTATTACGGTGAAATAAACAGGGGAAAAGGTGTTTTTAAAACTCCTGATTATAATATACATTTTGATTTGGTCGATAAAAACTACAGTATGTATTTTTCTCAGGAAGAAGCTGAAAACAGTGTTGTTTTCATAGGTCCGGAGATTGATAAAGAGTTGCTGATAAAAGAATTGGAGAAAATGGGGGAAATAATTATATAAACAAAGTAAGGGTGGTGAAATATATGCCCTTTTTAAGTATTTAAAAATATAGTAGAAAAAAAGTAGGAAATGAATTATAATAAAGAAAAAGCAGGGAGAAATATGATGGAAAAAATAATAGGAATAAATCCGGTAATGGAAGTTTTGAAATCGGATAAAAATATTGAAAAAATAGAAGTGTATAAAGGAATTAAAAAAGATACGATAAAAGAAATACTGAATCTTGCGAGTAAAAGAAATATAAAAATATTTTATACAGACAGAAGAACGGAAAATTCTCAAGGTGTAGTTGCATTGGTTTCTGAATTTGACTATTATTTGGAATTAACTGAATTTTTTGAAAAAGTATTGGCAAAAGATAAGTCCATAGTAGTAATTTTGGATCAAATACAGGATCCGAGAAATTTCGGAGCGATAATAAGAAGTGCCGAGTGTTTCGGAGTAGACGGAATTGTAATACAGGACAGAAACAATGTAAAAGTAACAGAAACCGTAGTAAAATCATCTACAGGAGCAATAGAACATGTAGATATTATAAAAGTTACAAATATTTCCGATACAATAGACAAATTTAAAAAGTACGGATATAAAGTCTATGGAGCGGAAGCAGACGGAGAAAATCTTTATTATGAGGAAAGTTATCCTAAGAAAGTGTGTCTTGTTTTGGGAAGTGAAGGAAACGGAATGAGAAAAAAAGTAAGAGAACATTGTGATAAAACACTAAAAATACATTTAAAAGGGCAAATAAACTCGCTGAATGTATCTGTTGCAGGAGGAATAATACTGGCTGAAATGAGTAAATAGATGGGTAAAAATGAATGTTTTTAGGCTATTTTAGATAATGAATTATCTGGATATTTTTGTTTAACAAGAAATGGGGAAATAATAGAAATCGGGTTAGGATTAAAACCGGATTTGTGCGGTAAAAATAGAGGATTAGGTAAAGGATTTGTAACGCAATTAGTAAATTTTGTTTATAAAAATTTTGAATTTGATAAATTGATTTTAAATGGAGCTATAAAAGTGTATCATTCATGTGGCTTTAGAGATGTTGAAATATTTAATCAGAAAAGTAACGGAGGAATTTATCCGTTTTTAAGAATGGAAAAAAGTAAATAAATTTGAAGTTGAGAATTTAAATTAACTGAAATAAAAAGGGGGAGGGAGATTAAATTATCAAAAGTTAAAAAAGAAAATATTGGAGTAAAAGGAATTTTAATTCAAGTTTATACCGAAGATTTCAGAAATGATCATATAAGTCTTACGGATATTACGAAATATAAAAGTGATGAACCCAATGATGTGATTAGAAATTGGATGAGAAACAGAAATACGCTAGAATACATAGCTTATAGAAGATTTTAAATAACCCGATTTTTAACTGCGTGCAATTTGATACATTTAAAATAGTAATTGCTATGTAATTTGCTTTGTAGATTTCGCTATAATTTAAGCTGTATATTATTCAGAATTATAAAAGACTGAAATCTGATAAAAATTATAGACTTTCTATTGATTGGAATTTATAAAAAAATATCGAAAATCAATTATAAAATTCATATAGAAGATATAAAAGATATATTCAAAATATAATATTCTAAGACTAAATAGGCTTAAAAAATAATAACAGTAGAGGAATTAAATTTTCTTTTACTGTTATTTTTAATATGAAAGCAAAATTGAAACTTATTGTATGTAGACTAATTGTATAAATAAAATTATAATATGAATACTTTTGGAGGTTAATTATTATGGAAATTTTGGAAACATTTGCTTCTAATGTAAAAAAATATAGGATAAAATCAGGATTTTCTCAAGAAAAATTAGCAGAAAAAACAGGATTACATCGTACTTATATCAGTGATATTGAATGTTGTCGACGAAGTATATCTCTAAAGAACATTCAACTTATTTCTAATGCTTTAGGAGTAGAGACTTATCAACTTTTTTTAAAGGAGGAAAAAAAATAATGGAAACATCAGACTTAGAAAAAATAAGAGATATTTTATTACAACATAGTGGGAAAAGTAATGTAATTTCAGCAAAAAAAATCAGCAAATCATTAGGTTTTCCTATGGAAGATACTCAATCCTTATGTAGGGATAAAATACATGAGACAGCTGAAAGGTTTGAATTATCTGTATGTTCTTGTAGTAAAGGTTATTTTATTACAAGTAGCGACGAAGAATTAAAAGAATATGAGGATAATATTCAAAAAAGAATTAATGGAATGAAGAAAAACCTAAATATTGCAAAGCAAAATTTTAAAGGAGCTTGAATGAAATTTACTATAAAAAATGAAAAAATTCAAAAAATTAATGAAAATATAAAAACAGAGTTTCCTAAATATGTAACTCAACTAATTAATTGTGCAAATCAAAATGCTCAAGGTACTCGTCCTAAAGTAGTTGGGCAATTGTCTGAACTTTTTCCTGAATATAGGGAAGATAATGACAATATCTCAATTGAAAGTTGGGAAAATTGGTATTGCAGTCACTATCCAAATGCAATAGAAGAAGCAACGGATAAAATTTTTGCTCAGATTAATAAATTAAAAGAAGTGATAACTCTCATAGATAGAAATATGATAAAAAAATGGGTTAAAGATTTAGTTATAAATAAAACTTATAATGGTATGTATATTCAAAAAGCTATACTTGCAACTATTGCAGAAAAAAACAATGTTAAATATAGATTAGCTGACTCACATGAAGAATCAAAAAATATAGATGGTTATGTGGGAAATACTCCATATTCTATAAAACCAACTTCTTATAAAAATATGGAACAATTATCTGAAACTATAAATGTAAAAATAATCTATTACGAAAAGAAAAAGGATGGTTTATATATTGAAGTTGAAGATTGAGAAAATAAAACAAAGGGTTATCTCAAAATACAAAAAAATAGAAGAAATTCGGATTATAAGATAACCCCTTGTCAATATTATACTTTTAAAGATTTTAGGAATTTGGTTTTATGTATATAATCATAGCTTAAATCTATATTTACAAATCCACTTCTAATTAAATGATTATTTATAAATGTTTTATTATCAAGATAAACATAACAAAGAAGATTATTTTTTGTATCATATTTAATTTCATCATATTGTAAATATATTTTTCTTTTATTAAATTTATTTTTTAAAAAATTTACTGCATCTTCAATAAAAGCCTTATTTTCTTTTATTCCTATTAATTTGATAATTTGACCATTATTTAGCATTAATTTTTCAGGTGATATTATTTTTTTTACATTAAAATATTGTTTCTTTATTTTAAGTTGATTATCAATTTTTGAGCCAAATTGAATCTTTTTGATATCTATTTTTTTATCTAAATTATGTGGGTCAAAAAATAGATATGGAAGTTCTTTAAATGAAACATCGTTATTTATTTCATCTTCAAAAAAGATAATTTCATCTTGATCATAAATTTTCATTTTGTTATTTTCTAATTTTTCTTTTATAATTGAAGCAAATTCAGTATTAATTTCGTAGCCTATTGAATTTCTATTTAGGTTTTTTGCAGCTAAAGAAGTAGTTCCACTCCCAAGAAAAGGATCTAAAACAGTTTCGCCTTCAAATGAAAACATTTTGATTAATCTTTTTGGAAGTTCTTCAGGAAACATTGCTATATGTTCTTTTTGTTTAACGCCTTTAAAATACCAATGTGAAGAAAAATATTCTTTCCATTCTTCTTTCGTTAATAATGAATTTTCCTTTTGCTTAGGCATAGGTTTAGGAGCATTCCCTAATTTTTTGAATATTAAGATAAATTCATAATCCATTTTTAAAATACCATTTCTTGGATAAGGGAAACTTCCCATAATTGCTCCACCGCCAGTTGTATTCATAGTTGTAGTTTTTTGCCAAATTATAGCACCCATATAATCCATTCCTAATGTTTCACAAAATCGTATAATTTCAGTTCGAATGGGAATTACTTTATATCTTCCGTAATAAACCGAACGTGCGAATTGATCTCCTATATTTATACACATTCTACAACCATCAGATAAAACTCTGTAACATTCTTTCCAAACTAAATTAAGATTATTTATATATTCTTCGTAACTATCATTAAATCCTATTTGCTCCAAAGTTCCGTAATCTTTCAGTTGCCAATAAGGAGGTGAAGTAATGATTAATTGGACAGACTTATCAGAAACTTGATTTAGAGTTCTACTATCACCAAATATTATTTTATGTTGTGTCATAATTATTCCCTTTCTAATTTATATAATATTATTTTACTTTGCAATATATAATATGTCAATAATTATTTTATAGTCTTTAAAAAAGTCTGGAAAAATCCAGTCTTTTTTAGTATAATGTTATTATAAATGAAAATAACGGAGGAAAACAATGATAAAGGAGTATAAACCTGAGGAAATTGAAAAAAAGTGGCAGGAAAAATGGCAAGAAAAAAATTTGTTTAAAAGTGAAAATAAAGTTGACGGAAAAGAAAATTATTACGTACTGGAAATGTTTGCATATCCGTCAGGGAAACTGCATGTGGGGCATTTGAGAAATTATGCCATAGGAGATGCAGTTGCGAGATATAAGAAAATGAGAGGATTTAATATTTTGCATCCTTTCGGCTGGGACAGTTTCGGACTTCCTGCTGAAAATGCGGCTATTGATAATGGAGCTCATCCGGGAAAATGGACAAAAGCCAATATTGACAATATGAGAAGACAAATGAAATTAATGGGACTTTCTTATGACTGGGATAGAGAAATAAGTACGTATACCCCTGAATATTATAAATGGAATCAGTTATTTTTTATAGAAATGTATAAAAAAGGACTTGTGTATAAGAAAAAATCTTATGTAAACTGGTGTCCTGATTGTAATACAGTATTGGCAAATGAACAGGTGGAAAACGGAAAATGTTGGAGACACTCGAAAACAGACGTAATTCAGAAAGAATTATCCCAATGGTATTTAAAAATTACCGATTATGCGGAAGAGTTACTGACAGGGCATGAGGAATTAAGAGGACATTGGCCTGAACAGGTTCTTGCAATGCAGAAAAACTGGATAGGAAAGTCTACAGGAAGTGAAGTGGATTTTGTTCTTGATTATAAATTCGATGTGGAAAAACAGGATAAAGAAAGCAACCTTAATATAGGGGAAAACGGAGAAATACTGTTGCCTGTATTTACAACGAGAGCAGATACCTTATATGGAGTAACTTATGCTGTTGTAGCACCTGAACATCCTGTTGTAGAGGAAATTATACTGAAAAAAAATCCGTCTTTAAAAGAACAGATTGATAAAATGATAAACGAGGATAAAATAAACCGTACAGCCGAAGACAAAGAAAAAGAGGGAATGTTTACAGGGCTTTATGTTATAAATCCTGTTAACAATGAAAAAATACCTTTGTGGATAGGAAACTACGTTTTAATGGATTACGGAACAGGAGCAGTTATGGCAGTTCCTGCTCATGACGAGAGAGATTTTCTTTTCGCGAAAAAGTATGATCTTCCGATAAGAATCGTTATAAATCCTGTAGATAAAGACGGAAATGTTGAAAAATTAAGTGTTGAAGGCATGGAAAAGGCATTTACATTTGAGGGAATAATGGTTAATTCAGGAGAATTTGACGGAGTAAAAAATAAAGAAGCGAAAGTAAAAATTACGGAAAAACTTGAAAAAGAGGGAAAAGGTAAAAAGACTGTAAATTATAGACTGCACGATTGGTTAATAAGCAGACAGAGATACTGGGGAACACCTATTCCTGTAATTTATGATGAAGACGGAAATATTTATTTAGAAGAAAAAGAAAATCTTCCTGTAAAATTACCGACAGACATTGAGTTTAGCGGAAAAGGAAATCCTCTTGAAACTTCCGAAGAATTTAAAAATGTAATTTTGCCTAACGGGAAAAAAGGAAGAAGAGAAACCGATACAATGGATACTTTTGTGGATTCTTCGTGGTATTATTTGAGATATTTGGATTCACACAATGCCGAAAAACCTTTTACAAAGGAAAATGCTGACAGCTGGACTCCTGTAAATCAATATATAGGGGGAATAGAGCATGCCGTAATGCACCTGCTTTATGCGAGATTTTTCCATAAAGCATTGAGAGATATGGGCTATGTAAGTACAAATGAGCCGTTCAAAAGACTGCTCACTCAGGGAATGGTGTTGGGACCTTCTTATTATTCTCAAAATGAAAGAAAATATTATTTCCCTAAAGATGTGGAAGTGAAAGACGGAAAAGCATTCTCCAAAGAAACAGGAGAAGAACTTGCAACAAAAGTCGAAAAAATGAGTAAATCCAAAAATAACGGGGTAGATCCTGAAGAAATAGTTAAAGATTATGGGGCCGACCCTGCGAGAGTGTTTACACTGTTTGCGGCACCGCCTGAAAAAGAACTGGAATGGAATATGAACGGACTTGCGGGAGCATACAGATTTATAAACAGATTGTATTTATTGATATCGGACAGTTTTGAGTTTGCCGATAAAAGTGCAGAAAAAGAAAATAATTACGGTATTGATTTGAGTAAAAGAAACGAAAAAGACGAAGAAATACAGAAAAAATTACATCAGACAATTAAAAAAGTTACCGAAAGTATAGAAGATGATTTCCATTTTAATACAGCGATAGCAGCTGTTATGGAATTGCTGAACGATATGACTGCATATAAACAGGAAGTGATCGATAAAAATAATATATCTTCCGAATCTAAAAAAATATGGAAAGAAGTTCTTGATAAAGTCATACTGTTAATTTCACCTTTTGCTCCTCATATAGCTGATGAGTTGTGGGAAATAACAGGAAAAAAAACTTTCACTTTTGAAGAAGAATGGCCTGAATTTAATGAAGAACTGACAAAAGAAAATAAAATAAATCTTGTAATTCAGATAAATGGAAAAGTACGGGATATGGTGCCTGTAACGATAGGGCTTTCTAAAGAGGAAAGTGAGAAACTGGCTTTTGCTTCGGAAAAAACGAAAAAATTTACTGAAGGAAAAGAAATTGTGAAAGTAATAGTTGTGCCGAATAAACTTGTAAATATTGTAGTGAAATAAAAATATAATAAAGAGGCGAATTGACATGAAAAAAATGTTTTTGTTGTTTTTAGTGTTTTCTTTGGTATCTTTTGGAGGATATAAGGAAAATTTGGAAAAAAGAATGAAAATGATAGAAAAAGGTATTAATAAAGATACAGGAAGTACTGCCGAAGCTGTTGATGAACAAGTAAAACTATATGAAGCATGGGATAAAGAACTGAATATTGTTTATAAAAAACTTATAAATAAAATTGAAGAAATAGAGAAAAAATACGGTGAGGAATACAAAGGATTTAAGGCTTCCCTTATCAAAACTCAGAAATCATGGATAGAGTTCAGAGATAATGAAGCGGACTTCAGTCAAAGACCATTCGGCAGAGGAAGTATGGGAAGAGTAGTCCGTGCAGGAACAAGATCTGAAATGACAAAAGACAGAACTTTGGAACTTGCAGAATATTATGATGAAGTTTCGGAATTTTAGAAAAAAGAATGGAAAGAGTTTCAGAATCTAAAAATTATATTTTGAGACTCTTTTTGGGGAATGTCAAAGATTATTAAAAGATTGGACTATTATGAAAACAGTTAAAATATATGAACAAAATAAAAAATCAGGACTAAAACTTGAAGATGAATTAAAAAAAATAAAAGATAATAAAATCAGTATAAAAAAGTTGTTTGAAAAATACAATGGAAATTATGAAAAAATTGATTTAGATTGGGACAGCGTAATAGGAAAAGAAACATTACAATAAAAATCAAAAGCAGAAAAACCTGAAAGAGAGAAAAATGATCAACAATAAAGATAATAAAAAAGTAATAGTAGGAATGAGCGGCGGCATAGACAGTTCTGTTGCCGCTCTTTTGCTAAAAAATGAGGGATATGAAGTGATAGGTGTAACGCTTAAACATTTGCCTGACGAACTGTCTGAAAATCCTGGAAAAACATGCTGCTCGCTGGACGATATATCCGATGCAAAAATGACCTGCTATACTTTAGGTATTCCTCATTATACGATAAATGTAGTGGAAGAATTTCAAAGAGAAGTAATGGACTATTTTATAAAAATGTATAATGAAGGGAAAACGCCTTCTCCCTGTATAATTTGCGATGAAAAAGTGAAAATAAAAAAACTTGTGGATTTTGCGAATAAAACAGGAGTAAAGTATATAGCGACAGGACATTATTCCAAAAAGAGTATAAATAATCTGCTTTTATGGGATGAAGACAATACCAAAGATCAGTCTTATATGCTATATCGCTTGGATAAATCGGTAATTGAAAGATTTCTGTTTCCTTTGTCGGAATATGAAAAACCTAGAGTCAGACAAATTGCCAAAGAGAACGGCATTCATACACATGCAAAGCCTGACAGTCAGGGAATATGCTTTGCTCCTGACGGCTATATATCCTTTCTGAAAAAAATGCTTGGAGATTCAGTAAAAAAAGGAAATTTTATAGATAAAAACGGCAAAATAATCGGAGAACACATAGGCTATCAGTTTTATACTGTGGGACAAAGACGGGGATTGGGACTGAATCTAGGAAGACCTTTTTTCATTTCGGAAATTCGACCCGAAACAAATGAAATAGTAATAGGCGATTTTGAAGAACTGCTTATTGATGAAATAGAAATAATAAATTACAAATTTCATTATGAAATAGCCGATTTGATTGGAAAAGATCTTACAGCCCGACCGAGATTTTCTTCAAAAGGACTGAAAGGAAAACTTTTGCTGAAAATCGAAAAAAATGACGAGTTGCAAAAACAAAGACTGTATTTTAAATTTGAAAAGAAAACACACGAAAATTCCGAGGGACAGCATATAGTTTTTTATTTGGATAATGAGCTTATAGGCGGAGGAGAAATAAAGAAAATTTAAGACTAATCATTTATATAAAAAATAGTTTCTATATTTATAATTAATTTTACTAATGATTGATAAAGTGATAAAATAAACAAGAATTTTAAAGATTTGTGGAGGAAATAATGAAAAACGAATTTATGAAATATGCCTATTTTAAAGGAGAAATAGTAGAATTTGAAAAGGCGACAGTGAGTATAGCCGCACACAGTTTACAATACGGAACAACATGTTTCGGGGGAATAAGAGGATATTACAGAGACGGTAAGATAAGCGTATTCAGACTGAAAGATCATTATATACGTTTGATGAATGCATCAAAAATGCTCGGATTCGAGTTTTTTGTTTCGTGGGAAGAATTTCGGAAAACAGTAGCGGAGTTAATTAAGAAAAACGATATAAAAGAGGATTTTTATATGAGACCTTTTGTATTCTGCAGTCAGCCGAGAATATCGCCGAAAAAAGCAGGGCTTGACTTTGAATTGGCAATATATTTGTTGCCTCTTGCAGATTATGTAAGTACAGAAAAAGGCGGAATCAGATTTATGAGTTCCACATACAGAAAATACAGCGATGCTGCGATACCTACCAAAGCAAAAGCGGGAGGATCGTATATTAATTCATTCCTTGCCACAAGTGATGCTCAGAGAAACGGTTACGACGAAGCACTGATGTTTGATAATAACGGAAATGTTGTAGAAGCCTCTGTAGCAAATATAATTTTAATATACAGAGATAAAGTAGTCGTTCCTGATGTGGGGTCTGATGCTCTTGAAGGAATTACGGTAAGATCGATGCTTGAATTACTTGAATATAACGGTTATGAAGTACACAGAGAAAAACTTGACAGATCTATGATATTGACAGCAGACGAGTTACTTGTAACAGGAACTGCAATGAAAATCGTATATGCAGAATCTCTTGACGGAAGACCGATAGGAACGGAAGATTATTCTGCAAGAGGGCAGGCAGGAAAATATTATAAGCTTTTAAAATCTGAATTTGAAAAAGTAATTTCAGGAGAACACGAACTTTCTAAAAAATGGCTGGAAATATTTTAAATAAATATGAATAAATGAGCAAACATAATAAAATAAAGGGTTTAAATCAATGAAATAAAAATTAAAATAACAATAAATTTTAAAAAAGAGAAAAAAATGAAGCCCCGTATTTTCTGAAAGTGAAGTAATTTTGAAATTTGAAAAATAGAAAAAGAAAAAAAATTTTAAAATTTTAGTTGACAATCGTTAACAAAAGTGGTATAACTATGTTGTCTAAGAGAGACGCCCCATCTCTACATTTAGACTTCTTTCATACAAGAAACGAGCACACGGCTCGTTTTTTAAGTTATATAAGTGTTATTTAAGAAATTCTTATTATCACTTATATTTTTTTTCTCTTTTATCGGAATATGTGATACAATAACAGTAATAAAAAGTAAATAACGATAAAGGAGTCTGAATGACAACTGAAATAGCAATAATCGGAGGCGGAGCGGCAGGATTTGTTGCAGCAATTACTGCAGCAAAGTCAGGCAAAAAAGTAGTAATTTTGGAGAGAAAAGAAAGAGTATTGAAAAAAGTTCTTGTAACTGGAAACGGAAGATGCAATATGACTAATGTGAAAGCCGATATAACACATTATTTTGGAAAAAACATTGACTTGATAGAAAATATACTTAACAGTTTTACTCCGAAAGATACAATGGAATTTTTTAATGAATTGGGAATTATATGTAACGAAGAAGAAAGAGGTAAGGTCTATCCTTTGAGCGGACAGGCGGCTTCAATAGTGGATGCTTTGAGATTTGAAGCGGAAAAACTGGGAATCGTTACAGAAACGGAATTTTATGTAAGAAAAGTCGAAAAAGACGGCTTTAAGTTTAAAATATATTCTGAAGATAAAAGAAAAATAGAAGCAAACAGAGTTATATTAGCCACAGGAGGACAGTCTTATCCCGAACTCGGATCAAACGGATCAGGTTATGAAATAGCAAAAGAATTAGGTCATAGTATAACGAAATTAAGTCCTTCCATTGTACAGCTCAAAGCTGAAAAATATCAGGTAAAGGGACTTCAGGGCATAAAGCTTGATACAGCAGTTACAGCCTATGGAGATAATAAGAAAATATGTACTTATAACGGAGAATTGCTGTTTACCGATTACGGTATCTCGGGGAATGTAGTATTTAATATTTCTTTTGTAATGCCTTTGTATAAAAACGTGGAATTTGAAATTGATTTTATGAAAAAATTTGATTATAATGAATTATATGATATACTGAAAAGAAGAAAAGAAATATTGGGACATTTGTCAATGGAGCAGTACTTTAATGGAATGATAAATAAAAAACTGGGACAGTTTCTTGCGAAAATATCGGGAATTGAAAAACTTTCCAAGCCGATAAATACATTGAGTGATGGCGAAATAAGAAGCCTTTGCAATGTGCTTAAAAAATATCGGGTAAATGTTCTTGAAACGACAGGCTTTAAGAATGCTCAAGTAACAGCAGGAGGAGTTCCTTTAGATGAGATAAATACCGAAACTTTAGAATCAAAAAAAGTAAAAGGACTTTATTTTGCGGGAGAAGTGCTTGATGTGTACGGAGAATGCGGCGGATACAATCTTCAATGGGCTTGGGCTTCGGGGCACAGAGCAGGAGAAAGTGCAGGAAATTAAATCGTAAATATTTAGAGGGAAATATGCTTAGAATAAATAATATAAAAATGCCGATTAAACATAATACAGAGGATTTAAAAAAAATAACGGCAAAGTTATTGAAAACAAAAGAAGAAGAATTTAAAACCTTTGAAATAACAGGGCAGGCAATAGATGCAAGAAATAAAAATAATATAATATACGTATATTCTGTGGATATTACGGTAAATGACGAAGAAAAATATATAAATCTTCTTAATGTAAGAAAGATTGAAAAGCAGAAGTATATTACCGAAAAAATTGAATTAAAAGACAGGAATAGACCTGTAGTAGTTGGAAGCGGACCGTCAGGACTTTTTACAGCTCTTATTTTAGCTGAGGCGGGATTAAAACCGATTATACTGGAGCAAGGGAAAAAAGTTGAGGAAAGACAGAAAGATGTATATAATTTTTTTAAAGGCGGAAAGTTTGATAAATATTCCAATGTTCAGTTCGGAGAAGGCGGAGCGGGAACATTTTCCGACGGGAAACTGACTACAAATACAAATAATTTCAGGATGCAGAAAGTTTACGAAGAATTTATTCTTGCAGGGGCTGAAAAGAAAATAGCTTACATGTCAAAACCCCATGTGGGAACTGACAAACTCATAGGAATAATGAAAAATATAAGAAAAAAAATCGAAAATCTCGGAGGAGAGTATAGATTTCAGAATAAGCTTATTTCCATAAAATATGAAAATGAGAGAATTTCTCAGGCTGTTGTGGAAGATGTTTCGGAAAATAGCGATAAAGAAAATAAGATTTATGAAATAAATACGGATATTATTGTACTTGCAATAGGACATAGTTCAAGAGATACGTTTTATATGTTAAACGAAAAAAATGTGAAAATGGAAAGGAAAATATTTTCTGTGGGAGTGAGAATAGAGCATAAACAATCTATGATTAATCATTCGCAATACGGGAAATTTTCAGACAGACTACCTGCAGCCGAATATAAATTAAGTGTGAAATCCGGTAACGGAAGAGGAGTATACACGTTCTGTATGTGCCCGGGGGGAGTTGTAGTACCTGCAGCCAGTGAAGAAAACAGGCTTGTAGTAAACGGCATGAGCTATTCGGGAAGAAATATGGAAAATGCCAATTCGGCGATTTTGGTAAATGTCTATCCTGAAGATTTTGGAGAAGGAGGAGTTCTCGCAGGAGTGGAGTTTCAGAGAAAACTTGAAGAAAAGGCATTTGAGTTGGGAGGAAGCAACTATAAAGCTCCTGTTCAGCTGTTCGGTGATTTTGTGAAAAAAATTGTATCGACAAAGCTTGGAGATGTGAAGCCGAGTTATGCCAAAGGTTATAAATTTGCCGATTTGAACGAATGTTTTCCCGATTATATAAATGAGTCTTTAAAAGAGGGAATAAAGGCAATGGATAAAAAAATAAAAGGTTTCGGAAATTACGATGCGGTTTTGTCGGCTGTAGAAAGCAGAAGTTCTTCCCCTGTGAAAATACCGAGAAACGAAAAGTTTTTCTCAAATATTGAGGGACTTATGCCTTGCGGAGAAGGAGCCGGTTATGCGGGGGGGATAATGTCCGCTGCAGTAGACGGTATAAAATGTGCTGAATTTGTTATAGAATATTATAAAAATAAATTACTATAGAAAAGAGGAAAAATTATGGAAAAAAGATCTGAAAAATTATTGAAATTGTTGAATGAGTTGAATGTAGACGGGATATTTCTTACGGATTTGTATAACTTAAGATATTTCGCAGGATTTACAGGAACTACAGGAGTTGCTCTTGCTACAAAAAAAGGAAATTTCTTTTATTCGGATTTCAGATACAGAAGTCAGGCTGAAGCACAGGTTTCAAAAATGGGATTTGAATTTAAGGAAGTTTCAAGAGGTTCTTTGAAGTATGTAGGAGAACATGCCGAAGAATTGGGATTGAAAAAAATAGGATTTGAAGATAATAATGTAACATTTGCAACATATCAAAAATTGAAAGAAATATTTAAGGCTGAATTAGTACCTGTCGGAGAAAAAATAATGTACGAAAGAATGGTAAAATCCGATGAAGAAATTTTAATGATAAAAAAAGCCATAGAAATAAGCGATATAGCATTCAGTGAAGCATTAAAAGTCATAAAAGAAGGAGTTTCCGAAAGAGAGCTGTCCGCTTATATGGAATACGTTCAAAAGAAAAACGGAGCAGAAGATAAGTCCTTCAATACAATACTTGCGAGCGGAGTAAGATCGGCAATGCCTCACGGAGTTGCTTCGGATAAGAAAATACAGAAAGAAGAATTTATTACAATGGACTTCGGAGCATATTATAACGGATATGTTTCGGATATGACAAGAACGGTATACTACGGAAACAACATTACAGAAAGACATAAAGAAATATATAATCTTGTATTGGAAGCTCAAATACTCGGAATCAATACAATAAAAGAAGGAATAATGTCAGATGATGTGGACAAAGTTGTAAGAAATTTCCTTACTGAAAAAGGTTACGGAGAATATTTTGGGCACGGATTGGGTCACGGAATAGGAGTAGAAATTCATGAATTGCCTTATTTATCAAGTGTTTCTCATATAGAACTTAAGGAAAATATGGTAGTAACGTCTGAGCCCGGTCTTTACTTTGACGGTTGGGGCGGAGTAAGAATAGAAGATGATGTAGTTGTTAAAAAAGACGGACGTGAAGTTCTGAATAAAAGTAATAAGGAATTGATTATAATAGAGGCATAAAAGTTGTTCTGAGGACTTGCTGCCCTCAGACTCCTGCCGCAACCTCAAATTTTACATACTCAAAAATGTCCGTTCGCTACAAAAACAAAAAAGATGTTTTTGTTACGCTCACTGCTACATTTTTCACGTTGTAAAATTTGAAGGTTGGTAATAAATACAGTAGGATATTTTTTTAAATTTGTTCAAATTGATGCTCGAAAAAGTAAAATAGATTATCTTAAATGAGGGTTAAGCGGATCATTTTCTGTTAATACCCTTATATTTTTACTTAAAAAGAAAAAGATTCGGGCAAATTGGAAATATTATATTTTTTCCAAATTCTGTTATTTATATTCACAGTTTTAAAGAAAGGCTTTTAATGAAAAAGTTTAAAGTGAAAACAAGACCGTCTGAAGATACAGGAATGGCAATAGGCGGCGAAATTGATGAGAAATTCGTAAATGAAAAGCTCAGAAAACTTGTAGAAGAAGCATACGGGCTTTTTGTTTATGATCTGAACGGGAAACTGTCGGTTTGTATCTCTTATTGTGTAAGCGAAGAGAATGTAAAAAAGCTCATAGAGACTCCTGTCAGAAAGTTGTCGAGAGAATTGATACGGGAGTATCTTGATGCGGTAAATTATGATGAAACAGGATTGGAGATAAAGCACTTTTTACCCAAAATACTGGAGTTCATTACTAAACGTGCAGAAATAAGGCTTGATACATCTCTTATTCTGGATAAATGTCATTTTGAAAAAGATGTATGGAATGAAAAAGAACTTGATTTTATGCATCGATTTTCAAAAGAATTTATAATTGATGCACTCGATACTGATCCAGGAAAGATGAGAATTGAAAATTTTTCTGTTTATATTACGATGTTTAATATTGGAGGGTTGAAAACAGAGCATTTATTGGATATTGATATGTGGAAAAGTGAAAGTACGAAAATAAGTGTATTAAAGCATTTTGAGAAAATGATGTATTATTACACTCGCGATTATACTTATTATAATAATTCATTTTCGGAAAATGCCGAGTTTAATAATCAGATAAATTTGTGGATAAGCAGCAAAGAAATGGCGGAGATTTTTATGCCGATTATTGAAAAATACTATTTTGAAAATTCTGATATGGAATATGAAGAAAAATGGCGTTTAGACCAGTTATATTCAGTACTTGAAAAAAATTTAAAAAAATAATCGAAAAAGACTTGCAAAAAATAAAAAAATATATTATTATATAGTTAGCAATCGAACGAGATGAGTGCTAAAAACTAAAAAGCCTTAATTTAAAGGCTTTAATAAAATATATAAATAAACAGGAGGATGAAATAATGAAAATAAAACCTTTAGGAAAAAGAGTTTTAGTAAAACAGGTTGAACAGGAAGAAGTTACAAAAAGCGGGATAGTATTGCCGGGAACGGCTTCTAAAGAAAAACCTATTACAGGAGAAGTTTTGGCAGTAGGTAAAGATGTAGAAGATGTTAAAGCAGGAGATAAAGTAATTTACGAAAAATATTCCGGAACGGAAGTAAAAGACGGAGAAGATACTTATTTAATATTGGATATAGATAACGTATTGGGAACAGTTGAATAGGAAAAATAAGAGCTTAAAAATATATAGGAGGAAAAAATGGCAAAAGTAATTAAATTTAACGAAGATGCAAGAAAATCACTTGAAGTGGGAGTAGATACATTGGCCGATGCGGTAAAAGTAACATTAGGGCCTAAAGGAAGAAACGTAATTCTTGATAAAGGATACGGGATTCCTACAATTACCAATGACGGAGTTACGATAGCAAAAGAAATCGAATTGAAAGATCCTTTTGAAAATCTTGGAGCTCAAATTGTAAAAGAAGTTGCGACAAAATCCAACGATGTAGCAGGAGACGGGACAACTACAGCAACAGTATTGGCACAGGCATTAATAAAAGAAGGACTTAAAATGGTTGCTTCAGGAGCAAATCCTGTATTTATAAGAAAAGGAATGGAAAAAGCTTCTAAAAAAGTAATAGAAGAATTGGTAAAAAGAGCTAAAAAAATCGAATCAAACGATGAAATAGCACAAGTAGGAGCAATATCGGCTTCAGATGAAGAAATAGGAAAATTAATAGCTCAGGCTATGGAAAAAGTAGGAGAATCAGGAGTAATTACAGTTGAAGAAGCTAAATCTCTTGATACTACATTGGAAGTTGTAGAAGGAATGCAATTTGACAACGGGTATTTGTCGCCTTACATGGTTTCCGACTCTGAAAGAATGGTTGTAGAACTTGACAATCCGTTCATATTGATTACGGATAAAAAAATATCGAGCATGAAAGAATTATTGCCGATATTGGAAAAAACTGTAGAAACAGGAAGACCTATGTTAATAGTTGCAGAAGATGTTGAAGGAGAAGCACTTGCAACATTGGTAGTAAACAAATTAAGAGGAACATTGAATATTGCAGCAGTAAAAGCACCTGCTTTTGGAGACAGAAGAAAAGCTATGCTTGAAGATATTGCAATATTAACAGGTGGAGAAGTAATTTCTGAAGAAAAAGGAGTTAAATTGGAAAATGCCGATACAAACTTCCTTGGACAGGCTAAAAAAGTAAGAGTTACAAAAGACAATACAGTAATCGTAGACGGTATGGGTCAGTCTAAAGATATTCAGGCGAGAGTAGCTCAAATAAAAAATACTATTGAAACTACAACTTCGGACTATGACAGAGAAAAATTACAGGAAAGACTTGCAAAATTATCAGGTGGAGTGGCAGTTATAAAAGTAGGGGCTGCTACTGAAACTGAAATGAAAGAAAGAAAATTGAGAATAGAAGATGCATTGAATGCTACAAAAGCTGCTGTTGAAGAAGGAATAGTTCCCGGAGGAGGAACAATACTTGTTCAAATAGCAAAAGCTATAGAAGACTATAAATTGGAAGGTGAAGAAGGTTTAGGAGTGGAAATCGTTAAAAGAGCTTTATATTCACCTATGAAACAGATAGTTATAAATGCCGGACTTGATGCAGGAGTAGTTGTGGAAAAAGTTAAAAATTCCGAAGCAGGAATAGGATTTGATGCGGCAAAAGAAGAATATGTGGATATGGTTAAAGCGGGAATTATAGATCCTGCAAAAGTAACAAGATCTGCTATTCAAAATGCAATATCGGTGTCATCTGTATTGTTGACAACTGAAGTTGCCGTTGCGAACGAAAAAGAAGACACACCGATGGGTGGAGGAATGCCGGGCGGAATGGGAATGCCTGGGATGATGTAAAATCTAAAGATTGGTTTTTGAAAAATTATTTGACTTTAAATTAAAAAAAGGGTAAAATACATTAGAAAATACCTTTCTCAATGTAGGAAATAACATTGAATTGATACAAATACCTTTTTCGGTGTAGGGAAAAACACCGAATTGATACAAATACCTTTCTCAATGTAGGAAATAACATTGAATTATGGCTTCGAGTTTAGTACTTGAAGCCATATTTGATAGGGGGGAATATGAAAATTTATGGGGTGTATTTTGCTAAAAAGGAGTTTTATCAAAAAATAAAAGAAGTCGGAGGGGAATGGAATGATACTAAAGAAAGACCTTTAGTATGCCTTTTTAAAATAGATAATTCAGATATTTATTGGGCAATTCCTATGGGGAATTTTAATCATAGAGACGAAAAAGCAAAAAGAAGATTGAAAAATTTTTTGGAGTGTGATAAAAAAGATATAAGATCCTGTTTTTATCATATTGGAAAAACGACAGTAGAATCAATATTTTTTATAAGTGATGTAATTCCGATTATTGACAAATATATTGAAAAAAAATATTTAATCTATAATAGTGAACATTATATTATAAAAAATAGAAAATTAATTGAAGAATTGGAAAGAAAATTAAGACGTATATTATTTTATGAAAGTATAAATCCTAATTTTTTTAGACAACATATAACAGATATAAAAAATAAATTAATAGAAGAAATAGACAAGATATAATAAAATGAGGGTATAACAGCCCTCATTAAGTTTTATTTATAAAAGAAACAATAAAAATTCAATAAAATCAAAGTTTTAAGCAGTATTTTAAACGAGAGTTCAGTTTATCGATAATTAATTTTTTCAGAGATAAAGGTTTTATAGCCAGGATATTTTCTCCAAAATTTATAAAATAATTTGAAATAAAACCCGTTTCATCGGGATTATAAAATCCTCGAATATATTGTTTGTTATTTTCCGAATGAAGTTTCATAGAGGGATAATGTTCTTTGAAAAATAAATCGACACCTTTTTCGGTTATTTCAATTTCAAAATCAACGGCATTTTCATTTTTATACAATAAATCAGAAGATTTTAAAAACTCCGACAAAGATTTTGACTGATATTTATTGCTTTCCTTGATTTCAGAGATCTTATCACAACGAAATACCTGTATTTTGTTTTTTTCAAAATTATATCCTGTTCCGTACCATTGACCGTAGGCAGAAGAAATATTGAAAAACTGAACATAATATTTATACTCTTTATATATTATTTCAGAAACTTTTTCTTCCGAAGCATATTGTAAAATTTCTTTTAAAAACGGACATTGATTATTATGCTGAATTGAAGCAAGACTAAATACTTTTTCTGCTTTATGAAGCATTTCGATTTTTTTTGAAGGCAAACAATTTTCAAATTTCTTTTTCAGCTTTTCCACACTTAAATGAAAGGGAGTAGTTTCGTATGCCCCTAATGTGAGCATAGAAAAATACAAAGCAAATACTTCCTCAATATTAAATACAATAGGAGAAAGAAGCCTGTTGTTAAGTATTTTGTAACACCCGTTTCTGCCTTTTACGGAATATAAAGGCATACCTATTCTTTCCAAAGTCTCTATATCTCTGAGGGCCGTACTTTTTGATATGCTGTATTTATTTATAAGATCTGTTAAATTAAATGAATTTTTATCATTCAAAAATATCATCATGTCATTTATTCTTTCGGATTTATTCATAGTTTGTCTCCTTTTTTAATAAATAGTTTCATAAATTGACACTTTTTTGTATTATACTACAGATATAAAAAAATAGCAAAGGAGAGAATAATATGAAAAAAATGTTTTTAGTATCGTCTTTTAAAGATGTAGCAGCTATTTTACCGAATTTTGAAAAAAATCTTAAAGGAAAAACGGTAACCTTCATACCGACTGCAAGTATTCCCGAAAAGGTAAAATTTTATGTAAATGCAGGGAAAAAAGCACTTGAAAAATTGGGAATGACAGTAGATACACTTGAAATATCTGCGTTAGAAATAACCGAGATAAGTAAAAGAATAAAAGAAAATGATTTTATTTATGTAACAGGAGGAAATACTTTTTTTCTCTTATCCGAGTTAAAAAGAACAGGAGCGGATAAGGTTATTATTGAAGAAATAAATAACGGAAAGCTATATATAGGAGAATCGGCAGGAGCTATGATTACGTCAAAGAATATAGAATATGTAAAATTAATGGATAATGCTGAGAAAGCACCGAATTTAAAAAATTTTGATGCGTTAGGATTAATAGAATTTTACATAGTACCTCATTATAAAAATTTTCCTTTTCAAAAAATATCCCAGAAAATAATAGATACTTATTCCGATGATTTGGAGTTACAGCCTATCAGCAATAATGAAGCTGTACTGGTCGAAGACGATAAAATAAATATTGAAAAAGCAGATCAAAAAAAGATTTGATTTTAAATCAGTAAAGAGTCAAAATAAATTAAATAAAAATCTTAAAATAAATTGTACATTAAAATGAAAAAGACTGTAAAAATAGAAAATCACTATTTTAATACAGTCTTAATTTTTTAAAATGTTACTATCAGTTAGGTAAAATTTTTAGGTTTTAAATAAAATAAATAAAGTTTATTTTATGTATTCAAGAAATTCTTTGACCTGTTTTTTTAAAGCGTTTTTCTGTTCATCACTAAGAGTCAAAACTCCTGTTTGCCATGCTTCAGTAGGTACGCTTAATCCCACTCCTGTTCCCGGCATAGGATTCATACGGATATAACCTAATAATGTTGAAAGATTTTCTCTGACAAATTTAGCTCCTGTAGATCCTGCAATTCCGCTGATAGTTGCAGGTTTTCCTGCAATAACAGTAGGTGTCGTGTAATCAAGAAGTTTTTCCGGACGGGATAACCAATCAAGTAAATTTTTTACGACTGCCGGATAAGATCCGTTATATTCGGGAGAAACAACCCATAAAGCATCTGCTTTTCTCATTTGATCTTTTACCGAGATTACTTCTTTCGGAGTAGGAAATTCTGTATCCTGTTCCAATAAAGGAACATTTCTGTAATCCAGAAATTCGACATTTGCTCCTTCTTCTTTTAATACTTCTGCAATATAGTCGGAAACTACCTGATTAAAGGAGTTTTTTCTGAAAGAGCCGACTGCTAATAATACTGTTTTTTTAGACATCTTATTTCCTCCGTTCTATTCTATATTTTTAAACTTTCTCAATATGTCGATTAACTACTTTTTTTCTTCAGAGGTAATAATACTGTATGTTTTTTCAATTTCAGCTCTATGTTCGGGTAAAACACTTTCAAACAGTTTTTTCCTTTTTCAGTAAGACCTACTATAAATGCCCGTTTATCAGTTTCTGAAATATTTCTGTAAAGCCAACCCCTCTGTTCCATATTTTTTATAACAACAGTCATATTTCCTGAAGTTGAAAGAACTTTCTTTATCAACTCGCAAATACGCATTTCTCCTTTAGTATAAAGAACATCCAGTACACTGAACTGTGAAACAGTCAGTCCTTTATCTCTAAAATCTTTACCAACTTTGCTACTACTCTCTGTAAGATTATCTGTAAGTGTATAGACGAGTTTTTTTCCCATTCCGTATTCATAAATTCCTCCGAAGAAAAAGTACTAATTAGTAACAAAAATTTTTTTAACACTAATTAGTGATTTTGTCAAATGATTTTTGTATGGGCAAATAAAAAGATAAATAAAATAATTGTTTTATTTATCTCTGATAATGTGAACTCACTAAAATATATTATTCTGTTTCAATTAGTTCATGCTCTTTTAAAGCTGATTTTCCTGACTCAACATTCTCAATAGATTTTTCCAGTCTGTTTATGTTTGCTTCGCTGTAAAAAGGCTCTTTCAATACTTTGATAATTTCTTTTGCCTTTTCCAAGCTCATATGCCTTGCTTCGAGGAGTTTTTCCACAACAGTGTCAATTTGTTCGGGATCAGCACCTGCAAGGAGTGCCAATGATTTTGCCTGTAGTTTCATATGCCCTTTCTGTATTCCCGTAGTAACAAGGGCCTTTAAAGCGGCAAAATTTTGAGCAAGACCCACTGAAACAATAATTTGTGACAGAGTTTTCGCATCAGGATTTCCCAAGATATTAAAAGCGGCTTTTACTGTGGGATTAAGCCCGATAGAGCCGCCCACACTTGCGATAGGCATAGGCAGTGTGAGTTTTCCCTTGATTTTATTAGTTTCGGGATTGAAAGTCCAGTCAGTAAGCCCTTCATATCTGCCGTTTTTTACTGCATAAGCATGTCCTCCTGCTTCTATAGCACGCCAATCATTACCAGTAGCGATTAGGACGGCATCTATTCCGTTAAATATACCTTTATTATGTGTAGATGCACGGTACATGTCGATTTTTGCATATTTGCCTGCAAGTCCGGTTTTCTTTGCAACATTCGCAGCATAAGAAATATCGTTACTTAAATACTTTATATCTATCTCACAACTTGCAGTTACAAGGGATTCTGTAGCATAGTTGGACAAAATACCCATCAGAGCAGTACCTTTTGTAATGTCTTCCAGTAAAGGCTTTATCCCTTCAAGCATATTGTTTATAATATTCGCTCCCATAGCCTCTTTAACATCGGCAATAAGATAAACTGTAAGAAAATCGTCGACATTATCGGAGTTGGCATCTGTATTGTTCATATTCTCGCTGTTTTTCTCCGAAAACATTTCAACTCTGACATCTTCCGCTCCGCCGCCACGGGCAACAATAGACGGATGAGCTTCATTAGCGATTTTCAGTATTAAATCTTTATTTTTTTCAATATTTTCAATAGCTGTATTTATATCATTAACATCATATAAAACAACCTGTCCAGTCATTTTTCTGTTAATAACCTCGGCAGTAAATCCTCCCGATCTTGAAATGATTTTTGCTGCATAGCTGCACGCTGCAACAACCGACGGCTCTTCAGTGACCATAGGAACGGCAAATTCTTTTCCGTTAATAAGAAAATTCGGAGCAATACCGAAAGGCAATGCAAAAGTACCGAGATTATTTTCAGACATTTGCCCTGCAATTTCACAAGGCAAAGTAACATTGCTTTTAAGTATTTCCGAATATTCTTCATTTAAAAAATCGTTCTCTTTAAGTATGTTTATACGATCGTTTCTATCTTTGTTATGAAAACCGAGCCAAATATTTTTGTTATTTTTCATAAAACAGTTTCCTTTATTTTGGATTATATTTATAAATTCTTTTGTGTTCTTCTATTTTCTCAAGAGAAAACAGGCTGTCATCATTTTTAAATTCAACATTGCCGTTTTCATCGGGAGAAATTTCTTCAAAGAACATTTTTTCATATTGTTCTACAGATAATCTTTCCCTTTTTTCAAAATCTTCGTTTCTGTCGTTACGTAAATGATTTTTAAAGTTTTCGGCTAAAGTTCCGCTGAATATCTCACATACGGCACCGCTCCCGTAACTGAACAGAGCAACATTGTCTCCTGCTTTGAGATTGTTACTGTTTTCAAGGAGTGAAAGCAGTCCGAGATAAAGGGAGCCTGTGTAAATATTTCCGATTCTTCGACTGTAAATAATGGAAGTATGGAGATTTTCAAGTAACTTTTCTTTCAGATCTTTATCAACATCCTTAGGCAGTATGGACTGTAAGCCTTTAAGTCCGAGTTTGGGAAACGGAAGATGAAAACAGAAAGCCTCAAAATCTTTCAAATCCTTATTATTTCTTTTACGATATTCTTCCCACGTAGTTTCAAGACATTCCAAATACTGTTTTGTGGAAAAATGTCCGTCAACATAAGGATAAGGCGAATAATTCGGTCGCCAGAAATCCATAATATCTCGAGTTTGACAAACATTGTCATCATTTAAAATGAGTATATTCGGGTCTTTTTTAATAAGCATGGCACAACTTCCCGCTCCCTGAGTGGACTCACCCGAAGTGCCGATACCGTATTTTGCAATATCTGAAGCAATGAGTAAAACATATGAATCGGGATTTCTCAAAATATGATTTTTAGCAAAATCAAGTCCTGCAGTTGCTCCGTAACATGCTTCTTTTATTTCTACAGAACGGGCAAAAGGCTGTATTCCCAAGAGGTTATGAATAAAAACAGAGGCGGATTTACTTTGATCCACGCCTGTTTCCGTACCTATAATAATCATATCTATTTTCTTTTTATCTTCTTCGGTCAAAAATTCATGAGCCGCAGTTGCTCCCAAAGTTACAATATCTTGAGTAACCGGTGCAACACTCATTTCAAGCTGCAGAAGTCCTTTGGAAAATTTATTGGCATTTTCGTTTCTGGCAACAGCCAAGTCCTCAATATCCAAAAAATATTCAGGGATTGCCAAACCGAATTTATCTATACCGATATTCATTTATCTATTCCGCCTTCCTCAATTAAAAAAATTTATTAAATAGTATTTATTTACAAGTTAAGTGATTTATTTTACATTATTTTACTACAAAAGAGGCAAAATATCAAATCAATTTTAAATTATTTGACAAATTCGCAAAAAGGCGTATAATACAGGAAATAACTGAAAGGAAGGACTGTAATTATGAAAAAATTATCGGCAGTTTCATTGTTTTTACTGTGTTTAGGAGTAAATTACGGTGTTGAAAAGCAGAAAAATATTAAAAATATCAAATCAAATGTTTCGGAAATTCAAAATAAAAATTCTGCAGTTCCCGAAGGAGATGCAGAATTGACAAAAGATTTAAGTAAAAATATAAAGCCGCAGGAGGATTTTTATAAATTTGTAAATGAGAATTGGGAAAAAAGAACAAAAATTCCTTCTACAAAGCCTGCCTGGGGATCATTTACAGAATTGGCGGAAAAGAATCAGGATTTTTTAAAAAATCTGGTTTCCGAGCTGAAAAATAAAAAATTGGCTGAAAATTCCGATGAAAAAAAGATAATAACTCTCTATAATTCTTATATTAATATGAACAGAAGAAACAAAGAGGGTATAGCTCCTTTGAAAAATGATTTGGAAAGAATAAATGCTGTAAAAAATATTAAAGATTTTGAAAAATATACAATAGAAGTTACAAAAGAAGGAGGAGGAACTTTATACGAGTGGGGAGTAGGAACAGATCTTAATTCATCTAAAGATAATGCCGTTTATTTGGGATCTGCAGGATTGGGATTATCAAGAGATTATTACCAGAAAGAAACTGAGGAAAATAAAGAGATTTTAAAAGAATATACTAAATATGTGAGTGATATGCTGTCCAATTTGGGAGAGAAAAATACTGAGGAAAAGGCCCGAAAAATAGTGGAATTTGAAAAACGGATAGCAAAAGTTCTGCTCACAAATGAAGAAGAAAACGATATAAGCAAAAAAAACAATCCGAGAAAAGTTGACGAATTGTCGAAAATAGTAAAAAATGTGAACTTGAAAAACTATTTGAAAGAGTCGGGAGTAAATACCGATAAAGTTATTATTTCCCAGATAAAATACTATGAAAATCTGGATAAATTTTTAAACGACTCGAATATCGAAGTAATAAAGGATTATTTGAAGTTTCATTTGATTTCATCGGCTTCAGGGCTTTTAAGCGATAAACTTGCTCAAAGAAGATTTGAATTTTACGGAAAATATATGAACGGTCAGAAAGAAAGAGAAAAACTCGAAAAAAGAGCATTATACTTTATAGACGGAACATTGGGAGAAATGATAGGAAAAGTCTATGTGGAGAAAAACTTCCCGCCTGAAGCCAAGCAAAATGCCAAGGAAATGGTAGATTATATTTTCAAGGCTTTCCGTAACAGAATGGAAAATCTGACATGGATGAGCGAGGCTACTAAGAAAAAAGCCCTTGAAAAGTTGGCAAAAGTTACGGTTAAAATAGGTTATCCCGATAAATGGCGTAATTTTGATGAAATAGTTTTAAATGAAAAAGATTCTTTATATAAACAAATGGAAGATATTAGTAAATGGGAATATAAAGAAGAACTGAAAAAAGTCGGAAAACCTGTGGACAAAACTGAATGGTTTATGAGTGCAAATACTGTAAATGCTTATTATTCTCCTTCGGGAAATGAAATAGTATTTCCTGCGGGAATATTGCAGTTTCCTTTTTACGATTATAAAAAATCCGGAACGGGAAGTAATTTCGGAGGAATCGGAGCTGTTATAGGGCATGAGATTACCCACGGATTTGATGTATCGGGAGCTTCTTTTGACGGGGACGGCAATGTGAAAGACTGGTGGACAAAAGAAGATAAAAAGAAATTTGACAGTGTAACAGAAAAACTGGCAAATCAGTTTTCCGAATATGCTGTTGCACCTAATGTCTATGTAAACGGTAAATTTACATTAACTGAAAATATAGCGGATTTAGGAGGAGTAAATATAGCTTATGACGCTTTACAGTTATATTTGAAAGATCATCCCGAAAAAAATGTTAAAGTAGACGGATACACACAGGACGAACTATTTTTTATGAACTTTGCAAGAATATGGCGTCAAAAGGCGACTGAAGAATATTTGAAAAATCTTGTAAAATCGGATCCTCATTCACCGAATTATTTCCGTGTGAACGGACTTTTAATAAATATTGACGCTTTCCACAATACATTTAAAACAAAAAAAGGAGAAAAACTCTATAAAGAACCTAAAGACAGAATAAAAATATGGTAATATAAAACGGAAGGAGTAATACTATGAAAAAAGCTTTGATTTTGTTGCTTTTGGCAACTGCAGTAACATTCGGTAAAAGTGCTGTTCAGGAAAAATATAGTGATAAGTCCTTAATTAATGATTTGAGCAAAACTGAAAGACCTCAGGATAATTTTTTCAAATTTGTGAATGGAAATTGGGATAAACAGACAAAAATACCTTCCACGAGATCAGGCTGGGGAGTTACTGATGAATTAATTGAGAAAAATCAGGGATTTCTAAAGGATCTAATATCCGAAATAAAAAACAAAAAACTTTCGGAAAATTCCGATGAGAAGAAAATACTGACTTTGTATAATTCCTATTACAATGTAGCAGAAAGAAATAAAGCAGGACTGAAGCCTTTAAAAAATGATTTGGACACAATAAATTCAATTAAAAATCTGAATGATTTTCAAAAGTATGCCATAAAAAAAAGTAAAGACGGAACAAGACTGCTTTATGACTGGTCAGTAAGTACGGATTTGAATGAAGCACGAAATTACGGAATATTTTTGGATACACCAAAATTAGGATTATCAAGATCGTATTTTAAAGGCGATACAGAAGAAGATAAAGAAGTGTTGGACGAATACACTGAATATGTAAGCGATATGTTAAGCTATTTAGGCGAAAAAGATACTGAAGAAAAAGCAAAAAAGATAGTCGAATTTGAAAAAAAAATAGGAAAAATACTGCTCACTGATGAAGAACTGGATGATATAACTAAATATAACAATCCTGTAAAAGTCAGTGAATTGGCTAAGAAAATAAAAAATATAAATATTTCCGATTTTTTAAAGCAGGTCGGAGTGAATACAGGCGATGTCAACACACCGGAAATTAAATACTATGAAAATCTGGATAAGTTTATAAATAATTCCAATCTTGAAGTGATTAAGGATTATTTGAAATTTCACTTAATATCGGATTCTGCAGAACTGCTCGATGAAAAAACTTCAAACAGAAGATTTGAATTTTACGGAAAATATTTAAGCGGTCAAAAAGAAAGAGATAATCTTGAAAAAAGGGCATTGGATTTTGTAGACAGTGAGCTTGGAGAAATTGTGGGAAAAGTTTATGTTGAAAAAAACTTTTCCGAAGAAGCTAAAAAAAGTACTGAAGAAATGGTTAAATACATAAAAGAGGCATTTAGAAACAGAATAGAGAAGCTTACGTGGATGAGCAGTCAGACTAAAAAAGCGACCCTTGAAAAATTGGGTAAAATAAACTCTAAAATAGGTTATCCGAATAAATGGAGAAACTTTGAAACTCTTAAGATAAGTGAAAATACTTCTTTATATGATAAAATTTCCGAAATAAAAAAATGGAATTATAATAATGATTTGAAAAAGGTCGGAAAGCCTGTAGACAAAGACGAATGGGGAATGAATGCCCATGAAGTAAATGCTTATTATTCACCTACCGAAAATGAAATAGTGTTTCCTGCAGGAATATTACAGTTACCTTTTTACAGCTATACTTCCCAACCGGGAATCAACTTCGGAGGAATAGGAGCGGTTATAGGACATGAATCTACACACGGATTTGATGTGGCAGGAGCATCCTTTGACGGCGACGGTAATGCTAAAGAATGGTGGACTGAACAGGACAGAAAGAAATTTGATACAGAAACGAAAAGATTAGTCGATCAGTTTTCAAAATACACTGTTGCAAAGGGAGTTCATTTGAACGGAGTATTTACATTGACTGAAAATATAGCCGACTTGGGAGGAACAAATATAGCTTATGATGCTTTGAAGCTATATTTGAAAGATCATCCCGAAAAAAATGTTAAATTTGAAGGTTACACACAGGAAGAGCTCTTCTTTATAAGTTATGCGAGATCATGGAGAGAGAAAGAAACTGAAGAAAGATTGAAAAATATGATAAAATCCGACCCGCACGCACCGGCTTATTATCGTGTAAACGGAGTGTTGGAAAATATGGACAGTTTCCATGAGATTTTTAAAACAAAGAAAGGCGACAAACTTTATAAAGAACCTAAGGACAGAATAAAAATATGGTAAAATTTTTATAAATAAAATTGTTGTAACAGTATATATTCCCGATATTCAAGGTTTAACAACATTAATCATGAAATCGGGAATTTTTTTGTAAAGAAGAAGCTGTCGACAAAATTCAAAAAAAATACCGAATTTTTTGAATATAAAAAAATTAAAAATTTTCAGTTTATTTTAAGTTTTAAATGATATGATAATTCAGGAAAGAGGAGAGAAAGGAGAAAAATGAGAGAGAAAATATTTCGGATTGTATTTATCGGAATTTTAACGATTGGAAGTGGTATCCTCAGTTTTTCCGAAGAAGAAACGGGAGTAAAAATTTCTAATATTAATGTATCTATTTCTACTCAAAAAGCAAAAGAGATTGTATTTTCACATTCGAAAATTAATAAAAGTGCAGCCAGAATAACTAAATTAATGTTGTACAAAGAAAACAGGAAATATTTTTACGACATAGAATTTTTTACAGCTGCAAAAAAATATATTTATCGTGTAGATGCAAATACAGGAAATATAATGGAGCATAAACAACAGGAAAGAACAAAAAAACAGAATGAAGGCTTTAAAATAAGCGTATTCGGATTATAACAACGGAGGTGAATTATGAAAAAAGGAATATTGAAGAAAATACTGTTCTTATTTTCAATGTTGAGCGTTATTTCAATGTCAGATATAACAACAATCAGAAATGCTGAAATAAATCAAAAATCGGAAGAAAATCGTTCAGATAAAGAAAAGTTATCGAAGATAAAAAATCTAATCGGAAATAAAAAATATGATGAAGGCTTTGAAATGTTTTATAAATATTATTCGGATATAACGGATTTTTACGATGATCAAAGTATAGATTTATTTGTAAATTATATAAAAAATGAAAATGAAAAAATAAAAAATACAAATCCGAAATTGTATCAGGAAAATATTAAAAAGTTCAAAGAATTAGAAATTTCTCCTGTTATAATGACAGATGCAGAGCTTAAAAAAAATAATAAAGAAATAGAAATTGCATATTTGACAAGTATTTCAAAAGAGAAATTTTTAAAAGGAAACATTGATATTCAGGAAGAATATTTTTTAAATGATTTAAGTACTCCTGACTTTATAATTACTGTAGGATTTGATCTGGGAAGAGCAATGGCGGAATTTGATACGGCAAAAAGAAAAATAGTAAGAGTAAATTATGAAACAAAAGATAAAGCTTATGTAACAATAGAGGCGAGAAAACTTTCGACCGGAATGTATCTGAAAAATGAAAAAGAAGAAGAAAAAGTGAAAAATGAAATAGCCGAAAGATTTAAAAAGAAAACGGGAAAAACGGTAGAAGAAGCAAAAATGAATATGAAAACAAAAGAGGATATGAGAAAAACAATAAATGAGTATTCAAAAGTAACAGAAGAAGTTTTCAAAGAATATTTTTCCAAATTGACAAAAAAAGATTATGAAAATGAAGATAATTATTACAGTGATACGAGTTATGCAAGAGAAATAAGAAAACAAAACGGAAAATGGAAATGGAACGTTTCGGCATTTGATTAAAAAATAAAATTAAAAATTTTCAGTTTATTTTCAGTTTCAAATGATAAAATAAGTTAGTAAATAAATCAAGCAAAGAAAAAGAGGAGATAAAAATGAGAAAATTATTGTTAGTAGGAATGGTGATGTTAGGAGCATTAGTTTTCGGAGAAAAAATTACGACCGGAAATATGACATGGGCTAAACTTCAGGCACCCGATATGAACGGAGAATATTCAGGAACGTGGATGAGTAAAGAAGAAATAGAAAAGGTAAGATTTTTGTTTACAGTTGATGAAAATAACAATCATATATGGGTTTTAAATCAGTTTTACAGTGACAGAAGAAGTGCAGGAGGAGATGATGTAAGTGAGGATCAGTCGGATGACGGCACTGTAATGGGATATACAGGTTCATACATTATACATCCGTCAGGGAAAAAAGGAATTTACTATGTGAATAATTTTATAGATTTAAAAGGGAAAAAATATAAAAGATTGTATTTCGGATTTGATGAAAAATTGAAAAAAGTAGTAATTACGGATAAAGACGGAAATATATCAGAAAAATTGGAATTATATATAGCAGGATAAAAAATTAAAAATTTTCAGTTTACTTTAAGCTTAGTGTGATAAAATAGATTCACAAACAAACCGAAATTTAAAAAATAAAATAAAAAAGAAAGGTAAGGAATTAAAATGAAAAAAGTATTATTAATGGGAGTATTAGCAGTAATCTCGGTAGGAGTAATAAACGTAAATGCAAGTGCGGCAACGACTAAAAAAAGTGTAAAAGTTGCGAGTTCGGAATCGGAAAAAAAAGCGGCTGTAGCACAGGCAGAAAAATTTATTAACGGGTATCTTAAAAGCCAAGATTATTCCTCTGATAAATGGATGGAAAAAGCAGGAACAACAAAAAAATTCAGAGAAGAGTACAAAAAATATGCTCAATATATTGAAATAAGCAGTAAAATACTTGAAACTCAGGACAGTAAAGAGTTGGCAAAACTTAAACAGGCTCAGAAATATTTGGAAAATTACAGCGGTACGGAATATGATCCTATATTTTCTGCAGCTATTATGAATGTAGGGGAAAAACCTGTTTTTAAAGTAATTTCCTATAATGAAAAAACAGGAATTGCGGTTCTTACAAATACTAACGTACTTTCAACAGATCCGAAAGTTATAGTAGATGGAAAAAGTGAAGATCTTAATGTAGAAATCCCTGTAAAAGTAGTAAAACAAAACGGGAAATGGCTTGTAGACGGTGCAGGAAATGTTAATTTGAAATAAAATATAGAAATAGAGGAGATAAGAGAAATGAGAAAATTAATCTTAACAGGAATGTTAGTATTAGGAATGATAACTTTCGCAGCAAAAATTACTACAAATAATACAACGTGGAAGAAATTATGGGATGCGGAAACGGACAGATATTCTTCATTATGGATGGATGAAAACGAAACATATAAGTTTTTGATTTATGATAATGATAAACATATATGGAAATTATATCAGGTATATGAAAATAAGGAAAATACAGGAGGAGAAATTGTAGAAACCGATAAAGTAAATCTTTACGGAAGTTATGTAATACATCCTTCAGGAAAAAAAGGAATTTATTATATAAATAATTATGTGGATTCCAAAGGAAAGAAATATAAAAGATTATATTTCGGATTTGATGAAAAACTGAAAACAGTGGTAATCACAGATAAAGACGGAAATATAATAAAAAAATTGGACAGAGTAATGGGAAATTAACATGAAATTAAAATAACAGGAAGCGGAGGAAAAATGAAAAAATTAATACTATCTTTAATGTTGATATTTTCGTTATTTATTTTCGGAGATGAATATGAAAAAAGTTACGGAGAAAAAATTACAGATACGATAAAATTCGGGATGACAAAACAGGAATTTGGGAAGGTTATTAATAAACAGCCTTTAAGTAATTCTCACGATGAAGGAGATTATGCAGTTTATTATTTTTCAGATGTGAAAGACCCTATGGGAGTTGAAAGACAGTTTAATAGCTTTAATTTTGTGAACGGGAGATTGGTTTCAGTTATTTTTGACTCGCAGACGAGTGACGAAGAGCATGAGAAGATTATAAAAATGTATAAAAATAACCAAAGTAAACTTTCCAAAAGTAAAATGACAAAAATTGAGAAAAAAGGAAGAATTTTGTTTTATAATGATAAAAAGACAATAGAGATTGAAAGAGTGCTGGATCATACTTTTATTATTGTGCAAACAGCACGAGCAGAAGCAGTTAAGAATAAAATTGAAAGAATGAATGCAGAATAAAAATTAAACCATCTGATTGGAAACAGGCTTTTCGGACGGTTTTTTATTGCAAAAAAATGTTGTTGACATAATTTTCAAACTGTTGTAGGATGAATTAAAGGAATAAAAGGCGTTTTATAAAGTTTCTGAATTATTCAAAAAATTTAAAGGGAGTGATAGATTATGAAAATTCATGTTGATAAGAGTATGAAAGAACTCGGCATTACTGATGTCGTTATCGGAATTGCGAAAAAGCTCAATCCCGATGCTGAATTAACTGAAAAATTTAAGCAGAAGTTCCATGAAAAAGAGCAATGGACTCTAAATGCTGATTTGAGTGAAATAGAGAAAAATCCGGTGGTTGAAGGATACAAAGATATTATTGTAAAAGTTTCAAGAAGTGTGAAAAAGAATCCTCCCACTATATCCGCACTTATTAATAATATTAAACGTAGAGGAAACGTCCCTCATGTAAACAGCATCGTTGATATTTATAATGCCGAATCGTTAAATTCTTTACTTGCAATAGGTGCTCATGATTTTAACAAAATAGACTTTCCGATAACATTTACAATTTGCGGGAAAGAAGATACTTTTTATCCTATATCGTCAAACCCGAAACATGTTGCCGAAACGGATTTTGTATATCGAGACAGTATAGGGATCATGGCGTGGCTTGATGTTCGTGATTCGGAGCTTTATAAACTTGATGAAAACACTAAAAATGTTCTTTTTGTCATTCAGGGAAATGCAAATACATCTGTAGATATGAGAATCGCAGCACTGGAAAGAATAAAAGATGATTTGAAAGAATGTATACCTGAATCAGAATTTGAGATAAAGGTTATTCATGTGGAAGAATAAAGTTGAAATAATCAGTGGAGCAAGGGTAAGAATTTTATGATTTTTAAAAATTGTTCACACATGACAAAGTAAAAAATCGAATCACTATTGACAAAAATCAGTATTTGTTGTACAATAAATTGTCGAAAAGGAGAGTGATTTTATGATAGCTGTAAATTATTCAAGTGCAAGAAATAACTTTAAAGATTATTGCGACAAAGCGACTGACGACTTTGAAACAATCATTATAACAAGAAAAGAAAATAAAAATGTCGTTTTAATGAGTGAAGACGAGTATAATAATCTTATGGAAAATCTTTATATTATGTCGAATAAGAAATATTATAACGAATTACTTAAAAGAAAAGCGGAAGTGGAAGCGGGGTTAGTGGAAGAACACGATATAATTGAGGTGGAGTAGCATGAAAATAAGTTGGAATAATAAAGCATGGGAAGAATATGTAAAATGGCAGTCTGAAGATAAAAAGGTTGTTAAGAAAATAAATGAGCTGATAAAAGATATAGAAAGAAACGGAAACGAGGGGATAGGGAAGCCGGAGCCTTTAAAACATGAATTTAGCGGATTTTGGAGCAGAAGAATAACCGATAAGCATAGATTTATATACAGAATTACCGAAGAGGAAATTATAATAATAGCTTGTGCAAATCATTATTAAAAATTATATTATTAAATAACTCCCGTCACATAATCTTAACGGATTTGATGACGGGAGTTTTTATATTTTATTTGGAAAAAGTACAGAATTTAAAGGAAAATTCAAAGTCTTTACAGTAGAGTCTGTATTTTTCAAGAGTTTCTTCTCCACAGCTTGCACTTCCCAATCCGTATTGTTCCATATCGATTTTTAATTGCAGAAAATTCTCTTTTTTCAAGTCATAAGTATGTTTAGCTTTTTCAATATTTTCAATAGTGTATTCGCTAACACTGAAATCAAATTTATTATCAAGGCTTTCAAAATAAATTCCGATATTTTTTTCACTGTCCAGTGAAAAACTTTTTACATTATGACGGTTTCCATTTTCTTGTGGGAAAATATAAGGAGTGTGCATTTCTTCGATTTTCTTATGCCATAAGTCGAATTTAACGCTACTGCACGAATCGATGTAAGATTCCTGAGGGCCTAAACCGAGCCAGTGAACGTCTGTAAACAGTTTGTCGAGATTCATAACAACGCCTATTCTTGGGAGTGTTTCGGGCACATTTCCGTATGTTTTTCCTGTTATATTTAGTGTAACTGTACCTTTTCTGTCTATTTTATATTTATAATGTACATTATATCCCCAATCTAATACTGCAGGAGCAACTTCAGCTTGAACATCAATCACAATGTAATCATCAGTTTTTTCTGAGATTTTAAAGTTTCTTAGACTGTGTTGCACTAAATTGACACATTTTTCTTTCCAATGATTAAGTGCTTTTTTTGCTCCAAATTCTTCAATTTCCAATATATCGTTATCAATAGGAGCACGCCATAAATTTAAACTTATACCGTCTTTGAAAATATTTATTCCGTTATGATAGTAAGCACTGATTTTTCCGGTATTTTTGTCAAATACAATTTTTTTATTGAAAAGACTTATTTCCAGTTCATTTTTGTTTTCAACAATATTAAATATATCAGGAGCATTTTTCAAATATATTTCATCATTACAGGAAGTTTTTTCAGTATTTTTGTTAATTGAAAGTTTTTCCTGATGAAAAGCAAGTTCTGTTCCTGCGGGTAAAAGACCGATATTTTTTTTAATTTTCCATGAAAAAGTAATGTAATAATCTCCGTCTTTATTTAAAATGGAATTGCCAATATTTATTTTAAATTGAGCTTTCTTGGATGGATTGATATTTATATTTTCCAAATAGCCCGTTTGGACAGTTTTTCCGTTTGTTTTAATTTCATAATTGCAAATGAAGTCATTGAGATTTATAAAATCGTATCTGTTTTCAACTTCATATTTGGTTTTTTCAGAATTTAAAGCAAACATTTTTATCGGCTCAATAGCTTTTTTGTATTCGGCTAAAGCAGGAGAAGGTGTTCTATCAGGATTTACCAGTCCATCTATGACAAAATTACTGTCACTGGGAGTATCTCCGAAATCTCCTCCGTAAGCATAGTATTTTTCACCGTTTTCAAGAGTTCTCAAAATGCCGTGATCACACCATTCCCATACAAAACCTCCCTGTAATCTTTTTTCTCTGTAAAGAAGTTCCCACAAATCTTTTATTCCGCCTGGACCGTTTCCCATGGCATGGAGGTTTTCACACATAATATGAGGTTTTTTCAGAAAATTCAGTTTTGCAACTTTTTCCAATATTTCTATAGGCGTGTACATTGTAGAATGAACATCGGAACTTTCGGGATCTCTGTCGGGCAGACCGTTATCGGTACTTTCAAATATTTCCCTTGTTTCTCCTTCGTAATGAACTAAACGGCTATCATCTCTGTCTTTTATATAGTCAGTCATTGCAGCGTGATTTTTACCGTATCCCGACTCATTTCCTAATGACCACATAATAATCGAAGGATGATTTTTATCTCTTTCGACCATTCGCTCTGCACGGTCCTTAAAAGCAGCTTTCCACTCCTCAAGATTGTTCAGATAATTTCTTTTGTTGACGAACTCGAACCCGTGAGTTTCCAGATCGGCTTCATCTATTACATAAAAGCCGTATTCGTCACATAAATCGTAAAATTTAGGGTCATCAGGATAGTGAGAAGTACGGATGGCATTGATATTATGCTCTTTCATCAGCTTCAAGTCCTGAATCATATGCTCGATTCGTACACTTCTCCCGTAAACAGGGTGGGATTCATGGCGATTTACCCCTTTGAGCATTATATATTTACCGTTAAACAGCATTATTCCATCTTTTATCTCGATTTTTTTAAATCCTGTTTTTAAAGGAACAATCTGTAATACATTATCCTTTTCTTTCAAAGTTATATACAACTCATATAAATCAGGAGTTTCAGACGACCATTTTAAAATATTTTTTATTTCATAATGGAAATTATATTTCTTGATACCACTTTCGTTGGATTTCACCGAACTGTCCAAATCAGAGTTTTCTTTAATAAGAAAATAGTCTGTAGATTTATCTTTCAGAAGTATTTCGATTGATAAATCTTTTGAGTTTTTATTATTTATAATGTCCACTTCCAAATCTAAAATCCCGTTTTTATAGGTTTCGTCAAGGGAAGTTTTAGCAAATATATCATATATATGGCTTTCAGGCTCCGAAGTGATATATACATCTCTGAAAATACCACTTAGCCACCACATATCCTGATCTTCAAGGTAAGAGTAAACATTCCACTTGTGGACAAGCACACAAATCAGATTTTCTCCCTGAATAATATAATCATTAATTTTAAACTCGGACGGAATACGGCTTCCCTGACTGTAACCGATATATTTTCCGTTTATCCATACATGAAAAGCACTGTCTACTCCTTCGAATTTTAAATACTGAACATTTTTTAAATCCAAAGCCGACATGTAAAATTTTCTTCTGTAAACCATACTTGGATTAAGACTCGGCACATGGGGAGGATTTACGGGAAAAGGGTACTGAACATTTGTATACCAGGGTTTGTCATATCCTTCCATTTGCCAGTTTGACGGAACGTATATAGTGTCCCAATCAGTATCGTCAAATTCCGGAGTAAAAAAATTGTCTGGGAAATTATCAGGATATTCACTGTACAGACATTTCCAGTTTCCGTTTAACAACTTAAAACCTTTGGAAAAAATTCTGTTATAAGATTCGGCTTTTTCCAAAGAGTCATATCCGAAAAAAGTTGAACGGGGCTTAATCCGATTAACTCCCAAAATGTTTAAATTTTCTAAATTATTTATATTCATAGTCTATCCTTTCACTGAGCCGCTGTATATTCCGGCAATAAAATATTTCTGTAGCAGTAAGAAAATAACCAAAACAGGTAAAATACTGAACATAGTACCTACAAGCACCTCTCCGTAATGAACTACCTGTCCTCTTTGTACCATCATTGATAATAAAACAGGAAGAGTGGTACTTTCTTTATCCTGCAAAATTATAAGAGGCCATAGAAAGTTTCCCCATTGCTGTATAAAGCTCAATATTCCCAAGGCGGCTAAAGGAGGTAACGAAGTAGGCAATATAATTTTATGAAAAATTGAAAATTCACTTGCTCCGTCTATTCTTGCCGATTCCAAAAGCTCGGTAGGAATGCTTGCCATATTCTGCTTCATGAAAAATACTCCGAAAGCATTTGCCAAAGCGGGAATAACAATCGCAGCAGCTTTGTTCTGCCAACCTAAAGCTATGGAAATCTTAAATAAAGGAATAAGCGTAACCTGAACGGGAAGCATCATTGTCATAAGGACTATTCCCAAAAGAATATTTTTAAATTTAAAATCGAATTTAGCAAAAGTATATCCTGCCAAAGAAGAAAGATATAATGTCAGTATTGTATAAGTAACCGATATAAACATACTGTTTTTAAATGCTTTCCAAATAGGCTGATTAATATTCAGATTCTCAAAATTTTTAAAAAAATTGTTTCCGAAGAAAAGTTTCGGAGGAAGTTTAAAAATATCCGTATCTGACAAAGTAGAACTTATTATCAGCCATATAAAAGGATAAACTGAAAATAGACAAATTATTCCCAATACAATGTACATAAGTGTAATCTTAAGTTTTTTATCTTTTCTCATATGCTATTTTCCTCCATTCGTTAATTTTATTTGTATAAGACTTATAATAAACACAATAGTAGTTATAACATATGAAACTGCCGAAGCATATCCGAATTTAAAACTTTGGAAACCGTACTGGTAAATATACATAATAGGTGTAAGAGTAGCGTTATCAGGTCCTCCTACTGTCAGTAACTGAGGTTCGGTAAATAACTGTATAGTCCCTATTGTGGATATTATTCCGCAAAATAAAAGTATCGGAGTAAGTAACGGTAAAGTTATATGCAACAGTTTTGTAACGGCATTTGCACCGTCTATATCGGCAGATTCGTAAAGAGAATTGTCAATAGACTGAAGTCCTGCCAGTAAAATAACAGTGTTGTAGCCTGTCCAACGCCATGTAAGAGCTATTATTATAAGGATTCTCGCCCAAAAAGGACTGGAAAACCATGGAATAGGACTCAAATGGAGTATTGTATTAAGAGCATAGTTTATTAATCCGAAGTTCTCATTAAATAATATGGAAAATACTATAGAATAAGTGACCAGATCTACAAGTACCGGAAGAAAAATAAACAGTCTGAAAAGACCTTTAAATTTGAGAAAATTACTGTTGAGAATATTTGCAAGAACAGTCCCTAAAAACAACATCATAGGGACTTGTACTGCCAATATAAGAAATACATTCATTATAGATTTCCAAAAAATTTTATCCGCCAGTACACGTTTAAAATTATTCAATCCTATAAAATTATAAGTATTACCCTGTGCAGAAGTAAAGGATAAAAACAGAGAGTTTAAAATAGGATAAAGCATAAATATAGAAAAAATTATGAAAAACGGTGCTAAAAATAAATAAGGTGTCAATGATTTTGAATGAAGTACGTTTTTTATTTTCATTTTTTCTCCTTTTCAGATTTTACCATTATTTCGCTTCTTCCAGTTGAGTGCTTTGAGAAATAGCGGCTGAAGTTTCTTTTAAAGCTGTGTTAATGTTTTTTCCTCCCAATACGGAAGTAGTCAGACCAGTCAAAGGAGCTTGAGCGTCAAGCATTATAGCTCCGTAATTTGTTTCAGGGATAGTATTTGTAAGTTTTGCAAAGAAACTGTTTATATCCATTCCGAAGTATTCATTATTAACTTTGAAACTCGGAGCCGAATAATAAGGAGTATAAGCAGGGAATAAACCGAATTCCATCATAATATCTTCACCTTCATTGGTTGCCAAAGCAAATTTCAAAAATTCATAAGCAATTTCTTTATTTTTTGACTGTTCGGATATTATAAGTACAGAACCGCCTAAGTTGGCCTGTCTGTTTCCGCCTTTTTCAAATGCCGGAAGTTCTACAATTCCCCATTTACCTTTCTGGTCAGCTACAGCATTTACCATAGTTCCCGAATACCATACAGGAAAAATAATAGTAGCAATTTTATTATTATTTAAAGCGATAATACGTCCGTTCCAGTCTTTTATATTTATGAGGATATTTGCATCCTGCATTTTTTTCAAAAGCTCTAAAGCTTTTACGGCTTCGGGAGAATTTATAGCAATTTTATTATCTTTTACAAAAGTTCCGCCTAATTGATTGAAAAGCATATGAAAAAAATCGTTGTCTTCAGAATAACCTGTCATAGTAACGCCCGGATTTGCAGCTTGAACTTTTTTACCTGCTTCTATAAAGTCATCCCAAGTTTCTATTGCTTTCGGATCAACATTTGCTTTTTCAAACATATCTTTACGATAGTAAACTGCTGCAGGTCCTATATCCCAAGGCATAGCATAAATTTTTCCGTTTTCTTTTACATTTTCGATAGAAGCAGGAAGAAATTTATCAACTAAACCGTCTTTTTGCATTTTTTCGGTTAAATCATAAAACTGTTTCGGAAATTTTACTAAAAAACTTTGAAAATCTCTTGCCTGTGCCTGAAAAATGTCAGGAGCTCCCTGATTTGATACAAGTGCCGGTGTAAGTTTTGTATAGTCGGAGTCTGATTCGACTATTTCAATTTTTACATTAGGATGTGTTTTCTCAAATGCTGCAGCAACTTTTTTCAAAGCATCTCCCGCATCATTCCATGATCCTATTTTAAGAGTAACTTTTTCGTCTTTTCCGTTTGCAGCGGCTTCTTTTTTCTCTCCGCCACATGAAATAAGTAAAATCAATCCTAAAATTAACAATAAAAAATTCCTTTTCATTTCTGATTCCTCCTATAATTTATTTTATTTCCTGTACTTTAATTATATCCTGAAAATAGGTAAAGTCAATAATGGGAATATAATCACATAAATAAAAATATGTTAAAAATAAAATTTAAAAGAAGCTGTGAAAGTAGAAAATATTCTATTTAAACAGCCTCTTTTTATTTATGAGAGGATAAATTCCCGAGATTTTATAATTAAATATTGAAATTCCCTCTAATTTTCTTTTTCAGCATTAGTTTCGTCAATTATTTTTTTAGCTAAATCGTAAGGTACTTCTTCATATCTTAAAAGTTTCATTTCAAAGTATCCTCTTCCCTGCGTCATGGCTTTCAAATCGTTGGCATATTTAAAAGTTTCAGCCATAGGAGCTTCGGCAGTTATTTTCTGCTTTGTTCCTTTGTGAGATTCCATTCCTGAAACTCTACCACGTTTTTTATTAATATCTCCCATAATATCTCCGATATATTCTTCGGGCACGATAATGGAAAGCTCCATAATAGGTTCGAGCAGCACAGGTTTTGCTTCAAGCATACCTTTTTTGAAAGCAAGATTTGCGGCAATTTTGAAAGACATTTCCGAAGAATCTACATCGTGATACGAACCGTCATACAGTACAGCCTTTATATTCGTAACGGGATATCCTGCCAATACGCCGTGAGCGATAGATTCTTTAAGTCCTTTTTCCACAGCAGGAATGTAAGATTTCGGAACACTTCCTCCTACAACTGTTTCTTCAAATACAAAATGTTCTTCTGAAGGCATAAATTTGATTTTAACGTCTCCGTATTGTCCGTGTCCTCCTGATTGTTTTTTATATTTTCCCTGAACGTCGGACTGTCCTTTTATTGTTTCTCTGTAAGGAACTTTCAGTTCTTCAGTTTTAACTTCCACTCCGAATTTATTTTTCAGTTTTTCCATTAGTACACTTGTATGTAAATCCCCCTGAACACCGAGTACAGTCTGTCCTGTTTCCATATTTCTGTCCCACATGAACGAAGCATCTTCTTCAATAAGTTTTTGAAGTCCTGTAGATATTTTTTCATCATCTGCTTTGTTGAGAGGCTCGATAGCTACGAGCATTTGTGCTTTAGGGAATGAAATATTAGGCACTGAAGGCTCTTTTTCATTGTTTGATAGCGTATCCGATGTTTGAGTGCCTGAAAGTTTTGTAAATATTATAATGTCTCCGTAAACGGCTTTAGGAACATCTGTTAATTTATCCATAACCATAGTTGAGATTTTTCCGACTCTTTCTTTAGTTCTTTTATTTATATTATATATTTCGCTTTCAGGCTTTAATTCTCCTGAAAGAACTTTGGCATATGAAACTCTTCCGAGGAAAGAATCTATGACAGTTTTAAATACTTGGCATACAAACTCTTTTTTTTCTGATTTTACTTTTTTATTATCACGGGGTGCAGGCAAATAATCTCTTACCATATCGAAAGCAGTGTGAAGTCCTATATTTTTAAATGTCGAGCCGCATATAACGGGAATAACATTTCCGTTAAGAACTCCTTCTCTCAATCCTTTGTGAATTTCCGCAGTAGTAAATTCTTCTCCGTTAAAATATTTATCCATTAATTCTTCACTTGTTTCGGCAACCGCTTCGAGAAGCATTTCTCTGACAGGCTGTATTCTTTCATTCATATCATCGGGAACAGAAGCATTATGACATTCTTTTCCGTCATATTCTCTGGCATACATATCTACTACATTTATATGACCTTTAAAAGATTCGGCTTTTCCCCAAGGTACATGGAAAGGAGCTATTCCTTTTCCGTATTTTTCTCTTAGTTGGGAAAGAATTTTTTCATAATCGGCTTTTTCACTGTCAATTTTATTTACGAAAATAAATCTTGGAATATTTCTGCTGTCTGTCAGTTCAAGAGAAGTTTCAGTTCCTACTGATAAATCGGTAGTTCCGTCTACTATTATAATTGCACCGTCAGCTGCGGCAAGACCTGATTCTAATTCTCCGAAAAAATCCGTATAGCCGGGGATATCAAGGAAATTGAATTTTAATGACTGATATTCAATGGCATGTAAAGTCGTTGAACTGCTTATTTTTACATTATCATTGGGATTGGATATTCTTGTTGTAAGTCCTGCGGTAAATTCCAATGCTTCTGTCATATTACTTTTTCCTGCACCGCTATGTCCTAAAATAGCTACATTCCTGATACTATCACTTTCATAGATTCTCATAAATCTCTCCTCCCGGGGATATTTCACAAAGGAAAAAATATTTATTTTCGGAAAATTTCAATATACGTTATAAGTCGAATATTAAAGCCCGAAGTGGATTTTTATTTGAAATAACCCCTTAAAATAATATATTAAATAATTTAATTTCTTACTATAATATTATAACTGGAAAAATTCAAAAAGCAACAGTTGACGAATAAAAAATATTTAATATTTTCAAACGTTTACAAAGTAGTAAAAATATAGTATAATTGCATAACAAAAACCATTATGAAAAGGAGCTCATAGATGGCAGCAAAAAAAGGAAAAAATTCGGACAATAAAAGAAAAACAGGAAGAAATATAATCATTATAGTAATTATGTGTATAGCGTTATTTATATTTAAAGATAAAGTTGCGGGTGTATTCGGATTTCTTGACGGAATGGCTCAGACGGTAAACTTTAAAATGGTTAAAGTTAAAAGTATTATTTACAAACAGACATTGAAATTCAAGTCAAGAATACACGATCTTAATTATATAGATTCTTATGTCGATAATAATAAAGAAAGAGATTTTGAATTACAGAAAAATAAAGTTCAAAATATGGAAATGGCGAATATTAAGTCTGAAAATGAAAAATTAAGAGAGTTACTCAATATGAGAAGTAAAAATCCTGCAGAATATATTGCGGCTGATGTGGCGTTAGTCGAAGATCTCAATTTTTCCGAAAGAATATTTATCGACAAAGGAAAAAGTCAGGGAGTTGCTCTTAATTTGCCTGTAATGTATAACGGCTATCTCATAGGGAAAATCTCCAAAGTAGGAAACAATTATTCGGAAGTGACCCTTCTTACGAGCAAAAATTCGAGAATAAGTGTAGTCATAAACGGTACCGATTTACAAATATTGAGAGGAAACGGAAACGGTACATTTTCCATATTCAATTACAACGAAAATGTAACAGATAAGTCATTATTCAATATTGAAACTTCGGGAACGAGTGATATATTCCCGAAAGGGCTTTCCATAGGTTCCTTTTATATTAAAGATTTGAATTCGTTTAAGCAGACTAAAGAAGTAAAGTTCAGACCTTCCTATAAAGTGTATGATATTCAAAGTGTTCTGGTTTATAAATGGAGTACGAATGATCAGGTTAATAAAGAAATTCAGGACCAGATTGATGAGGAAATAGAACAGGAATTCAAAAAAAATAAAGGTACAACACAGACAAACTAAAGAAACTTGAATTAAAATAGCTTATAAAATCGGCAATAATTATGCTGTTTTTACTGTATCGGAGAATATACAGAAAAATAATAAACTTAAATTACGAGGTGAAAAAATGAAAAATAAAATAACAGGAAAGATAATATTATTTTTTATGATGATAGCAGCTTTTTCTTTCTCTAAAGATTTTTGGGAGAAAGGAAGATTTACAGTAAATGTTACAGAAGAACTGAAAATGAATAAATCGACAAAAACAAAAAGATACATTATGACATACAGTGGAGGGACATTGAAAATTCAGATAACGTATCCTTCTGTAAATAAAGGTGAAATTTATACTTTCTCGGGAAATACTAAAACTATATATTATCCTTCTTTAAATCAGACGGTTACTCAAAATCTTCAAAAAGACGAGTCCAATATACTCAGTGTGTTTAATAAACTTAATAAACTTACATCGAAAAAGACTCAGACAAAAAACGGAGATACCTTTACTTTTGAAAATTCATGGCTTACTTCAATATCGAGTAAAGGATACAGAGCCAATTTCAGTGATTATGTAAAAGCCGGAGAGTATACTTACCCTACAAAAATATGGGTAACTGACGGTAATTCTCAAATTATTTACAGATTGTCAAACTTTAAATAATGAAAGAAAAAGATGAATATTTTAAAAACAAAGTGTCTTGTATTAAAAAATAAAAAAATAAACGAATCGGATTTAACAGCAACGATTTTTACAAGAGAATACGGGAAAATAAACGTTACAGCCTACGGGATAAGAAAATCCAAAAGCAGAAATCCGATAACTTTGAATCCTTTGAGTATGGCAGATATGACGATTCATAAGAAAAACGGCTTTTACACTGTAAATGAATCGGAATTAATAAAAAAATTTGAAAATATTACAAAAAATATTGAAAAATTGGAAATTTCGTTGTATATTTTAGATAGTGTAAATAAAATTTATGATATAAATTACGAGGACAGAATTTTTTTTGACAGATTGATTGAGATACTTGAATTTATTAACACACGAGAGAAAATATTGAAAGGCTACAAGTATTATCTTATTTTGGCTTTTTTAAGAAGAATAATGTTGGAACAGGGAATTTATCATGCTGATGAACTTGAGAAAATACTTGATTTTGAGTTATTGCTGAAATATAAAGAGGTTTCCCTTATAAGTAAAAAAAGCTCAAATGAAGAAAATATTCAGAAAAAATTTGAAAAATATTCCGATTATTTGAAAAAAATAGCAGTAGCCTTTGAAAAGTACATTAACGAAAGTTTACAAGTGAAAATGGAAATGAAAAAAATTTTAACGGAGGAGTAACAAAAATGTTGTCAGGGAAGAAAGTTGCAGAGTATATTAAAGCGGAAACTGTGGAGTTGGATTTAAAATCCAAAAATAAAAATGCCGTTATTAAAGAACTTTTTGAAAATATTAAGAAAAGCGGACAGGTTAGAAATGAAGAATTGGCTTTGGAAGACTTGTATGCGAGGGAAAATATGGGTTCTACAGGAATCGGGAAAAACGTTGCAGTACCCCATGCGAAAACTGATGCAGTTGACGAGCTTACAGTAACAATAGGTATTTCGAGAAACGGTATAGAATACGAAGCTATAGATGACGAAAATGTAAATATATTTTTTATGTTTTTATGCCCTAAAGATCAGGCACAGGAATATTTGAGAATTTTAGCAAGAATATCAAGACTTGTAAAAGAAGATAAATTCAGAGAAAGTCTTATGAAAGCCAAAACGCAGGAAGAAATAGTGGAAATAATAAGAAAAGAGGAAAACTAAAAATAAGTCAAATTAAGGGGAAAATATGAAATGTCCATTTTGCGGCAATGAAAATACAAGAGTAATAGACAGTAGAGCATACTCAGACGGAAACTCTATTAAAAGGCGTAGAATATGTGAAAATTGCGGAAAAAGATTTACAACTCATGAAAAAGTTGTAGATTTGGCACTGTACGTAATAAAGAAGAACGGAGAAAAACAGCCTTATTCAAGAAAAAAAGTGTCTAACGGAATTACAAGAGCAGTAGAAAAAAGAAATGTAGATCCTGAAAAAATCGAAGAAGTTGTTGATAAAATTGAAAGAGTTATTTTGACTGAATATTCGGGAGAAATAAAATCAAGTGATTTGGGAAATATAATAATTTCATATTTACTTGATTTGGATGAAATAGCTTATGTAAGATTTGCTTCGGTTTATAAGCAGTTCGACAGTTTGGACAGTTTTATAAGAGAAATAGAAAAAATCAGAAATGAAAAGATAAATTTATAAGAATTTAGGAGAAGAGAAAATGGGAAGAGGAAAAATTTTCTTTCTTTTCAATATATTTTTCATTCTTGCTTTATTCGGTATCGGTTATCAGACTTTTGAAACTTATTTAGTAAAAAAAGAAGTGAGTAAAGAAATAAAAAATACTGAAAAAGAAGTTGAAGAATATGCTGAAAAAAAGAAAAAACTTGAAAGTAATATAAAAAATTTCAGTGAAGAAGAAAAAATAGAAAGAGTTGCCCGTGATAAACTGAATTTGAAAAAAGAGGGCGAAGTAACATATAAAATTGTGGAATAATGAGGGCTCATTGTCGCCCTCATACTCTCGCTACCCCGCTTTTACGCGACTGCGTCGACTCCGAAAATGCGGGGAGAAAATATATAAAGAAAGGAAATGAGCTGTTTGGATATATATAAATTGGAAAATTTAAAAAAAAGACTGGAAGAATACAAAATAGAAGATGAAAAAGATACATATGTTTTCAGGGTAAATAAGAAATATGCAACTTCATCATCTATTTTTTTTATAATGATTTCGTTTATAGCAATATACTCACTTTATAAGGAGCTGGCAGGAATAGAAAAATTTTCTGTATTCAGAATGATCATGAGTATCGCACTGATTGGTTACTCGATATTTGCAGCGTGGCTGCTTTTCGGATATAAAATTGTCATAAAAAAGAATGTTATTATTGCCGGAAAAGTCAGTATAGATATGCAAGAAATAGAGTCAGCTACAGTAAAGATAGACAGAATAAGTGCTTTTAAATATGACAGATTTCTTGATATTGTAACAAAAGATAAAAAACGGGTAAAATTAAGGCTGAATATAGGAAATGATATGTTATTTTTGAAACTCATACAGAATTATATAGGGGATAAATTGGAGATAGCTTATTGAGAAAAGTGAATTAAAAAGGTTATGTGTAACCGTTAAAACACAAATAATTACATAAGGAGGAAGGTAATAATTACAGTAAAATAATTATTACCGGAAAAATGAAAAAACTATTATTAACATTATATTTATTATTAGGAATGGCAATATTTGCGAATGATGCTGCGATAAAAAAGGCTTTAGTTAAAGTATATGCCTCTCATCAGCTGTTTAATTATGAGGCTCCTTGGCAATACGGACAAAGTTTTAATTCTACGGCAACAGGATTTATTGTAGAAGGAAACAAAATTATAACTAATGCCCATGCGGTGCTTAATGCAAAATTTCTGCAAGTTAGAAAAGAAGGAGATTCAAAAAAATACAAGGCTACAGTAAAATTTATATCTGAAGATTATGATTTGGCTTTTGTGGAAGTGGAAGACAAAACATTTTTCAACAGAACATCTTCTTTGAAATTAGGGACATTACCTCAAATACAGGATAATGTAACTGTATACGGCTACCCTTTGGGAGGAGATAAATTAAGCACAACTCAGGGAATAGTTTCAAGAATGGAGCACAACGCTTACACATTGACAAATAAAAGATTTCTTATAGGACAGACAGATGCTGCAATAAACAGCGGAAACAGCGGAGGTCCTGTTATAAGTAAAAATAAAGTAGCAGGAGTGGCATTTGCGGGATTATCATCTGCCGACAACATAGGATACTTCATTCCGGTAACAATACTTGAGCATTTTCTGGATGATGTAAAGGATGGAAATTACGACGGAGCACCTGTATTAGGAGTAGAATGGTCCAAACTTGAAAGTCCTTCTCACAGAAAAATGTTAGGACTGGAAAATAATTCTCAGGGAGTATTAATAAAAAAAATATTTAAAAATTCTCCTTTTGAAGGAGTATTAAAACCTAATGATGTATTGCTGAAATTGGATAACAGTCCTATAGAATATGACGGAACGGTAGAATTCAGAAAAAATGAAAAAACCGACTTCGGGTATGTAAATCAGCAAAAAAAATACGGAGACAGTCTGTCATATGAAATAGTAAGAGATAAAAAGAAACAGAACGGACAGGTAAAACTGAACAGTAAAAATGTCAAGTACAGCGTAGTTAAAAATGTAACTCTTGAAACTGCTCCTTCATATTTAGTTTACGGAGGACTGTTATTCGAGCCTTTGACAAATAACTATATGGGAGTAACACAGGGAGCATTGAACTCTGTTTATGAAAAAGAAGAATCTTTCAAAGATTATTCGGAACTTGCAGTGTTGGTAAGAGTGTTGCCTTTTGATGTGAATCTGGGATATTCCGATATGGGAAATCTGATTATAACAAAAGTGAACGGACAAAAATATAAAGACTTTAAAAATTTTGTGAAAAAAGTACAAGCTGTAAATAGTGAGTTTATAGTATTTGAAACAGATCGTGGAGAAGAAATAGTGCTTGATGTGAAACAGGTTCAGGCGGAAAAAGCAGAATTGATGAGAAATTATAATATAACATCGGATATGTCCGATGATGTTAAATAGGGGGAAAAATGGTAGAGTTATTTATAGCTGTAAGACACATACTCGAAAGAAAATTTCAAAGTATATTTTCCGTGTTGGGAGTGGCTATCGCAGTAACGGTATTTGTAGTGTCTCTTACTGTATCAAATGGTCTTAATAAAAATATGGTAAATTCTTTGCTGACATTAAGTCCTCACATTTTAATAAAAAATGCCAAAGATTCGTATTTTGAAAGTTATCAGGATATACTTGAAAAGACTAAAGGAATGAAAGATGTAAAAGCCGTTATTCCTGAGATAAGAAGTCAGTCAATTATAAAATATAACGAACTTGCAAAGGGAGTTTTGGCTGACGGAATCAGTGCCGAAAATGTAAAAAATGATTTGAAATTAAAAATAATAGACGGAAAAAATGATATTTCTGAAGGTAATTCCGTATTGGTAGGAAAAGTATTGGCTGAAGAAATGGGGATAAAAGTAGGTGAGGAACTTAGTCTTGTTTCTGCAGAAAATAAAGAAATAAAACTTATTGTCAGAGGTATTTTTAAGACGGGAGGATTGCCTTATGATTCAAATCTGGTAATAGTACCTCTTAAAACGATGCAGATAATGTTTGAAAGAGGAGAAGCTGCAACAGAAGTAGGAATACTTGTAGAAAATCCTCAAAAAGTTGAAAATACAGTCGGCACAGTTATGTCAAAATTTCCTGAAAGCGATTATAAAGTACAGAGCTGGAAAGTAGTAAATGAAGGTCTGCTTAGTGCAGTACGATTTGAAAAATTCGTTCTGATAGCTATTTTAAGTTTACTTTTAATGATAGCATGTTTTGCAGTGTCTGTAATATTAAATATGATAGTAAGAGAAAAGATAAAAGATATAGGAATATTGAAGTCTATCGGATATACAAACAAGAATATAAGAAAGATTTTTACAATAGAGGGTCTTATAATCGGAGTATCGGGAATGGTTTTGGCAAGCATTTTATCGCCTTTTATATTGATCTCACTCCAAAAACTATTTAAAATATATATGAAAGATTCCTATTATTACCTTGACGAATTGCCTTTATATATATCTGTAGCTGAACTTTCTGCAGTATATATTATTACTTTTATTGTAGTATTTATTTCCACAATTTATCCTGCAGTAAGAGCATCACGAATGAATCCTGTGGAGGCGTTAAAACATGAATAATAAAATAATAGAACTTAAAAATGTAAATAAAATATACAAGACTAAAGTTGAAGAAATTCATATATTGAAAGATGTAAATCTCTCTTTCGGTAAAGGAGATTTTGCTTCTATACAGGGAAAATCCGGAAGCGGAAAAACTACTCTTTTGAATATACTGGGACTTCTTGATGTGCCTACAAACGGAGAACTTAAAATAGACGGAAACAGTGTGGATTATAAAAATGAGAAAATAAAAAATACTATAAGAAATGAAAAAATCGGATTTGTGTTTCAGTTTCACTATTTGCTTAATGAATTTACAGCCCTTGAAAATGTTATGATATCGGCACTTATTAATAAAAAAAGAGATAAGAAGGAAATAAGAGAAAAAGCCGAAGAATTATTGGAGCTTGTAGGTTTGAAGGACAGAATAACTCATAAGCCGCTAGAACTGTCCGGAGGAGAAAAACAGAGAGTTGCCATAGCAAGATCAATGATTAACAATCCTGAAATCATTTTAGCGGACGAACCTACAGGAAATCTTGACAGTGAGACAAGTGATGTTATAAATTCTCTTTTTAAAAAAATAAATAAAGAGAAAGATCAGTCAATAATTATCGTAACTCACAGTGCCGAACTTGCAAATTTGGCAACATACAAGTATAAAATCGAAAAAGGTAAATTTACCTCTGTTTAAGAGGAGTAAGCGAAAATGGAAAAGATTTATCTGCATTATGATATGGATGCCTTTTTTGCTTCGATTGAGCAGAGAGATAATCCCCGATTAAAAGGGATTCCCATTGCTGTGGGACACGGAGTAGTAACTACGGCGAGTTACGAGGCAAGAAAATTCGGAGTAAAATCGGCAATGCCTACAGTTACTGCAAAAAAGCTTTGTCCTTACTTGAAACTTATTCCTGTGAGAAAAAATTATTATTCTGCTGTAGGAAAGGAAATTCAGAATTTAATAAAAAAATTTACCGATAAATATGAATTTACTTCAATAGATGAAGGTTATATAGATATAACGGAATTTATAAAGAATAATAATATTGAAAAGTTTATTATCAGATTTAAAGAATATATTTTCAAAAATACCGGATTAACATGTTCTGTGGGAATAGGATTCAGCAAAATCAGTGCAAAAATTGCAAGCGATATTAATAAACCCGATAATTACTTTATTTTTGAGAGTAAAGAGCAGTTTGTCGAGTATATACGGGATAAAAATTTATCGATTATTCCGGGAATAGGGAAAAAGACAAGGGAATTATTAAGTCTGTTTAATATATCCGTAGTTTCGGAGCTTTACAAGATAGAAAAAAGAGAACTTACAGCAAAATTCGGTATAAACAGGGGAGAATATCTGTATAATGTAATCAGAGGAATGCAGTATTCGGAAATAGACACTAACAGAAAAAGGCAGTCTTACGGACACGAAGTTACTTTCGGACAGTCCATGAACGACATACTTGAATTATCTGATGAACTGAAAGTACAGTCAAAAAAATTGAGCAAAAGGCTGAAAGAAAATAAAGAATTTGCAAAAACAGTAACATTAAAGATAAGATACTCGAATTTTATAACTTATACTAAAGCTAAAACGCTGAAAATCGCAACAGACGAGTATAAAAGCATATTTGAAGCGGCAATGGAAAGTTTTAAACATTTAAAGAAAAAAGACGAAGTAAGACTGATAGGAATACATCTGAGTTCAATTACAAAAAGTAATGTTATTCAGTTGTCTTTTAATGATTTGCAAAACAGTAAATAATAAAATATAAAAAAGGAGCGGGAAATATGGAGTTTTATAAAAGACTTGTAATAAAAGTTCTTGAAAGAAGCAGTCTTGCTGAGGACAATCCTCTTTTGAAAAAACTGAAATCCGGTCATGATCTGACTCAGAAAGAAATGGTTTTACTGGAAGAACTTTTTGATTCAATTATTTAAAAATAAAATACAATAAAATTTAAAAAGGCAGGTGCAAATAATATGGATGTTGAAAAATTATATCCTGAAAAGGTTTTTCATTATTTTAGAGAAATTTCAAAAATACCGAGAGGTTCAAAAAAGGAAAAGGAAATCAGTGACTGGCTTGTAAAATTTGCTAAAGGCAGAGGACTTCAGGTAATGCAGGATCAAAATTATAATGTAGTTATTAAAAAGAAAGCTTCTGAAGGATACGAAGATTTTTCTCCGTTAATTCTTCAAGGACATATGGATATGGTTTGGGAGAAAAATAAAGATACTAAATTCAATTTTGAAACACAGGGAATAGAGCTCGTTGAAAGAGAGGGATTTTTAAAAGCAAACGGGACAACACTCGGAGCAGATAACGGAATTGCAGTGGCTTATGCTCTTGCGATACTCGACAGTGACGATATAAAACATCCCGCTTTGGAAATACTCATAACTACCGATGAAGAAGAAGGAATGTCCGGAGCTGAAAATCTCGACTATTCTGTTTTTGACGGGAAAACCCTAATTAATCTTGACACTGAAGAATATGGAGAAATTTACGTAAGCAGTGCCGGAGGAGGAAGAACTACTACACAATTTATATTGTCTCCGAAAAAGATAAAAACTGAAGATTCGACATTGATTTCTATAGAAATCAAAGGACTTTCAGGAGGACATTCAGGAGCGGAAATACATAAAAATTTCGGAAATTCCAATAAAATAATGGGAGAAGTGCTTTATCATCTGAGTAAACGTTATTCTATGAGATTGATTCATATAGACGGCGGAGAAAAAGTAAATGCTATCCCGAGAGAAGCTATGGTACATTTGAATGTAAAACTGGATGGAGATACTGTAAAAGAGTTTGAAAAAGCTGCTAAACTTGCTTTCGGAAATATACTGAAAGACTTTAAAGCGGTGGATAAATCGCCGATTATTGAAGTGAGTGAAATTTCAATAGAAAAATTAGGGAAAAAGCCTGCAGAAATTTCTCAATCGGACACTGCAAACATTATATCTTATTTGCATGAATTTCCTAATGGGATACAGGCGATGAGCAAACAGGTCGAAGGACTTGTGGAAACTTCCATTAATTTAGGGGTTGCAAAAACTGCATCGGTAGGCGGAAATATTCAGATGACTTTCAAGGCTTTATCCAGAAGTTCGGTAAGTGCTTCTTTACAAAATCTTATTTCTGAAATTACAGATTTAGCAAGAAAACACGGAGCAAATATAAAAGTCGATTCGGCTCATTTACCTTGGGAATACAAAGAACATTCAGAAATTAGAGATTTGATAGTAAAATCCTTTAAAAAACTCACAGGAAAAGATGCTGAAATAAAAGCTATTCACGCAGGACTTGAATGCGGAATTTTCACGAATAAAATGGAAAATCTTGATGTAGTTTCTATAGGACCCAATATATATGGAGCCCACACACCTGAGGAAAGAATGGATATAAAATCTGTAGGCGATACGTGGAAACTCTTGTTAAAAATACTTGAAGATTATAATATTAAATAATTGAAAGCGGTTTTAATGGAAAATAAAAAGATAAAAATAAATGAAATTATTGTGGTAGAAGGAAGAGATGATATAACTGCTGTAAAAAGAGTTGTAGATGCTCATGTTGTGGCTTTAAACGGATTTTCGGGACTTACGAAAAAATCTCTCGGTAAACTTTCGGAATTGGCAAAAAATAATGATTTGATATTGTTGACCGATCCTGATTTTGCAGGGAAAAAAATAAGAAGTGTTGTAGAAAAAAGGATACCCGATATAAAACATGCTTTTATAAGCAGAAAAAATGCCACGAAAAAAGATAATATCGGTGTGGAAAATGCTTCCGACGAATCAATAAAAGAAGCATTATTGCATATAGTAACTCATAAAAATAGATCAGATGAAAAATATATTTTTACTGTAAAAGATCTTATTGAAAACGGGTTATGCTCGGGAGAAGGAGCCAAAGAAAAAAGAGCACTTTTAGGAGATACCCTGAAAATAGGATACTATAATTCAAAACAGTTGTTAAATGCTTTAAATTCATTTGATATTTCCAAAGAAAATTTTGATGAGGCGATAAGGGAAATAGAGGTAGAATACCAATTATGCAAAGGATAAAAATTATTATAAAAATAGTTTCAGTATTATTAATGATTTTACTGTGCTTTATGATAGCAGATCATTTGAACATAAAAAAGTTTAGCATAGAAAATATAAAAATATCCGATAAAAAATTTAATGAAAAAGAGTGGAAAAATCATATAAAAAGAAATATGATGTTAAAAGATTTATTTAAAAATTATAAATCTGCACTCGAAAATGAAGAAAGCAGAAAGAAAATATTAGGAAATGAAGAAAATTTAGGAAACGGAAATATCATTTCACTGTTAGAAGAATATGAATATCGAACCCAAGGATATAAGATATTTGAAAAAGGAAATTTATTAAAAAAGAAAGTATTTTTGGTATTCTATAGAAAAAAATGTGTAATTGTTGAGGAAGAATATATTTTCAGTATGATGTTTCCTCTGCCTAATAATACCGTTGATTGTGAATCTGTAATAAAATAAGTACAAACAAAATTTCCAATATTCAGAAAAATACACAGCATGGATTAAAAATGAAAGAAATAACCTTTGGGATATATAAAAAGTGCAGTTCAGTATAGATACCGTTCTGCACTTTTTAGGAAATATTAGCAAATCATACGATTAAAGTTAAAGTAACTTTTATATTAGAAAATTTATTATTAATGGCTACCTTTTTTATTATGGTCTTTTTGTTTTTCTTTATATTTTCTTACTTGTCTTTCCAATCTTTCTGATAATTCGTCAATGGCTGCATATAAATCATCGTTTCTGGCTTCAACTTTTATTTTTGTACCGCTTGCATAAACCAAGCCGTCAGCTTTATGGACATCCCCCTCGGTTTTCTTTTTTTCAACTGCAAGGACAATATCGACTTCAGTTATAGCATCTGTATACTTTGAAAGTTTATTAATCTTTTCTTCAGTATAACTTTTGATTGCATCCGTAATTTTCAATTGTTTTCCGCTAATAATGATTTTCATAGAACCACATCCTCTCATAATTCTCATTAATATTATAACTCATTATATAAAAATGTCAATATATCTTCATTATTTAGAGCTTAGTTTTGGCTTTTAATTCATTTTAATTATCGGTTTTAAGAAATTTAAAAAAGATTAAATAAAAAAACTGTTGTTATATATTGAAAATATGATAAAATATATTAAGATAAAAAATATTATATATTTCAGGAGGTAATCACATGAAAAAGATACCCGAAGCGGTAGGACCTTATTCCGCATTCAGAATTGCAGGAGATTTTCTATATATATCCGGGCAGTTGGGAATAAATCCCGAAACTCAGAATATAGATTCGGATACAGTTGAAGGTCAGGCAAAACAGGCATTGGAAAATATGAAGGCTATATTGGAAAATAACGGATATTCAATGAAAAATGTAGTGAAAACAACGGTTTTTCTTGATAAAATATCGGACTTTGTAGCAGTAAATAATATTTACGCAGGATATTTTGAAGAACCTTATCCTACAAGATCGGCTTTTGAAGTAGCTAAATTACCTAAAGGAGCTCTTGTAGAAATAGAAGCTATAGCTTATCTGAAATAAAATTAACTCGCAAATAAGGATTTTTGAGCCGTTTGAAAGATTGAAACAAATGCTTTTAAGCGGTTTTTATTTGAAAATACTTTCTAAAAATGATAATATATAATAACAGGTGAAATTTATAAATGAAAAGGGAGGTCTTTATGTTTAATCATTTGGGGAATTTATTAATATGGATTATATCCATAGAGCATATTCATTTAGCATTGTATATAGGCTTTGTAATCGCTATACTTGTATCGGAAAAAACGCCTGAAAGTATGGTAGCATGGATATTTACAATAACAGTATTTCCTATATTCGGCTTTGTTCTGTACGTTGTTTTAGGGGTAAACTGGAGAAAAAGTCGGATAACAGTTGATAAAAAAGGAAAAAGAAGAACTACCCTTTTGAACAGTTTTTCAGGGGAGTTTATGAAATATGATCCGACACAGCTTTTTGAATCCAAAGAGTTGCGAGTAAAAAATCTTGAAAAATCAATGGGGAACGCTAATATAAATGAGGAAGAAAAAGAGATTGTAAAACTTCTGTATGAATCTGAAAGAACGTATTTGACAAATAACGGCTCATACGAACTTTTTTATGACGGAAAAGAAGCATTTGATTCGATTATTAAAGATTTGGAAGAAGCAAAAGAAGTAATATATATGGAGTACTTTATATGGCGTTCGGATGAACTGGGAGAAAAAATAAAGAATCTTCTTATAAAAAAAGCAAAAGAAGGCTTGAAAATAAAACTTCTGTTTGACGGAATGGGCTCAATGGGAACTATTTCCAAAAAGTACAGAAAAGAACTCGCTGAAGTAGGTGTGGAATTCAGATATTTTCTGGATATAAAGTATAAAATTTCCAAACTCAATTACAGAAATCACAGAAAGATGACGATAATTGATAATAAAATCCTTCATACGGGAGGAATGAATCTCGGAGAAGAGTATATAACCGGGGGGAAAAGGTTTGAAACTTGGCGTGATACAAATATGAGAATAACAGGAGAGCTTGTAATTCACTATTTGGCCATATTTGCCACAGACTGGCTGAACAGCGGAGGTAAAGAAGATTTTGAAAGAGAAAAAATCGATAAAATAATAAAAGGAAATAAAGTCAGTCATCCTGATGCTTATTTAATGCAAGTTTCTTCAAGCGGTCCAGACACTGTGTGGGCATCGTTGAAATATATGTACTCAAAAATGATAGCCGTTGCAAAAGAAGAGGTTCTTATTCAAAGCCCTTATTTTATACCTGATACGTCCCTTATATCACAGTTGCAGATAGCTTCTCTTTCGGGCGTTAAAATAAAAATTATGATAACGGGAGTTCCTGATAAGAAAATCCCTTACTGGATTGCAGAAACGTATTTCGGAGAGCTGTTAGCTGCAGGAGTGGAGATATACAGATATAAAGCGGGATTTCTTCACTGCAAGGACATTGTAACGGACGGCAAAATTTCCACAATGGGAACATGTAACTTTGATATGAGAAGTTTTGAAATAAACTACGAAGTAAATTCAGTTTTTTACAATGAGGAAATCAGTCAAAATATAAGAAATCAGTTTTATAAAGATTTGGAACAATGTGAACAGATTAAAGAAGAAAATCTTAAAAAAATCGTATTCTGGAGAAAAATAAGAAATTCTTTATTTAGAGTTGTGTCGCCTATAATGTAGAAATTATTGAAGAAAATGAGGGATTATGACGGAAAAGAATAAATTTATCGAAGACGGAATGATTTTGTTGAATAAAAGAAAAGGGATAAGTTCCTTTAAAGCCATAAATGAGTTGAAAAGAGCGATCTATGCAGAAAAAATAGGTCATGCGGGAACTCTCGATCCCATGGCTGAAGGGCTTTTGATTGTAATGGTAAACGGAGCCACAAAATTTTCCGACGATTTAATGAAAAAAGATAAAGAATATTATGTAGAACTTGAGTTAGGCTATGAAACCGACAGTTATGATACAGAAGGAGCTGTAACTTTGAAATATGAAGGAGAAATTGAAATTTCAAAAGAAAAAATTTCTGAAATAATTTTCGGGTTTGTAGGAGATATAGAGCAGATTCCGCCGATGTATTCGGCTATAAAAGTAAACGGACAAAAATTATACGAACTTGCAAGAAAAGGCATAGAAACCGAAAGAAAAGCAAGAAAAGTAAAAATAAACTCAATCAGAGAAATCAAAATAAACAGTGAAAATCCGAAAAAAATCTCTTTTTATGCTGATGTAAGCAGCGGCACATATATAAGAACTCTTGTTAAAGATATAGGAGATAAAACGGGATTTTATGCGACGATGACTAAACTCGTAAGAACAAAAATAGATAAATTCAGTTTGGAAGATGCAGTGGATATAGGAAAAATAAATGAATATTTTAATATTTCTAAAATTAAAGATAAAATAAATTTGAAAGAAGTTGAATATATTTTTGATTATGAAAAAGTAATTACTAATTATGAGAAATATAAAAAATTGAAAAACGGAATGACAGTATTGTTTAAAAAAAATAAATTTAAAGATATAGAAAAAATAAATGAAAATAAAAAATATAAACTTTATTTGCATAACAAAACTTCTAAAGATAAAGAGTTTAAAGGAATAGTAAAAATTATAAAAAAAGGAACGGATATGATTTATATAAAAAGAGATAAATATTTTTTATAATTAAAGCATTTATTTTAAAAAACATAAAAATAATATATCTGTATCATTAATAAAATATTGGATTGATGAATGTTTTAAAAACAGTTTCGTAATTGAAAAAAGGATGTTTGTATGTTATAATGATAATCATTTTAAAAAATTAGGAGAAAAATGAGAATTTTAGGTATCGATCCGGGAACAGCAATAGTAGGCTATTCGGTTATAGATTTTGAAAAAGGAAAATACAAAGTTTTGGATTACGGATGTATTTACACCGATAAAGATGAAGATATGCCTGTCCGACTTGAGGAAATCTATGACGGACTGGATAATATAATAAAATTATGGAAACCTTCAGATATGGCAATAGAAGAACTGTATTTTTTTAAAAATCAGAAAACAATAGTAAAAGTAGGTCAGGCAAGAGGTGTTATAACTCTGGTCGGTCAAAAAAATAATATGAATATTTACAGTTACACTCCGTTACAGGTTAAAATGGGTATAGCCAGTTACGGTAGAGCCGAAAAAAAACAAATACAGGAAATGGTAAAAATTATACTCGGTTTGGAAGAAATACCGAAACCCGATGATGCTGCAGATGCTTTGGCAATTGCAATAACACATATTAATTCAAAAAATGGATTCGGAGGTTTTTCAAGAGGGGACAACATTACCAAAAAACTGGAAAAACTCAATTCAAATAAAATAAAATTATCCGATTATAAAAAACTTATGGGTTAAATAATCTGATTTTGAAAGGTGATTTATGAATATTGTTCTGTTAAATCCTGAAATTCCTTATAATACAGGGAATATAGGAAGAACATGTGTCCTGACAAAAACGAAACTCCATTTGATAAAACCTTTAGGTTTTTCATTGGATGAAAAAGCTGTCAAAAGGTCGGGACTGGATTATTGGAAAGATGTTCAACTTTACGTTTGGGAAGATTTTGAACATTTTTTTAAAGAAAATGTAGAAAATAAAAATGTAAATTTATATTTTGCAACAACTAAAACAAAAAGAAGATATTCAGATGTCAATTACGGGAAAAACGACTATGTAATGTTCGGTCCCGAATCGAGAGGGATTCCTGAAGAAATACTGAACAGGTATAAAGAAAACAATATAACAATACCTATGCTGCCTTTGGGACGTTCTTTGAATTTGTCAAATTCCGCTGCGATTATACTGTATGAAGCGTTAAGACAGAATGACTTTGAATATGAAAAAATATAGGAATTTAAAAAAGTTAAAATAACATTGTTGAATTTTAAGTATTATTTATAGTGAAGGAGGAATGATTTATTTGCCGTATTTTTACAGTAAAGCTGATTGAATTACGGGAATGGCGATAAGCCTTTATAAATCTTATTAATAAATGAAGGAATATTTGGAACTGGTAAAACACGTACTGGATAACGGCGTGAGAAAAGAAAACAGAACAGGAGTGGATACGATTTCTACTTTTGCTTATACCTATAAAGTGGATTTAAGTAAAGGATTTCCTTTACTTACTACAAAAAAAATGTATTTTAATTCTATGTTACATGAACTTTTCTGGTATTTAACAGGAGAAGAACACATTAAAAATTTACGGACAAAAACGAAAATATGGGATGCCTGGGCTGATGAAGAAGGCAGACTTGAAACAGCATACGGAAGATTCTGGAGAAGATATCCTGTCCCCGAAATTTCTTTGGATGGGGAAGTTTTTGCCGATGAAAATAATAAATGGACCAAAAGAGAAAAAAACGGGCAGCTTGTTTTCGATCAGATACAGTATATAATAGACACATTAAAAGAAATAAAAACAAATCCCAACCATAAAAACGGAAGAAGGCTTATAGTTCTTGCGTGGAATCCGGGAAATGCTTCAATAAGTAAATTACCACCTTGCCATTATACTTTTGCGTTCAATGTTTTGGGAAACAGGCTTAACTGTCATCTGACCCAAAGAAGCGGAGATATTGCCTTGGGGATACCGTTCAATCTAGCGTGTTATTCTTTGCTGACAATGATGATAGCTAAAGAATGCGGATATGAGCTGGGAGAGTTTTCACATACAATAATAGATGCTCATATTTATGAAAATCACATTGAAGGTTTGAAAGAGCAACTGACAAGAGAACCTTTAAAACTTCCGAAAATTACTATTGCGGATAAGCCTTTTGACGAACTTACTTTTGAGGATATTAAACTCGAAGATTACGAAAGTCATCCTGTAATAAAATTTGAAGTTGCAGTATAAAATATATCGAAGAAATAGGGATTAATATGTTTAGTATAATAGTAGCAATGGGGGAAAATAGAGAAATAGGGAAAAAAAATAAGCTGTTATGGCACATCCCCGAAGATTTAAAAAACTTTAAGAAAATAACAACAGGAAAAACAGTAATAATGGGCAGAAAAACTTTTGAAAGTATAGGAAAAGCTCTTCCTGACAGAAGAAATATAGTTCTGTCCCGTACTTTCGGGCAGGAAGAAGCCCGAAAATATGAGATAGAAGTATACGATAATTTCGATGATGTAATAAAGAATTTTTATAATGTTGATGAAGAAGTTTTTATAATAGGCGGAGAAGATGTATACATAACGGCTTTAAAATATGTTAAGAAACTATATATCAGTTACATAAAATTTTCAGATAAGGAGGCTGATGCGTATTTTCCAAAGATAGACTACAGAGAATGGGGAATGAGAGAAGAAAAACAATTTGAAAATTGGAATTTTAGTGTATATGAAAGATTATAAAAAAATTATTAGGAGAGAACAATTATGCCGAAAATAAAATTTACAAAAAAAGATATAGTTAAAGCTACTTACGAAATAATGAAAAATGAGGGAATAAAAAATATAAGTGCAAGAAAAATAGCAAGTAAATTTAAAGGATCTACCGCACCGATTTACGCAAATTTTTCTACAATAGATGAACTTAAAGAGGAAATTATAAAACTTGCAGAAGAAAAACTGGATGAGTATTTAAACGGACACTATTCGGATAAATGGGAAGAAGACAGAAAGATACTCAATACAGCAATAGGATTTGTTGTATTTGCAAGAGAAGAAAAAGAATTGTACAGAGCCATCTTTTTGGACGGTTCAAAAGGATTTAAAACATTATTTGATGAAACAATCGAAAAACTTTTAACAAAAGAGGAACTTCTTAAAAGTTTTCCTCAATTACCTGAAGAAGAAGCTAAATTGTCAGTTTTAAGACTGTGGTATTTCCTTTACGGATATGCAACTCTGGTTTGCACAAATGCTATTTTGGATCAGACAAATGAAGCGATAGAAAGAAGAATACTGGATATAGCCGAGCATTTTAAACAACTTCACGGATTAGAATAATCTTTCGGATTTTAAAATCTGAAATTTGGAGAAAGTATGAATAAGTATAAGTTTACAGGAATCGTTCTTCACATAATATACAGGATATTGAGCTTTATGACGAAAAAGGAATATCACTATGCCGATAATGTCGATATAGAAGTACAGAAAATAATGGTTTTTTGGCATAGAAAAATATTTACTGTGTGTAATGCTACAAGAACGATAAAAAAGAAGGCTTCTATGGTAAGTTCTTCCAAAGACGGAGAAATTCTTTCGGAATTACTCAGAAGGGAAGGAAATGAAATTATCAGAGGCTCTTCAAATAAAGATAATATAAAAAGTTTAAAAGAATCGATAAAATTTGTTAAGAAAGGATATTCCCTGGGAATCGCCATAGACGGACCGAAAGGTCCTATATTTGAGCCTAAAGCAGGAGCAATTTATATTGCACAAAAGACAGGACTGCCTATAATTCCTGTCAGTTCTTTCTGCAATAAAAGATGGATTTTCAGGAATGTCTGGGACAGACTTGAAATACCGAAACCTTTTTCAAGGAATGTTCACTATGTCGGAGAACCTTTTTATATATCAAAAGATATTTCTATAGAAGAAGCAACAGAAATTGTCAAAGAAAATATTCATAAAGCAGGAAGAAGAGCTTATGAAATATACAGAAATAAATATATTTTAAAAAAATAATCATCGTAAAACAGTAGGAGGAAGAAAAAATGTCCAATTCATTTTATATAACATCGCCGATATACTATCCTAACGCAGCCCCTCATGTGGGAACTGCTTATACAACAATTATCTGTGATGTAGTTTCGAGATATAAGAGGATTAAAGGATACGATGTGTCATTTATGACAGGAGTAGACGAACATGGTCAGAAAATACAGGAAGCAGCCGAAAAAAACGGCTATACCCCTCAACAATGGGTAGATAAAATGTCATTGAATTTTACTACATTATGGGAAAAACTTAATATATCCAATACAGACTATTTGAGAACGACTCAGGAAAGACATATAGAAAGTGTCAGAGAAATAGTAAAAAGAGTAAATGAAAAAGGCGATATATACAGGGGAGAATATGTAGGAAAATACAGTGTTTCCGAAGAAACTTTTGTTCCCGAAAATCAGCTTGTAGACGGTAAATATATGGGGAAAGAAGTAATAGACGTAAAAGAAGTTTCTTATTTTTTCAGATTGTCTAAATATGAAGATGCTCTTTTAAAACATATAGAAGAAAATCCCGATTTTATAAAGCCTGAAAGTAAAAAAAATGAAGTAGTGGCTTTTATAAAACAGGGATTACAGGATTTATCCATATCGAGAACTACTTTTGACTGGGGAATACCTCTTGAGCTTGAAAAAGGACATGTTATTTATGTGTGGTTTGACGCACTTACTGTTTATCTTACAGGGGCAGGATTTAAAAAAGACGAAAAAGAATTCGGAGAAATATGGTCGAACGGCAAAGTAACACATGTTATAGGGAAAGATATACTAAGGTTTCATGCTATCATATGGCCTGCTATGCTTATGTCTGCAGGAATAAAATTGCCGGATACGGTAGCAGCTCACGGTTGGTGGACTGTAGAAGGAGAAAAAATGTCCAAATCTTTGGGAAATGTTGTAAATCCTGAAGAAGAAGTAAAAAAATATGGATTGGATGCTTTCAGATATTATTTGATGAGAGAAGCGACTTTCGGACAGGATGCCGATTACTCAAAAAAGGCTATGATTCAGAGAATAAACTCGGATTTAGCCAATGATTTGGGAAATCTCTTAAACAGAACGATTGGAATGCAGAAAAAATACTTTAATTCTGAAGTTGTTTTGAATAAGATTGAAGATAAATATGACATCGAAATAAAGGATTTATGGGAAAAGACAGTGGAAGATCTGGATATTCACATGAATGAATTTCAGTTTTCAGAAGCATTGAAAGACATTTGGAAATTCATAGGAAGAATGAATAAATACATTGACGAATGTGAGCCTTGGAATCTGGCAAAAGACGAAAGTAAAAAAGACAGGCTTTCTACAGTAATGTATAATCTTGTAGATTCTCTTTATAAAATTTCAATGCTGATTTATCCTTTTATGCCTGATACAGCTGAAAAAATAGTAAGACAGTTAGGTTTGAATATTGACTTCAATACTTTAAAACTTGAAGATATAAGAAAATGGGGAAGCTATCCTGCAGGAAATAAATTAGGTGAAGCGGTACCTCTATTTCCGAGAATTGAAATTGAGCCTGAAAATAAAAAAGATTATAATGAAAATCTGCACATAGAAAATCCTATAACAATAAATGACTTCAATAAAGTCGAGATTAAAGTTGTAGAAATAATAAAAGCTGAAAAGATAAAAGATGCTGATAAACTTCTGAAATTTATTGTAGATACGGGAACTGAAAAAAGGCAGATTGTTTCGGGAATTGCCAAATGGTATCCTGACGAAAAAGAACTTATAGGTAAAAAAGTAACGGCAGTATTGAATTTGGAGCCTGTAACTTTAAAAGGGGAATTGTCCCAGGGAATGTTACTGACAACAACAGAAAAGAAAAAAATCCGTTTAATTGAAATAAGTAAAGAAGTAAAAACGGGATCTATTGTAAAATAAAATATTTTTAACTATGAAGGATGATGACGAAAAACTATGAGAAAATCAATAGCAGGTTTTATATTATTCCTTTTAATTCTTGTGTCCTGCGGAAAAACAGAAAAAGGATATGATTCTCTCGAAAAAGGATTATTGGGGATATTGGAGAAAAAAGAAGAGGGGTATGTAAGAAAGTATTTGGAGCAGTCAGCAAAAGAAGAAAATTCCGATGCTTTCGGATTGGCTTATTTATATTGGCAAAATTCAGGGGAAGACTTTTTTAACAAGTTCTTGAATAAAAGTAACGGAAATGCGGAATTTTACAAAGCTCTTATACTGAAAGGGAAAAGTGATTCCGAAAAAGAAGTGATTAATTTACTGGAAAGTGCTGCAAATCAGGGGAATTACAAGGCTTACTATATGTTAGGGAATATTTTTCAGGATAAGCTTGAGTTCACAAAAGCACAGGAATACTTTAAAAAAGGTAAAGAACGGGGAGAAATTTATTCTGTGTATTCTTATGATTATAATAAAAATTTGACAGGGATATACAAAAGAATAGAAGAACTTAATAAAAAACTTCAGGGAGGTACAATAAATCCCAATGAAAAAAAAGAATTGGGAACACTTATTCTGGAAAAATTTTCCAACTATAATGCGGCTTATGATATATTAAAGGAATTTATAGCCGAAGAATATCCGCCTGCACTTTATTCCAAAGCAAAAAAACTCGAAACAGAAGATAAAGATCAGGAAGCTGTGGAAATATATAATCAGCTTTTTGCCAAAAACAGATATTATCTGGCTTCATTCGAGTTGGCATATAAGCTTGTAAACTCAAGCAAAAACTATGAACTTGCTATCAGAGTCTTGGAAGACACAAATTCCGATGATTCACTGATTACAGGATATAAAGGGTATATATATGAAAATATGAAAAATTATACTAAAGCAGAAGAAAATTATTTGAAGGCGATCCATAAGAATGATGTGGATATGATGACTTATCTGGGGAAACTTTACGAAGAGAAAAAAGAAGTAAAGAAAGCCAAAGAAATATATAATAAAGCTTATTCTGCAGGTTCAATATCTTCAGGATACAGATTGGCGAATCTTATAGAAAAAACCGACAAAGAAAAACCTGAAAAAGATAAAAAAAGTTCACAGAAAAAAACCGAAAGAAACAATAAAAGTGCAAAAAAAATATTGGAAAGACTGGCAGAAAGCGGAGACGACTACTCAATGGTGGATTTGAGTCTTTATTATCCTGAAAAAGATAAAAATGTCAGAATATTGAACCTGAAAGCTGCAGCAAGATTAAATGATACGGCTTTTCATAATTTGGGTGTTTATTATTATAATAATAAAAATAAAGATAAAGCAAAACAATATTTTAAAATAGCAAAAGATTACGGTTATCATCTTGAACCTGAATATGAAGCTTTTATAAGTATATAAAAGTAATATTCAAAAAGAAATAAAAGATTTGTATAGTAAAATATAAAGGTATAAATACAGTAAGAGGAGAAAACAATGAAAAAAATAATATTTTTATTAGTAATAGTCTTATTTGCAATAGGATGCGGTAAAAAATCTGATGTTAAAGCTGAGTCTGACGGAAAAATTTCTAATTTCAGTTTGGAAGATTTGAACGGGAATAAATATGAAAGTTCAAAAATTATAAACAACGGTAAAAAAACTTTGTTTGTAGTTGCTGCTGAATGGTGTCCTCATTGTAGAGCCGAAGCACCTGATATTCAAAAGTTTTACGATGAATATAAGGATAAAGTAAATGTTATAGTTGTATATTCAGAAGCAAATTCAAGCTTGGATAAAGTAAAAGAATATGTTAAAAATAATGAATACACATTTCCTATATACTATGATTCCGGCAGTGAAATATTAACAGGATTTAAAGTTCAGGCATTTCCTTTTAATTTGATAATGGACGGAAATAAAATCATTAAGGAACATAAAGGGGAACTTACCTATGATTTACTTGTAGAGGAATTCGGCAAATAATTTTAGCACTTTACAAAAGGTTATAAATATGATAAGATAATTGTGAATTTTTTCTATGAACATAAGTTGCCGTTATGTTCTTGGATTAAATAATAAAAATTAGGAGGAAATAAAATGGCAATGAGATCAAAACAGGAAATTATTACACAATATGGTAAAAATGCACAGGACACAGGTTCTGCAGATGTACAGGTAGCTTTACTTACTGAAAGAATAAATCACTTAACTGAACATTTGAGAACACATCCTAAAGATGTTCACTCAAGAGTAGGATTATTGAAAATGGTCGGTAAAAGAAGAAGACTATTAAACTACGTTAAAAACAGAAACGTGGATAATTACAGAGAATTAATCGAAAAATTGGGAATAAGAAAATAATAAATATATTTTCAAAAAGAAGAGAGCGTAGACGATATGCTCTCTTTTAACTAAAGAAATGTTAGGAATAGTCAAGGGAGAATAAATATATGAAATATAAGCCAGGAGAAATTGTTGCAGGCTGGAATGCCATTGTTTTCAGGAAAGTTTTATCGGTTTTTCCGTTGAAATTCAGATACAAGTTTTTTGAAAGTGTGGGAATGGCAGCTTATTATCTTATAAAAAAAAGAAGAGAATTGACAATAGATAATATAAAACATGCATTTCCTGAAAAAAGCAAAGAAGAGATAATAAATATAGCAAAAGAATCATATAAAACCATGGGGAAAATGATAATGACTTCAATTTATCTGAAAGAAGTAACTTCCGGTGGGAATACAGTGCTTGAAAATGAAGAACTTATGCTGAAAGCCTGTGAAAATGATAAAGCGGTTATAATCGTATCACTTCATTCGGGCGGATTTGAAGCCGGCAGCATTATGAGAAATATAAGAAAATTTTATGCTGTATTCAGAAAGCAGAAAAACAAAAAGCTGAATGATTTGATGGCTAAATGGCGGGAAGAAGGAGGACTTCATTCGATAGCTTTGAGAGATTCGGAGACTTTGAATGACGCACTCAGAAATAAAACAATAATAGCTCTGGCATCGGATCATTATGCAGAAGATATACCTGTAAAATATTTCGGCAGAGAAACAACAGCTGTATCGGGTCCCGTTTTACTCGGACTAAAATATAAAGTACCTTTAGTACTTGCTTATTCTGTTTTTGAAAACGGAAAAATCAAAATCATAAATAAAGAAATTATAGAAATTGAAAAGAAAGAGAATCTTAAAGAAACAGTAAAATTCAATATGCAAAAAATATTTTATAAATTTGAAGAGATAGTAAAAGAAAATCCCGGGCAATATATGTGGCAACATAAGAGATGGAGAAGTTGAAAATAAAATTTTTTAAAAAAGAATAATTTAATTTTTATATACTCTTGAATAAGAAAAAAAAGTATGGTAAAATTAGAATAGCGAAATTTTTGGAGGGAAAATGAAAAAATATTTGTTTCTGCCAATTTTGTTGATTTTTATAAATTGCACTACTGTTAATTTAACTCTTGTTGAGTCTGATAAAGTCAATAAAGAAGTTACAGATACAATTGTAGAATTAAAAGAAGCTGCAAATTTTAATAAATACGAAAAATTAAAAGAATTTTTTTTACCTACATTTAAGAATAATATTATCTTAGATAATATTAAAAAGTACGATCTTTCGAAATTGACATTTATATTTTCAGAGGTAAAAGCTGTTTCAAAAAATAAAGCATCCGGCTTGATGATAATAAACTATGGGTCGGAAAGTAATTATTATATAGTAAATTGGAAAATGACAAATGAAAATGGACAATGGAAAATTTCAGATGTAGCGGAGAAAAAATAGGAAAGGAGAAATATGCATATATCAATAGTTATATTATTGATTGTTATTTTTTCTTTTTTAGCTTTTTTTATAGCCTATTTTTTTGGAAGTTCCGTTTTTAAAAAGAAATACGGGGAACTCAGTGAATTGGAATTGAGAATAGTTGATGCAAAAAGAAGACTGGAATCATCTAAAAAAGAAGTTGAAAGAGAAATAGAATCATTTAAAAAAGAAGAAACACTGAAAGTAAAAGAAACACTGCTGAATGAGAAAAAGATAGCAGATGAAGAAATAAAAAAAATGAAGTCTGAAATAGTTTCCAAAGAAGAAAGACTTGCAAAAAAAGAAGAAACTCTTGAAACTAAAATGGAAAGACTTGAAGAGAGAGAAAGCAAAATTGAAAGACAACGTGAAAAAATTTCAAGAAAAGAAATAGAATTAAACGAATTAATTCAAAAAGAAGAAAAAGAACTGGAAAGAATTTCCGAATTGACAAGAGAGGATGCTTCTAAAATAATTCTTACAAGGCTTGAAAATGAGTTGGATCATGATAAAGCAGTCTTGATAAGAGATTTTGAATATAACCTTGATAGAGAAAAAGATAAGATTTCCAAAAGAATTATATCTACTGCAATAGGAAAAGCATCTGCAGATTATGTAGTGGATTCGACAATATCGGTTATTCAGCTTCCGAGTGAAGAAATGAAAGGTAGAATAATCGGACGTGAAGGAAGAAATATAAGAGCAATAGAATCGGCAACAGGAGTGGATCTTATAATAGACGATACACCTGAAGCAGTAGTTCTTTCATCTTTTGACGGAGTAAGAAGAGAAGTAGCGAGAATTGCCCTTGAAAAATTAATATCCGACGGAAGAATACATCCTACAAAAATAGAAGAAGTAGTTCAGAAAGCACAGGAAGAAGTCGAAGAAAGTGTACTGGATGCGGCTGAACAGGCGATACTTGAAGTAGGAATACCGACACTTCCGAGAGAAGTTTTAAGAGTATTCGGAAGACTTAAATTCAGAACATCTTTCGGACAGAATATATTGCAGCACTCAATAGAAGTGGCACATATTGCAGCAGCATTGGCAGCGGAAATAGGAGCGAATGTTGATATAGCCAAAAGAGCAGGATTACTCCATGATATAGGGAAAGCTTTTTCCCATGAACAGGAAGGTTCGCATGCAATAAACGGAGGAGAGTTCTTAAGAAAATTCTCCAAAGAAAATGAATTAGTTATAAATGCTGTAGAAGCTCACCATGATGAAGTGGAACAGTTAAGTATAGAAGCGGTACTTGTTCAAGCAGCCGATTCCATATCGGCATCAAGACCGGGAGCAAGAAGAGAAACTTTATCCAATTATTTGAAAAGATTGGAACAGCTCGAAGAAATTGCAAACAGTCACGAAGGAATCGAAAGTTCCTATGCAATTCAGGCAGGAAGAGAGTTAAGACTTATTGTTCATCCTGACAGAATAAATGACGATAAAGCAGTTATTTTATCAAGAGAAGTAGCAAAAGAAATCGAGGAAAAAATGCAATATCCGGGACAAATAAAAGTAACAGTCATAAGAGAAACAAGGGCTGTAGAGTATGCAAAATAAAATTTTAAAAGTATCAAAGAATAGTATTAAAATATTATTTTTGATACTTTTCTTTATATCATAAAGTGTTGAAAGAAAGAGGAGAAAATGAAATTTTTAATAATAGGAGATATAGTCGGCGAGCCGGGGAGAAATATTTTGTTTAAATATTTAAAGAAAAGAAAGCAGAATTATGATTTTATAATAGTAAACGGAGAAAATTCTGCAGGAGGATTCGGAATAACAGGAAAAATAGCCGATCAGATTTTTGCTCATGGAGCCGATGTAATAACACTGGGAAATCATAGTTGGGACAGAAAAGAGATTTACAGTTACATAAATGAAGAAAAAAGAATGATAAGACCTATAAACTTTGTAAAAGAAGCACCGGGAAGAGGATACACAATAATAGAAAAAAAAGGGAAAAAAGTCGCAGTTATTAACGCACAGGCAAAAGTATTTATGCCGCCTATTGCCTGTCCTTTTTTGGCAATAGACGAAATAATACCTGAAATTTCCAAAACAGCAGATATTATTATTTTGGATTTTCACGGAGAAGCTACATCGGAGAAGTTGGCAATGGGATGGAACTTAAATGGGAAAGCATCTCTGGTTTACGGAACACACACTCATGTTCAGACAGCTGATGAAAGAGTTTTACCGGGAGGAACTGCCTATATAACTGATGTAGGAATGACAGGAGGACATGACGGTGTACTGGGAATGAATAAAAGAGAAAGCCTGCAAAAATTTAAGGACGGAATGCCTTCAAAATATTCTGTTTGCGAAGATAATATAAAAATAAACGGAATTGAAGTGGATATTAATGAGAATAACGGGAAAGCCCTATCTATAAGAAGAATTAATATGCACTATGACGAGGTTTAAAATGGAATGGATAAAAGTTAAAGTGGAGTATTTTTCCGATAATTCGGAAATATCAAAAGCAAAAATAATAAATATTTTTGAAGAAATCGGAATAAAACAGATAGAAGCTGTCGACTATTTTTCCGATAATTCTTTAGATTATAACGAAAACTTTAAAAGTAAAAATGATATATGGAGCATTATCGGTTACGTTATAAATAACAGATTTGCAAAATCAAAGCTGAAAATAATAAAACATGCTCTTGAAGAATATTCGGAAGAAAACGAGGACTTCGGATATGAAATTTATACTTCGGAATGTTCTGACGATGACTGGAAAGATGAATGGAAAAAATATTTTCATACTGCAAAAATAACAGAAAATATAGTCATAAAACCGAGTTGGGATGAGTATGAGCCTGCAGGGAATGAAAAAGTAATAGAAATAGATCCCGGAATGGCTTTCGGTACAGGAACTCACGAGACGACAAGTTTATGTGTAGAATTTCTGGAAAAATATTCGGAAAATAAAGATAAACTTCTGGACATAGGATGCGGTTCCGGAATTTTAATGCTCATAGGAAAAAAACTCGAGATAAATAAAGTTACCGGAATAGATATTGATGAAAAAGTAGAAGAAGTTGTAAAAGAAAATTTTGCAAAAAACAATATTCATGAAAACTTTGAAGTTATAATAGGAAATCTTGTAAATAATATAAATGAGAAATATGACATTGTTGTGTCAAATATTCTTGTGGATGTTTTGACAGAATTACTTGAAGATATTGAAAAAGTGTTGCTGAAAGATTCTGTCATAATATTTTCGGGAATTTTAAAAGAAAAAGAAGAAATGTTTCTTGAAAAAACGAAATTATATAAATTGGAGCAAATTGACAGAAATGAAAAAAATAATTGGGTATCTCTGGTATTCAGATATAAAGGAGAATTATTATGATAATCGCTGTTGACGGACCGGCAGGAAGCGGAAAAAGCACTATTTCAAAATTGGTTGCAAAAGAACTGGGAATGATACATCTCGATACAGGTGCGATGTATCGTCTGTTTACTCTGAAATTATTGAAAGAAAAAGTTTCTTTTGAAGATAAGGGTAAAATTAACGAGTTACTTGAAAATCTTGATATTAATATTGAAAATGACAGATTTTTTCTGGATGGAAAAGATGTAAGTGAAGAAATAAGAAAATCGGAAGTTTCCGAAAATGTATCGGAAGTTTCTGCGATTAAAGAAGTAAGAGAGGAAATGATAAATCTGCAAAGAAAGTTTTCTTCTTCAAAAGACGTTATTCTTGACGGTCGAGATATAGGAACTGTTGTCTTTCCCAATGCCGATATAAAGATATTTTTGGTGGCGGATCCTAAGGAAAGAGCCGAAAGAAGATATAAGGAAGTAATCGGAAAGGGCGGGAAAGCATCTTTTCAGGAAATTTATGAAAGTATAGTAAACAGGGACAGGCTTGATACTGTTCGGGAAATTTCTCCGCTGAAAAAAGCTGAAGATGGAATCGAAGTGGATACCACAGGAAAAACTATAGAAGAAGTAAAAAATATGATTTTAAGTATATATAAAACAAAAAGTAACATCTGTTAGCTATATAAATAATCAAACTTAGATTTTGCATAAAAGGCTGAAAGCCTTATTTATAGCCACAAAACATCTTCAAACAGCTATCTAAGACAAAAAAAAGCTGGACAAATGGCTAAAATAGTGTATAATATGCTTAAATTAAAATATATAAATAACGGAGGTTAATATTATGTCAAAAAAAGAATTTGTTGAGGCTTATGCAAAAGCTACAGGAGAAACTAAAAAAAGAGCAGAAGAATTAGTAAATGAGTTTTTAGGAACTGTTGAAAAATCATTAGCTAAAGGAGAAACTGTTCAATTCGTTGGATGGGGAACATTCGGAGTACAAAAAAGAGCTGCAAGAACAGGAAGAAACCCTCAAACAGGAAAAGAAATTAAAATAGCTGCTAAAAAAGTAGTTAAATTTAAAGTCGGTAAAAAATTAGCTGATAAAGTAGCTAAATAAGAAAAGAGAAATCAAAAATAAACAGGACTGTTTTGATGTAGATTTATTTATCTGTATGACAGTCCTTTTTAACTTTATTAAGAAGAAAAATAATTAACATTGGGAGATGGGGTATGAAAAAAATATGGATTAATAAAAATTTTGCTTTTTTATGTGTGTCTGCTCTTTTTGACGGAGCTGCAACACAATTTTCGATATTTTTATTTCCTTTAATAGCGATTTACCTGTATAATACTAACGTAATGCAAACTTCATTAATTACATTTGTAACATTTATACCGAATTTATTTTTGGCAAATCATGCGGGAATTTTTGTAGATAGACACAGAAAAAAGAAAATTTTATTAATTTGTAATATTATTTCGATGGTATTGATATTCTTATTAATATTACTGATAATGCTTAATGTAAAAAATATAATATTATTCTATCTTGCAATATTATTATCAAATACTGTCAGAGTTTTTTATACTCTAACATACGGAGCATATATTCCTGTTTTGGTGGGAAAAAAAGATTTGAAGTCTGCAAATGTTGTACTGGAAATAGTTAATTCATTTGTACAGGTAATATTCCCTTCTCTGTTGGGTATATTAACAAAATATATAGCTCTTCCGTTAATGACTGTAGGATACGGAATATCCCATGTGATCTCTTTAATAGGGCAGTTATTTATAAAAGATAAAGAAGAAAAAATAATCAAAACAGATTCAGATTCAGAGGAAAGCTGTATTGAAGAAATAAGAAAAAGTTATATTTTTGTTTTTAGTAATGAACTTTTGCGTCCTATTATAATTTGTTACATAGTTCTTGTTTTTTGTATCGGAATTTTTACATCGGTTCAGTCTTTTTATATTTTAAAAGAATTAGGGCTTGATAAAAGTAAATTAGGATTAATAATGGGAATAGGAAATACCGGATTTTTTATAGGAAGTTTTTTAACTCCGATATTATCTAAAAAAATAAAACCGGCAAAGCTGATCTTATTTTCCATAAGTTTGTACTTCGGAGGATATGTCTGTTATTTTATATTTAACAGTATAACGGGTCTGATAATAGGACAGATATTGATAAGTACTGCAATTCCTGTTTATAATATAAATGTCGTTACTCTGCATCAAAGTATTACACCGATAGAAAGGTTGGGAAGTACAACTTCAATATTCAGAGTGTGCGGAAGAGGATTAGTTCCTGTAGGAGCCTTAGTCGGCGGTATATTGGGAGGACTTTTTACATCAAGATATACTGTCTTGATTTCGGCATTTATTATGTTATTTTCGGGAATATCAATAATCTGTTCAAAAAAATTAATGAAATGGGGATAAAACAGAAATACTGAAAAAAGGAGAAATATATTAAGCGAAATGCTTTTATATTGTTATAGAAATGATAATTTATAATATATTAAGGTTTATTTTATACATTCCGATTTTTATAATTTCTTTATTTAATAAGAAGACGAGAGAATTTTTTAAGAAAAGACTGTTTCAGGACTTGAAAAATCGGGATTTTCTAAAAAAAGAAGAAAAAGCGGTATTTATACATATGTCGTCTGTAGGTGAGTTTAATTTATCCAAAGAGCTTATTGAAAAACTGCTCGAAAGAAAAGAAAAAATAATAATATCTGTTATGACCGATACAGGAAAAGAAGCTGTAACGAAAGCATACGGAAATAATAAAAATATTAAAATAATATTTTTTCCTTTGGATGATTATTTTATGTTGAGAAAAGTATATAAAAATTTTTCCGTAAAAAAGACGGTTATAATAGAAACGGAAATTTGGCCTAATTTATATCAGACAGCAGAAAAATACTCGGAACTTTATATTATAAACGGCAGACTGACCGAAAAAAATATGAAAACATACAGAAAAATAAAGCCTCTAATAAAAAAAACACTGAATAAAGTAAAAAAAATAATGATTCAAAGCGAGGAAGACAAAGAGAGATATTTAGATTTGGGAGTAAAAAAAGAAAAAATATATGTATTTAAAAATTTAAAATACTCCATAAAATATGAAATTTTGTCTGAAAAAGAGAAAAAGGAGCTTTTAGATAATTATACTATAAACGGAAGAAAAATAATCGTTTGCGGGAGTACTCGTCCGGGTGAAGAAAAAATATGGATTGAAGTGTTTAAGGAAATAAACATAAATAGCGTGTATCAGCTGATAATTGTGCCGAGGCATTTGGACAAAATCAGTGAAATTGCTGATGAAATAAAACAAACTTTCGGAGAGGAAAACTTTTCTCTATTGTCTGAAAATAAAAAAAATGATATTATATTAGTCGATAAAATGGGAATGTTAAGAGATTTTTATCAATTAGCCGACTTTGTATTTGTAGGGGGGACTCTTGTAAATATAGGAGGGCATTCGATACTGGAACCTCTTTATTACGGTAAAATGCCTATAATCGGGGAATATTATCAAAATATAGAGGAAATAGTAAAAGAAGCGAAAAAAATGAAGTTTATAAAAATTGTCAAAAATAAGAATGAAATAACAGAATACCTGAAAAAATCTGAAATAATAAACACATCGGACTTTTTTAAAAAAAATGATGAAATAGATAAAATTTTAAAAGAACTGTATGGTGATTAGAGAAAGGAAAGTAAAATTGAAAACTGAAAAAATTGAGAATGAAAAGCAGGCAAAAGAAGTATGGGAATATTTTTTTGAGAAACCGAAAAAAAATTATAACAAATATATTTACGAAATGGTTGAATATCCTGAACATCTTATGTATGATAATGAAAAAGTCGACAGTTATAAAGGCAAATGGGCAGACTTTTTCGGGAATAATAATGATATATTTTTGGAAATAGGCTGCGGAAGCGGGAATTTTGCCGTGGGAAATGCCGAGAAATATAAAGATAGAAATTATATTGCATTGGAACTCAGATTTAAAAGGCTTGTACTCGGAGCGAGAAAGTCAAAAAAAAGAAATATTAAAAATATTCTGTTTATAAGAAAAAGAGGAGAAACAATCCTTGATTTTATAGGAGAAAATGAAATAAGTGGAATTTATATTAATTTTCCTGACCCTTGGGAAGGTGAAGAACATAAAAGAGTCATAAGTAAAGAACTGTTTGAGAAGCTGAATGTTATTCTAAAAAAAGACGGAAAATTATATTTTAAAACCGATCATCAGAAATATTATGAAGATGTAATTGAATTGGTCGATAAGCTTGACGGATATGAGATCGTTTATCATACTGATGATCTGCATAATACGGAAAAAGCAGTAGAAAATATAAAAACCGAGTTTGAACAGATGTTTTTAAGTAAGCACAATATGAATATAAAGTATGTGGAAATTGTTAAGAAAATATAAGAATTTGAAAATAGATGACACTGATTTGTCAATTTTAAAAAGAAATTTGATTTGACAAACGACAGAAAATATGGTATATTATCTCAATAACGCATAAATTGGGTGGCTAATACCCATGATTTAGCGATTTTGATATTTGGAGGTGTGCAGATGTTTGCAGTAATTAAAACAGGTGGAAAACAGTATAAAGTTGAAGTAGGATCTGTATTGAAAGTTGAAAAATTAGCCGCTGAAGTAAATTCAGATGTAGAAATTAAAGAAGTATTACTTGTAGGAGAAGGAGATAACGTAACAGTAGGAACTCCGTTAGTAAATTCGGCTTCTGTTGTAGCTACAGTTAAAGAACACGGAAAAGGTGAGAAAAAAATCAACTTTAAATATAACAAAAAAACTTACTACAGAAAAAAAGGTCATAGACAACAATATACAACTATCGAAGTTAAATCTATAAATGCTTAATGATTTGATAGGAAAGTTGAGATTTCAATGATAAAAATAGAAATTGAAAAAAGAAATGAAAGAATTATATATTTTGAAATTAGCGGACATGCAAACTTTAAAGAATACGGACAGGATATAATCTGTTCTGCAGTTTCATCAGTATCTCAAATGACATTAAACGGATTGATCGAAATATTGAAGTTGAAAAAACTGAAGTATACCGAAAAAGAAGGATATATTGTCTGTGATTTGGAAAAATCGGGATTGACTGATGAAGAATACGAAAGAGCAGATATATTGACTCAATCAATGTTTTCTTATTTGAAAGAAATTGCACGTCAATATGGAAAATATGTAAATTTAAAAATCAGGGAGGTATAAAAATGATATTAAAATTAAACTTACAGTTATTTGCCTCGAAAAAAGGACAAGGATCTACAAGAAACGGAAGAGATTCCAATCCTAAATATTTGGGAGTAAAAAAATACGACGGTGAAGCTGTAAAAGCCGGAAATATAATAGTAAGACAAAGAGGAACTAAATTCCATGCAGGAACAAATATGGGATTAGGAAAAGATTATACATTATTCGCTTTAACTGACGGATATGTAAAATTTGAAAATTTTGGAAAAGGTAAAAAAAGAGTAAGTATTTACGCTGAAAGAAAAGAAGCTTAGTAAATAGATCGAAATAAACGAAAAAGGCAAGATCTTTATTAGATGAAGAGATTGCTTTTTTTGTTTATAAAATAAAAAATTGAAATAAATAAAAAATAATGTTAAAATACATTAATAAAATTTCGGGGAGTGAGTAATTTATGAAAAAGATCTTTTATATGTTGATGTTGATTTTATTATGTATGATGACGAACTATAATTCTTTGGGGAAAAGTAACAAAAAAAATTTCAAAAACAGCATATCAATTAGAGGTATGCTTAGAGCTTACTGGGAAGAAAACTGAAACTTCATATTATAAAGTCAGTTCAAAAGACGGATATGCAAATGTAAGAAAAGGACCTTCAACAAATGCTCCCGTATTAAGAAAAGCCGAAAATGGAGAAATTATACGAATTGACGGGAAAACAGGAGATTGGAAAATAGAAGATTATTATGAAAATGAGACGTGGAAAAAAGGCTATATACACAGTAGTCAGCTTATAGAAGAAAAATAAATAATATAATTTTTACAATAAATAACGATTTTTCTTAAAATTAGTCCGATAATATGCTATAATTGACTGAAAGAAATTAGAGAAAGGAGTTATGCGATGTATTTCGCATAAAGAAAAATGTTGTTAGAATTAAGGGAATTACAATTAAACACTGAAAAATATCTGGATAAAGAAATAGAGTTAAACGGTTGGATAAAAAAAATAAGAAGTCAGAAAAACTTCGGATTTATAGAATTAAATGACGGAACTTTTTTTAACGGAATACAAATTGTTATAGACGATACTTTGCCTAATTTTGAGGAAATATCAAAATTAACAATTTCTTCATCAATAAAAGTATACGGGACACTTGTAAAATCTGAAGGAAAAGGACAGGATTATGAAATAAAAGCCGATAAAGTCGAAGTCTATGATAAATCCGACTCCGATTATCCTTTGCAAAATAAAAGACATACATTCGAGTTTTTAAGAACAATAGCTCATTTAAGACCGAGAACAAATACATTTTTTGCAGTATTCAGAGTAAGATCAATACTTGCTTATGCTATACATAAATTTTTTCAGGAAAAAAACTTTGTATATGTTCAGACACCTATAATTACAGGAAGTGATGCTGAAGGTGCAGGAGAAATGTTCAGATTGACAACACTGGATCTGGAAAAACTGCCGAGAACTGAAAAAGGAGATATAGACTTTAAGCAGGATTTCTTCGGGAAAGAGTCCAATCTTACAGTAAGCGGACAATTAAATGTGGAAACTTTCTGTACGGCATTTAAAAATACTTATACGTTCGGACCTACATTCAGAGCGGAAAATTCCAATACACCGAAACATGCTGCAGAATTTTGGATGATGGAGCCTGAAATTGCATTTGCCGATTTGGATGTAAATATGGATATAATTGAAGAAATGATTAAATACATTGTAAAATATGTTATGGAACATGCAAAAGAGGAAATGGAATTTTTCAATAAATTTATAGACAAAGAGTTGTTTGAAAGACTTGACGTACTTATGAATTCAGGATTTGAAAGAATTACTTATACAGAAGCGATAGAAATACTTAAAAATGCAAAACAGGACTTTGAATATAAAGTCGAATGGGGAATCGATTTGCAGACAGAACATGAAAGATATCTGGCTGAAAAACACTTCAAAAAACCTGTATTTGTAACAGACTATCCTAAAGATATAAAAGCCTTTTATATGAAACTGAACGAAGACGGAAAAACAGTAAGAGCCGTTGATTTGTTGGCTCCAGGAATCGGAGAAATAGTAGGTGGAAGCCAAAGAGAAGATAACTACAATGTTCTTTTGGATAAAATAAATCAAATGGGACTCAATGAACAGGATTACTGGTGGTATCTGGATCTTAGAAAATACGGAAGTGTACCTCATTCAGGTTTCGGTTTGGGATTTGACAGAATACTTATGTACATAACAGGAATGACCAACATAAGAGATGTAATACCTTTCCCTAGAACAACAAAAAATCTTGAATTTTAATTATATAGATATTTTAATGAGATTCTAAGAGAAGTGATTTAAAATATAATGATAAAGGTTATTAAATAAATTCCCGTATTTTCGGAGTTGACGTAGTCACGTAGAACGCGGGTAGCGGGAGTATGAGGGCGGCAATGAGCCCTCATGAAACGGAGGGAAAAATGAAAAAAATAATATCACTCATAACACTTATACTTACTGTTGCCATAATCGTAAAGGGAGATTTATTAGGGAAAATTCAGACAATAGATACGCTTATTCAGCAAGGGAAATATGACAGAGCTGAACAAAGTGCAAGAAAACTTTTGAATGATCCTAATATAACTCCTCAGGAAAAAGCATCGGTACAAAATTTACTGAATGAAATAGCACAAAAGAAAAATGGTCAAAAACAGCAGCAGACTAATCAGCAAGCACAACAGCAGCAACAGGCTACTCAGTCTGAAATTGACAAAATAATAACAGAAGCTACTCAAAACGGAGATGCTGCAAATACGCCTCAAACTGCTGATACAGGAACAGTTCCTGTTACTCAGACTGACGATGTGTCGGACGGTTCAAAATTCGGTACATATAATAACTATGAAAAAGCAGCCCTTGCTAAGAGAAATGCCTCTACTATTTATCAATTATGTCAGTTGTATTTTAAAGACGGATTATTTGAAAGAGCAGCTAATTTAGCAAAAAAAGACACTTCGGGAGATATAAGAAATCTTTATGTAGTTGCTATAAGTTCAAGACTGATGGGTAATTACGATCAGTCTATAGATTATTACAACAGAATATTGGCTTCGTCGCCGGGAGAAGCACAGGCAAGACTGGGGATAGGAATAGCATATAAAGGAAAAGGTGATTACGGAAAAGCCCTTGAGTATTTGAGATCTTACGCATCATCAAATCCTGATAGAGAAGTTACGAGGGAAATTGCGATATTAAACGAAGTAATAGCAAATAACAAATAATAAAAATTAATTGGGGGATTAATTTATGGGGTGGTTGAAGCTCAAAGAAATCGGAATGAAAGACAGTCACATAAGAAAACTTATGGAATATTACAGGACTTATGAAGAGCTGTTCTTAGAAGAAAATTTCAGGCTTTTTAACGGTGAGTTGAAAAGAATGCTGGAAAAGGCTGAAAATATTGATTTAAGTGAGAAATATGAATTATACAGCAAAAAAGGAATAAGGATAATTAACGCAAATGATAAGGAATATCCGAAAAAACTGAAGGAAATCGTTGATTATCCTCTGTTTTTGTATGTTAAGGGAAATGCAAATCTAAATAGCAACGAAAGAAAAAATATAGCCGTAGTAGGCACAAGAAGAGCTACAAAATACGGTAAAAGTTCATGTGAAAAAATAGTGAGAGAATTATTTTCTTATAATATAAATCTTATAAGCGGACTTGCCGAAGGGATAGATACAATAGCATTAACGGCATTTTCTGAAAAAAATGGTAATACTGTAGCCGTTGTCGGAACAGGTCTTGATGTAGTTTATCCTTATGAAAATAAGATGTTATGGGAGAAAATAAGCGATACAGGAATGATAATCAGTGAGTACCCTTTAGGAACGGCACCTCTGAAATGGAATTTTCCGAGAAGAAACAGGATAATAGCAGGACTTTCAGACGGTATTATAATAGCAGAAAGCTTTAAATCGGGAGGTTCTCTTATAACTGCAGAATTGGGATTTTCTGTGGATAGAGAAATATTTGCAATACCGGGATTTATAAATTATCCTTCTTTTGAAGGGTGCAATAATCTTATAAAAGAAAATAAAGCTAAACTTGTAACATGTGCCGAAGATATTGCAAAAGAATTTTTATGGGATATAAATAAAGAAAAAAGTAAAAAAACAAAATTAAATGAAGAAGAAAAAAAGGTGTTCGATTATCTTGAAGAAGAAACAGGACTTGAAGAGCTTATGAAAAAAATCGGAAATGAAATACCTGTAAACAGGATTTTATCATTGCTGATGAGCCTGAAAGTCAAAGGACTTATAACAGAAACAGGAACTGCAAGATATATGCGAATAGTATAAATGAAAAACTTCGTGTTGAAGGACAAAAGAAATACAAGGCGGTAAAAGCCTTGAGAGAAAATAAATATAAGAAATTTGAGGTGAGAGTTTTGGCAAAAAAGCTTGTAATAGTGGAGTCTCCGTCCAAAGCAAAAACAATTGAGAAAATATTGGGAAAAGGTTATGAAGTAACCGCTTCTTACGGACATGTTATTGACTTGCCCAAAACAAAAATAGGAATAGATGTGGAAAATAATTTTGAGCCTAAATATCAGGTCATAAAAGGAAAAGGCGAAGTACTGAAAAAATTAAAAGAAAAATCAAAAAAGGCTAGTACGGTTTATCTGGCATCGGATCAGGATCGTGAAGGAGAGGCTATTGCATGGCATATTTCCAATTATATAAAACAGCCTGAAAAAACCAAAAGAATAGAATTTAATGAAATCACAAAAACTGCAGTGAATAATGCAATAAAAAATCCCAGAGATATAAATAAAAACCTTGTAAATGCACAACAGGCAAGAAGGCTTTTGGACAGAATAGTGGGTTATAAAATCAGTCCTTTGCTATGGAAAACAATAAATAAAAATGCCAGTGCAGGTCGTGTGCAGTCTGTGGCGTTAAAACTGATTTGCGATCTGGAAGGTGAAATTAAAAGTTTTGTTCCACAAAAATACTGGGAAGTAGGAGCATTACTTGAAAACGGAATAAATCTTAATCTTGTAGAAATTCTTAAAGAAAAAGTAGATAAAATCTTTGATGAAGAAGTTGTAAAAAAACTTAAAAAAGAACTGAAAGGTAAATCTTTGACATTGGACAGCATAGAAATCAAGAAAAAAACTCAAAGACCGCCTCTTGTTTTTAAGACAAGCACATTGCAGCAACTGGCTTCATCTTATTTAGGTTACGGGGCTACAAAAACGATGAGAATAGCTCAGCAGCTATATGAAGGGCTTTCCATCAGTGGAGAAAATCGTGGGCTTATAACATACATGAGAACTGATTCCACAAGAATTTCCATGGATGCAATAAACATGGCAAAAGACTACATTACAAATCATTATGGGAAAGAATATGTCGGATACTATGTTACTAAAAATTCCAAGTCCAATGTTCAGGATGCTCACGAAGGTATAAGACCTTCGGATATAAATCTTGATCCTGAAAAAATAAAGGACTCTCTGACGAACGATCAGTATAAATTATATAAACTTATATGGAACAGATTTCTCGTTTCACAGTTTGCTGCAATGAAATATGAACAGATGCAGATAAATGCAGTGAATGGAGATTACAAATTTAGAGGAACTATAAATAAAGTAATATTTGATGGATATTATAAAATATTCAAAGAAGAAGATGAAATAAAAACAGCCGACTTTCCTGAATTAAAAGAGGGAGACAGTTATCTGATAAAAAAACTTAATGTTGAAGAAGGTATTACAAAGCCTCCTACAAGATATTCGGAAGCGACACTTGTGAAAAAACTCGAATCCGAAGGGATAGGAAGACCGTCGACTTATGCTTCAATAGTGGAAACTCTTAAAACAAGGGAATATGTGGAAATTATAGAAAAAAGGTTTCATCCTACCTTTTTAGGATATGAAGTGAAAAATGAGCTCGAAAAAAACTTTGAAGATATAATGAATGTAAAATTTACTGCAATTATGGAAGAGGACCTTGATAAAATAGAAGAGGGAAATGTTCAGTGGGTGGAATTATTAAAAAAATTCTATGATTCTCTGGAAATTCATTTGGAACAGTATGAGAAAGAAATAGAAAAACTAAAAGACAGAAGAATAGAATCGGATGTTCTTTCTTCAGACGGAAGTCCTATGCTTTTAAAAACGGGAAGATTCGGAAAATACCTTGTTTCCGAGACAAATCCTGAAGAAAAAATAACAATAAAAGGAATAGCCGTCGAGCCTGAACAAATTGAAGCGGGAAAAATCTTTATAAAAGAAGAAGTGGAAAAACTTCAGGCAAATAAAAAAGGAATACCGACAGACTTTTTTACAGAAAATGACAAAAGATACATGTTGAAAAAAGGACGGTTTGGAGAATATCTGGAAAGTGAAGATTATGAAAATGATGAAAAAAGAATGTCTTTGCCTTTACCTATAAAGCAGAAATACAAAAAAGGAACACTTAACGAAGTAAACGGGATTTTACAGATAAATGAAGAAATAACGGCAATTATAAATGAAGATAAAAAAATAATAGAAGAAGCGGGAGTATGCGAAAAATGCGGACGTCCTTTTGAAATAAAAATGGGAAGGTTCGGAAAGTTTTTAGCATGTACAGGCTATCCTGAATGTAAAAATATAAAAGCGATTCCTAAAGCAAAATCGGCTTCTGCGAAGAAAAAAACTGCTTCCAAAAAGACGAAGCCAAAGAAAGGAACTGCAGGGAAAACGGCTGCTAAAAAAGTAGCGGGTGAAAATACAACAGTTAAAAAAGCTGCAAGTAAAAAAGAAACAGTTGAAAAAACTTCAACTAAAAAAGCTGTAGCAAAAACAAAAAAAGCAAGCAGCACTAAAACAACGGCTAAAAAAAGTTCAACTGCTAAGAAAACAACTTCAAAAAAATCATCTTCCAAAGATAAATAATGGAGTGTATGTATGGAAAATTCAGAGAAAAATAATAATTTAAAAACATATGTTGATAAATTTTTATATTATGAAGAAGTAATAACAGGAAAAAGTTATAATACAATAAAGAGCTACAAAAAAGATATTATGCAGTTCATAGATTATCTTAATGAATATGAAGAAATTGATGAATTTGAGAATGTTGAAACGATAACTTTCCGTTCGTTTATAGCATACCTTAATTCTACGAGTAAAGAAAATAATGATGAGCGAAAAGTTGTGTCAAAAAGAAGTATTAACAGAAAAATTTCGGCATTAAGAACTTTTTTTAAATATTTACAGGAGAAAAAAATAGTAAAAACCAATAAAGTAAATTATATTACAATGCCCAAATTTGAAAAGGAGTTGCCTAACATTCTCGGCAGAGAAGATATAAATAAATTAAGAGATGCAGTAAACACCTCAAAAATAACGGGAATAAGGGACAGACTTATAATAGAACTGCTTTATTCCAGCGGAATCAGAGCGAGCGAGCTTATAGACTTAAATGAATATATGATAAATATTGAGGAAAGAGAACTGAGAGTAATAGGGAAAGGGAATAAAGAACGAATTACTTTTTTCAGCGAGAACAGTAAAAAATGGCTGGAAAAATATATAGAGGAAAAAAAGAAAAAATATTCCAATTACACTAAAGATGTAGTGTTTGCTAACAGCAAGGGGGAAAAACTTACAACGAGATCACTTAGAAGACTTATAGCCGATTACGCAAAAAAAGCGGGATTACAAAAGGAAGTTACTCCTCACGTGTTCAGACATACTTTTGCAACGGAACTTTTAAATAACGGAGTAGATATAAGGTATTTGCAGGAATTGCTCGGGCATAGCAGTATTTCAACGACACAGGTTTATACTCATGTAAGTAAAGCATTATTGAAAGATGTGTATATGAATACTCATCCGTTGGCGAGAGAATAGGAATTTTTCTTTTTTGAAAAAAAGGAAACAAAAAAAGACCAAAATTTTTAAGTACTTTTTTACAAAAAAGTAGCAAAAACTCCCAACTAAAACTTTTACCTACTTTTTTACAAAAAAAGTAGCAAAAAACCACTCGACTAAAATTTTACTAACTCGAAATAACTCACTACACTATAAAAACAACAAACTCGCTTCGGATTAAAAATCCTTGCTAAAACAGTTGTTTTTATAACGTTCCGTATCGTATTTCTCGAAGTAAAATTTTAATGTCGAGAAAAATATAATGATAAAATGTACATCGTATTACCGTGTAGATGTAGGAGCAAAGGTTGAGAGTAGCGGGAGTATGAGAGTGGCAATAAATTATTATAGGAATTTTAAGTAAGTAAAATTTGAATGTTGAAGAAAAGAAATAGAAAATAAAGTTGTTTTATTTTTGAAATTAGATAAAAATTTCTATAAGATAAGATATAATAATTGGAGGAAGAATTGATTTCAAAGAAATGTACAGGTTGTGGAATAGAACTGCAATTTGAAGATAAAAACAGGGAAGGATATGTTCCCGAGGAAAAATTTATAACAGAAGAAGATTTACTTTGTCAGAGATGTTATAAAATAAAAAATTACGGTCAAAATATAGGAAATAATTTAAAAAAGGAAGATTATTCCAAAGAAGTTGCAAACAGTGTGAAAAAATCCGATATAATACTTCCGATATTTGATATTATTGATTTTGAAGGGTCGTTTACAGAAGAAATACTGGATTATTTGAGAGATTACAGATCGATAATATTAATAAATAAAATAGATTTACTGCCTGATTTTGTGCATCCTACGGAAATAGCAAACTGGGTAAAAGAAAGGCTTATGGAAGAAGATATTATCCCTGATGATATAGGTTTCTTAAGTGCTAAAAGTAAATACGGAGTAAACGGTATTATAAGAAAAATAAACAATCTTTTTCCTGACAAAAAAGTGAGAGCAGTTATTTTAGGAGCTTCTAACGTAGGAAAATCTTCTGTTATAAATCTTTTACTTGGAAAAAATAAAATAACCACATCAAAATATTCGGGAACTACTTTAAAATCTATTAATAACAAAATACCGAAAACGGATATTACGATAATAGATACTCCGGGACTGATTCCTGAGGGCAGAATATCAGATTTGATAAGTGTTGAATCAGGATTAAAGCTCGTGCCTTCAGGGGAGATTTCGAGAAAAACTTTCAAACCTGAAGAAAACAGAGTATTTATGTTTGATGCTTTTTGCAGATTCAAAATTTTGGAGACAGAAAATTCCGATGGAGAAAAATATAAACCGATATTTTCTGTGTATTCTTCAAAAAATGTAAAATTTCATCTGACAAAAGAAGACAGAGTCGAGGAACTTCTTAAGGGAGATTTCTTTGAACTTATGAAAAAAGAGGAAAAGGAAAATTATTTGGAAAATAAATTTGTAACTTATAATACCGAAATTCAGGAAAACGAAGATCTTGTAATAGCAGGTTTAGGTTGGATAAATGTCAAAAGAGGACCTCTTAATATAGAACTTACAGTGCCTGAATATGCCAAAGTAATCGTAAGACCGTCTCTTTTTAGAGGGAGAAAATATAAATAGTATTGGAGTATTGAAATGGCTATAAATGATGAATATGTAACAGGACTGAATAGAAAAAAAATAAGAAAAATAATAGTTAAAACGATAGTTTTTATAACAGTATTTATAACGGTATTTTTTATTGGAGTTTATCTTTTTTCCAAAAGAGTTGAGAAACTTATAAAAGCGGATATACAAATAGAAACTGTAAGACTGGAAAATGCTGTCAAAGAGTTTAAGTCAAAAACAGGCGTGTATCCTGATATAAGCGGAAAAGAAAATAATCTGAAAGAGGTGAAAAGTCCTGACGGCAGATATACGTTCGATCTGTTTTACGGAACAGAAAAAATTTATGAAATACCTGATAATTTAAAAAAAGGGATTATGAAATCCAACAGTGTGAATCTACGAAAAGATAATAAAGGCGGTTGGTTTTATAATACAATGACGGGAGAAATTAAGCCCAACATTGATTGATAAAAATAAAAAGGGGAAAATATGAGGGATAAAATTTGCAGAAAACGGAGAAAAAAGTACAAATGGAATTTTCAGTATTGGGAAGCGGAAGCAGCGGAAATTCAAGCTATATAGAAATGGGGAAAAGAAAATTTCTTATAGATGCAGGATTCAGCGGTAAAAAGACTATTGAAAAATTGAATAATATTGAACGAAGAATAGAAGATATAGACGGGATTTTTGTGACACATGAACATTCGGATCATATACAGGGATTAGGCGTTTTATCGAGAAAATTTGACATTCCGGTATATTTGCATGAGATAACATATGGAATGATAAAAGAAAAAGTAGGAAAAATCGAGAAAAAAAATATCAACTTTATTAATGAAGAAAAAATAACCATAGATGATTGTGTGATAAACAGCTTTGAAGTAATGCATGATGCCGAAAAATGTCTGGGATTTACTTTTGAACACGAGGACAAAAAATTGGCTTATGCAAGTGATGTAGGCTGCACAAATAATATAATAAAAGAAAATTTTAAAAACAGCGATGTTATTGTTGTAGAAAGCAATTACGATTACAATATGCTTATGACAGGACCTTACCACTGGGAGTTGAAAAACAGAGTTAAAGGCAGAAACGGGCATTTATCTAATGCCGAAGCTTCAAAATTAATATCTCAGGTTATGTCCGATAAATTGAAAAAGATTTATCTTATGCATATAAGTAAGGATAATAATACACCTGAATTGGCATATAATTCTCTTTATGAAATATTGGAAAGAGAAAATAAGAGCCATTTGGAAATAGAAATAGTTACTGAAAATGAAACTGTAATTTATAAAATATGAATATAGGAAAAAACGGGGTTGAAATAAATGTGGGATGACTTGGAAACGGAAATAGGAATTTGTACAAAATGTCATTTGGAGAGAATAAGAACGAATCCCGTTACGGGAAAAGGAAGCAGAAAAGCTAAAATATTGTTTGTATTGGAAAGTGTCAGTAAAAAAGAAGATTTAAAAAATGATTTGCTGACAGATAAAAAAGGGGAGTATTTTAAAAAATTTCTTGAATATTCCAAAATAAATCTATCCGAATGCTATTTTACTACATTGACCAAATGCAGCTCTCACGGTGAGCTGATAGAAAACGAATGTATAGTAAAATGCAGAGATTATTTGACAACTCAAATAGCATTGTTAAATCCCGAATACATAATAACTGTGGGAGAAATACCTACGAAAAATTTTATAAAATCTAAAGAGGAAATAAGAGATATGGTTGGGAAAATATACGGATATACAGGTGGCATAAAAATAATTCCTGTTTACGATCTGTCTTATTTGCTTAAAGCGGGAGATAAAGAAAAATGGCAGGTTGTAAAAATACTCGAAGAAATTAACAGAAGAATAAGTGAATAAAGATAAAAAATAATTAATGAAAACAGGAAAGGGAGAAAAATGATAGGAATAGGAATAGTAGGATTGCCTAATGTAGGAAAGTCGACATTATTTAATGCGATTACAAAAACACAGAATGCGGAGGCTGCAAATTATCCTTTTGCAACGATTGAGCCTAATATAGGACTTGTAAGTGTGCCTGACACAAGGCTGAAAGAACTGGAAGAAATTATAAATCCCCAAAGAACAGTAGGAGCAACAGTAGAGTTTGTAGATATAGCGGGACTTGTAAAAGGAGCCTCCAAAGGAGAAGGACTGGGAAATCAGTTTTTATCCAACATAAGAAATACTGCAGCTATATGTCAGGTCGTAAGATGTTTTGACGATGATAATATTATTCATGTAGAAGGAAGTGTAGATCCTGTTAGAGATATAGAAACAATAAACGGAGAACTTATATTTGCCGATTTGGATACAGTAGAAAGAGCGTTGCAGAAAAATACCAAGTTAGCCAGAGGGGGAAATGCCGAAGGGAAAGAGCTTGTAGCGGTACTTGAAAAATGTAAAACTCATTTGGAAGATTTTAAACTTTTAAAAACGTTGACTTTCACTCAAAGAGAAGCTGAACTTATAAGAGTATATCAGTTTTTAACATTGAAACCGATGATGTTTGCGGCAAATATTTCTGAAGACGATTTGTCCAAAGGAATAGAAAATGACTATGTTAAAAAAGTGAGAGAGTATGCTGCAACTCATGAAAGTGAAGTAGTAACATTTTCGGCAAAAGTCGAAGCGGAACTGATAGAAATAGAAGATGAAGAAGAAAGACAGATGTTCATAGAAGAATTAGGGATAAGTGAGCCGAGTTTAAACAGACTGATAAGAGGAGGATTTAAACTCTTAGGACTTATAACTTATTTCACTGCAGGAGAAAAAGAAGTCAGAGCATGGACTATAAGCAAAGGGACTAACGCTCAAAAAGGAGCGGGAGAAATACATACCGATATAGAAAAAGGGTTTATAAGAGCGGAAGTAGTGGCTTACGATAAATTTATAGAATATAAAGGTTGGCAAGGGTCCAAAGAAAAAGGTGCTATGCGGCTTGAAGGAAAAGAATATATTATAAATGACGGGGATGTAATGTTTTTCAGATTTAATGTATAAGTTTGATATATAAAAATTTTTAATTATCTGATAGGAGAAAAATGGGAAATTTTGAGAAGCTTTTTGACTGGAAAACGATTTACCGTTTTCTTGAAACGAATGTATTAAAAATAATCTTTGCATTTGCGGTGTTTAAAATAGCCGGGATATTGAAAAAATATGTGGACAATACTATTAAAATTGTACTTGAAAAATCAAAGATGGATAAAAGTGTGGCTTCATTTTTAAGATCTTCTTTTTCGGTTCTGTACTATATAATTTTAGGCTATCTTCTAATCGGCTTTTTAGGAATAAATCTAACTTCCATAACAACGTTTTTAGGAGCTGCAGGGATAGTTCTCGGATTTGCTTTTAAAGAGACTTTGGGAAATTTTTGCGGCGGATTGATTATTCTGACTTTTAAGCCGTTTAAAGTAGGGCATCTCATAGAATACGGAAAATATATGGGAGAAGTAAAATCCATAGAATTAATTTATACAAAAATAAAAACACCTCAAAATGAACTCGTTATAATTCCGAACGGAATGATAACCAACAGCGAAATAAGAAATGTCACAAAAGAAAAAGTTCGTAGGCTGGATATAAAAATCGGAGTGTCTTATGACAGTGATATTTTAAAAGTAAAAGAAGTGTTAAATGAGATTGTAAATGAAGAAATCAAAAGTGAAGAAAAATTAGTGCTGAAATCTCCTGCACCTACTATCGGAGTATTGGAATTGGCAGAATCATCAGTAGTTTTCTGCGTGTATGTTTATACAAAAAGTGATAATTATTTCAACTTAATGCTCAAAATGAATGAAAAAATAAAAATAAAATTTGATGAAAATAATATTGAAATACCTTATCCTCAAATGGATGTTCATATTTCAAAGAAGGGAGAAGAATAAAATGGAAGTAGAATTATTCAGAAATTGGGATACTCAAGGAAACAGCTATGTTATAACAAAAGGAACAGACTGTTATGTGGTAGATCCGGGAGGTAAAAATATGGCTCCGGTGATTGATTATATTAAAGAAAAAGGCTTGAATCTTGTGGCGGTTTTGCTTACTCATGGGCATTTCGATCATATAATAGGTATTCCTCAAATTATAGAATATAAAGATGTCCCTGTTTATATAAGCGAAAAAGATTATGACTTTTTATATGATCCGAATTTATCACTTTCAACTTGGATAAGAATGGATTTTAAGCTGTCCGATGATGTAAAAGTCATAAAAATGAAAGAAAATGATGAAGTATTCGGATTTAAAATAATAGAAACTCCGGGACATACACACGGAGGAGTGTGCTTTTATGATGAAAATGAAAAATTGATGATATCGGGAGATACTATTTTTAAAGGAACTTACGGAAGAACAGATGTTCCTACGGGAAGTTCCGAGGACATGAAAAATTCCATATCAAGGCTTATGAAAATGGACGGAGATATTATAGTTTATCCGGGACATGGAGATTACACTTATATAAAAGATGAGCGAAAATATTATAATTATTAATAATAAAGAAACGGAGGAAAATTTATATGAGTAAATTGAAATTTCCGAAAAATTTCTGGTGGGGAGCTGCAACTTCAGGACCCCAATCTGAAGGGCGATTTAACAAAAAAAATCGAAATATATTTGATTACTGGTATGATATTGATAAAAAAGCTTTTTTTGATGAAGTCGGACCTGATACAGCTTCAAATTTTTACAACAGTTATAAAGAAGACATAGAACTTTATAAAAAAATAGGATTAAACTCTTTCAGAACTTCTATCCAGTGGTCAAGACTTGTTAAAAATTTTGAAACTACCGAACTTGATGAAGATGGAGTGAGATTTTATAATGATGTAATAAATGAATTTGAAAAAAAAGGAATTACATTAGTTTTAAATCTCTTTCATTTTGATATGCCTATAGAATTACAGGAAAAATACGGAGGCTGGGAATCAAAACATGTAGTTGAGCTTTTTGTAAAGTATGCAGAGAAAGCTTTTGAACTTTTCGGAAATAGAGTGAAATACTGGATGACCTTCAATGAACCTATAGTTCCTGTGGAAGCCCAATATATGTATAAATTTCATTATCCGCTTATAGTTGACGGGAAAAAAGCAATGCAGGTTTTATACAATACTGCTCTTGCTTCGGCAAAAGTCATAAAAAAATTCAGAGATATGAAAACCGAAGGGGAAATAGGAATTATACTGAATCTTACACCTTCGTATCCGAGAAGTGAAAGTGAAGAAGATAAAAGAGCGGCAGAAATATCCGATGTCTTTTTCAATAATTCTTTTTTGGATCCTGCAGTTTACGGTGAATTTCCGAAATTATTGACGGATACTCTTAAAAAAGATAACGTTCTTTGGGAAAGTACTGAAGAAGAATTGAAAATTATAAAGGAAAATACAGTAGATTTTTTAGGAGTAAATTATTATCAGCCTAAAAGAGTAAAAGCAAGAGAAATGGAATTTGATATGTCAAACGGTTGGCTTCCTGACAAATATTTCGAAAATTATGAAATGCCGGGAAGAAGAATGAATATTTACAGAGGTTGGGAAATATACCCTCAGGCAATTTATGATATAGCAAAAAATATTCGCGAAAATTATAAAAACATAAAATGGTTTATATCCGAAAACGGTATGGGTGTAGAAGGAGAAGATAGATTTAAAAATACTGAAGGTATTATAGAAGACGATTACAGAATAGATTTTTACAGAGAACATCTGACTCATCTGCATAAAGCTTTGGAAGAAGGAGCGAACTGTTTCGGATACCATACGTGGACAGGAATAGACTGTTGGTCATGGGCGAATGCTTATAAAAACAGATACGGATTTATTTCGGTAGATTTGGCAACACAGAAAAAGACTGTCAAAAAATCGGGAAACTGGATAAAAAATGTTGCTGAAAGTAATGAAATAGAGGAGTATAATATTTCTTTAGAAAAAAAATAGCAAAAATGTTTTCTTTACCTGCTTTTTTTATAAAAAGCAGCAAAAAACAGTTGACTAAAAATTTTACTAACTCGAAATTACTCACTCTACTATAAAAACAACAAACTCGCTTCGGATTAAAAATCCTCGCTCAAACAGTTGTTTTTATAACGTTCCGTTTCGTATTTCTCGAAGTAAAATTTTAATGTCGGGGAAATAAAAAAAGAATATTTATCTATTGACAAAAGGTATAAATAACATATATTATATAACTATAAATTTTGAAGTGAGAAGGATTTTATGAAAATAATTATTCAAAGAGTTAATAAAGCGGAAATGAATGTAAACGGTACTTTTAAATGTAAAATAGGTAAAGGAATCGTTGCCTATATAGGAATTACTCATGAGGACGAGATTAAGGATATAAATTACTGCATTGATAAACTGATTAATCTCAGAATTTTTGATGACAGTGAAGGAAGACTCAATTTATCTGTTCAGGACATAAAAGGAGAACTTTTGATAGTGAGTAATTTTACTGTTTACGGAAATACAAAAAAAGGTCGACGTCCTGACTATCTTCATTCGGCTCCTGCATCGAAAGCGAAGGAAATATACAATCTGTTTTTGGAAAAATTGTCAGAAACGGAAGTACCTTTTGAAACAGGAGAATTTCAGGCGGATATGAAGATTTATTCTGAAAATGACGGGCCTGTAAATTTGATAATAGAATCTTAAAATTATTTTTATAAAATCGGAAAGGATTCGGAATGAACAGGAAAAAAATAATTATAACGGTAGGTTGTATACTGCTTACTTTAAGTTGTTCAAGTATTGAGAATAATAAGCATTCGGGAAAAGGTACACATTCAGGTAAAACAGTAACAAATGACGAACAGATAGTAAGCGACCGTTTTAAAGAATTGAGAAGAGAACAGGACAGAATTATGTTAAGCGGAACTGCCGAAGAAATAGACAGAGTTATTTTGGAAAATGCTCTTTTAAAATCTTATAACAACTGGAAAGGAACAAGATACGCATGGGGAGGAGATTCTTCAAGAGGAATAGACTGCTCTGCATTGACAAGAAGAGTATACAGAGAAGTTTTCGGTTATGAATTGCCCAGAGTTACTGAAGATCAGGTAAAAGTCGGAAGAAAAGTGTCTGTTAATGATTTGAAACCGGGAGACATATTGTTCTTCAGACCTGAAAACAGAGTAAATCATACTGCAGTTTATCTGGGAAAATCGCTGTTCATAAATGCTTCCTCTTCTAAAGGAGTTGTTCTATCATCTTTGGAAAGTTCTTATTGGGGGAAATACTTTAAATACGCTGTAAGAGTGGATGATGCAAGAAGATCATAAATAGTGAAAATCAATAAAGACTAATTATAAAAGGAGTATTCGATGCCTATAAAAATACCTCATAATTTACCGGCGGTAAATATTCTGGCAAAAGAAAATATATTTGTAATGGATGAAAAAAGGGCATTATCACAGGATATTCGACCTTTAAAATTTATCATTATAAATCTGATGCCTACAAAAATAGAAACTGAAACTCAATTATTAAGACTCTTAAGTAATACTCCTTTACAAATCGAGATTACTTTTTTGAAGATGGACAGTTATATTTCAAAAAATATATCTGCCGAACATATGAAAAATTTTTATAAAACTTTTGAAGATATAAAAAATGAGAAGTTTGATGCTCTCATAATTACAGGTGCTCCTGTGGAAACACTGGAATTTGAAGAAGTGGATTACTGGAAAGAATTAACCGAAGTTATGGAATGGAGCAGTAAAAATGTTTTTTCTACGCTTCATATATGTTGGGGAGCACAGGCAGGACTTTATTATCATTACAACATACCGAAATACAGTTTGGATAAAAAACTTTTCGGGGTATTCCCTTTGGAAATAGAAGATTCAAAAACTATGCTGTTGAGAGGATTTGACGAAATATTTAATATGCCTCAATCCCGCCATACAGGAATTAAAGAAGAGGAAATTAAAAAAAATCCCGAATTGGAAATATTGGCAAAATCGGATTTAGTCGGAGCAAGTATCATAAGAACCAAAGATAAAAGAAAAATATTTGTTACGGGACATATGGAATATGACAGACTTACATTGGCGAATGAATATAACAGAGATATAAATTTAGGGGAAAAAATAGACATTCCTTATAATTATTATCCTGAAAATAATCCTGAAAAAACTCCTCTGTATACTTGGAGAAGTCATGCAAATCTGTTTTTTACAAACTGGATAAATTATTATGTTTATCAGGAAACACCTTATGATTTGAATGAGTTGAAATAGCATGGTTGCTACTTTTTTAAAAAAAGTAGTAAAAATTTTAATGTCGGAGAAATAGAATTATAAATATCATATTAGGTAAAAAGTGAAGTGTAATATGATATTTTAATGTATATTGTCAATCATAAAAACATAAAATAAATATAAAAATAAATTTGTTTAGAAAAATTCCAATATAATAAACATAAATCAAAAGAGGCTGTCTCAAAATAAAATCTTTATTTTTTCAGCCTCTTTAATATTAAAATACTATACCGTCTTTAAATTTAGTTTCACTTTCAATAGGTTCTGTTCCTGCTTTGAAAAGAGCAGTTCTTTTATCCACTCCGTCAGTATCAAGAAGTCCTATTTTCAAGTCGATTTCACGTAATGACAAATCACGTCTTTTTATATAATCGTCGATAAATTCAAAAGTTCCTACATTATAATTTTGAATGTTTACAACCGACTGCATATAAGTTTTCCATATAGGTGCAGCGGCAGCTCCTCCTGTCATTCCTCCACCCATGGATTTATTATCATCATAACCTACATAAACTACAGTTGCAAGAGTAGGTGTATATCCTGTAAACCATGCCGAAATATAATCACTGGTAGTTCCTGTTTTTCCCGCCATCGGAATTAAGTTACCGTTTTTAAATACTTTTGCACTTTGTCCTGTTCCGTAATTTACGGCACTTTCCAGCATATATGTTAATAATGCTACATCTTCCGACTTAAATATCTGCTTTTTCTTAGGTTTTGCTTCGTAAATAACCTCTCCGTATTTATTTTCAATTTTATAAATATACTGAGGAGTTACCTGATAACCCCCGTTGGCAAGGGCTGCATAAAATAAAGCCATATCTATAGGTTTAGTTGAAATAGACCCTAAAGCCAAAGTCAAATCTTTAGGGAAATCCCCTCCGACAACTCCTGCATCACGCCATACTTTCTCTACCGAATCGACTCCTACATACTGAAGAAGTTTAACCGGAATAATGTTATTAGAAATTTCAATAGCTTTTAATAAAGTCATGCTGTCTCTGAATTTTCCGTCATAGTTTTTTGGAGACCATCCCGGAGTAGTAAGCGGAGAATCCTCCATAACACTGCTCATTTCCATACCTTTTTGTAAAGCAGCGAGATAAACCAACGGCTTAAATGATGAACCGGGCTGTCTTAATGCACTTAATGCTCTGTTAAATTCACCCTTTTTGTAGTTCTTTCCTCCAACCATAGCTTTAACATATCCGTTACTAGGATCTATGGAAAATAAAGCACCGTTTAATTTTTCTCTTCTTTTCAAATTATAATTACTTGAAAAAGCTTTATAAGCGGCTCTTTGCATATCCAAATCAACAGTTGCATATATTTTGTAACCGTCAAAAAGGAAATTGTGATCGTCTTCGTCAACTTTCAAAATTTTCTTTACTTCGCTTAAAACAATAGTTGTAAATTCAGGAGCAATATTTGAAGTAGAAATCTGTTCTTCTTCATTTTTATTTTTACTATCTGTGTTTACAAATGCTATTTCTTCAGATTTTGCCTGTTCATATTGCTGTTCGTTTATAAATCCGAAATTTCTCATTTGAGTAAGCACTATTTCCTGTCTTTTTTTAGCATTTTCTATTTTTGAGTATTTAGAAGGAGATTTAGGCAAACTTGCTAATACTGCTGCCTGAGCGATAGTCAAATCCTTAGGTTCTTTATTGAAATATTTCAATGCGGCATTTTTAATGCCGTAAGCCCCTCTTCCAAAATAAATAGTATTCAAATAATTTTCAAGTATCTCGTCTTTAGTATATTTCCTTTCTATCTCGAGAGCAAGTATAGCTTCTTTCATCTTTCTGACAACAGTTCTTTCAGGTGTCAAAAAAGCATTTTTAGCCAACTGCTGAGTAATTGTACTTCCTCCTTCACGTCTTTTACCTGTAAGAGTCAGAAACATTGCCCGTCCTGTTCTCACAAGGTCAAATCCGTAATGTGTCCGGAATTTTCTGTCTTCTATTGCTAAAAAAGCATTCTGAACATTGAGCGGAACGTCTTTTATGCTTATCGGATCTCTGTTTTCAACTGTTATAGTATCAAGCTGATTTCCGTTCATATCGTAAATTATTGACGGAGAAATAGGACTGTAACTTTCAATCAGTTCTGTAGGTGTTTCTCCCCTCAATGTAAATATCATATATGCAAAAAATCCTATTCCTGCTAATACCAATACCCCAAAAAGTTTTAAAAAAAATGAAAGTAAAGTTCTTTTTTTCTTCTTTTTTGGAGATTTTGTATCAGGTATATTAGTTTCCTTATTGTTTTCCATTATCCATCTCCTTTTTGGCCTTAAGCTGACCGCATGCGGCAGCTATATCCTGACCCTTTGTTTCACGTAAAGTAACATTAACATTTTTATCTTTAAGTAGAGTATAAAATTCTCTTTGCTTCTTCTTAGAAGGAGTGCTGTAAGGCTTTCCTGCAACAGGATTGTAAGGTATAAGATTAACCAGACAGGAAAACGAATGTAAAAAATTCATAAGCTCGAAAGCATCTTTTGTTTCACAGTTCAAATCATCTATGAGAATATACTCGAATGTTATTCTGTTTTTAGTTTTTTTCTGATAATTTATAAGAGCTTCTTTCAACTCTTTCACTTTATACGTTTTATTAATAGGCATAAGTTCCGATCTTATATCGTCTTTTACCGAATGCAGAGAAATCGCCAGATTAATTTGATTTTCGTCTTCTGTAAATTTATTTATGACAGGAACAATACCGCTTGTAGATATTGTAAAATTTCTCTTGGAAAAATTTTGCCCTTTATCTGAATTAAGTATATTAATAGATTCAATAACATTGTCATAATTTAAAAAAGGTTCGCCCATTCCCATGAAAACAACATTTCCGAGTTTCTCGTTTTTTTCTTTCAAATAGTTCTGTATGTGATAAAACTGCATTAAAATCTCCGAAGCATCGAGATTTCTTTCATATTTCATAGTAGCGGTGGCACAGAAATCACATCCTATAAGACACCCTATCTGCGAAGACACACATAAAGTGTGACGGTTTTTGTGAGATATAAGTACACTCTCGATTAACCTTCTGTCTTTCAGTTCAAAGAGAAACTTTTCCGTGTCCCTGTCTTCTGAAATCTGATGACTTCTATGAACCAATTTGGGTAAAGTAAATTTCTCTTTTAAAATTTCTCTGTCATGCTTGGAAATATTTGTAAATTTGTCAAAATCAAAGACAAGTTTATTGTGAAGCCAGTCATAAACCTGATTTGCATTGAACTTTTTAAGTCCCGTATCTGCAAATACATTTTGTAATTTTTGTAAATTCAATCCAAGTATATCTATTTTATCTTTTGTATTTGTTACTGTCATTAAATTAACTTAAAACTGTCTATAAAATTTTATTGTTTAAGACAGATTTTTCCTCCTTTTTTATTATTTTTCTATATTGTTAAGTATAACTTTATATTCGTATTTATCTCCTCTTGCATAAGAAATAGTGTATTCTATGACACGATTTTTTTCGTAAGTCAATCTTTTTATAAGCATACACGAAGATTTTTCTTTATATCCCAAGTTGTCGAGAATTTCTTTGTCTTTAATAATAAGTGAAGAAAAAGACTCTGTTGCTTTGTCAAATGACACATTATACTGCTCTTTAAAAATAGAATACATGGGCTTTTCATTTAACAGTTCCGGATCAAAATTTTCAAATCTGTTTAAAGGAATATATGTATCCTCATACATTATCGGTTCGTCATTAATTAATCTTAATCTGGTAATATGCAAAATATTCACTGTCAACGGAATTTTAAAAATTTCGGAAAATTCTTTATCCGACGGAATAACTTCATGTTTTAATACTTTTGAAGACGGAATTTTTCCCGCTTTTACAGTTTCTTCATAGAAACTGTAAAAAGAAGTCAGTTCCTGTTTTACTGTCTTGTGAGATACAAATGTTCCGTTCCCGTGCAACCTGTATACAAGATTATCTTCCTGAAGTTTTTGAAGAGCCTGTCTTATCGTGGCACGACTGACTTTGAATGTATCCGCCAAATCTCTTTCAGGCGGTAAAGCCTCTCCTTCTGAAAGTTTTTCATTTGTTATTAAAGTTTTAAAATGCTCATAAATCCTATAATATAAAGGAACAGTAGGAAATTTATCAGTTGATTTCACTTATACAAATCCTTTCTAAAATTTCTTTCCTATATAATATCATATTTTGATAAAATAAAACAGAGAATAAATTCGGTTTAATTTTAAAAATTTTTTTGAAAAGGTATTGACAAAATGAAAAATCATATTATAATTATGCTAAATAAATGATATAAACCAATTTGTAAAAATGACAGATTTAATTATAAATCTGACTGCAGAAATGGATAATTAATGATTCAGAAAAACAAAAGTACAATAAAAGATGTTGCAAAAAAGACGGGATATTCTATTCAGACTGTTTCAAGAGTAATAAATAAAAGTCCTGATGTAAAAGAAAGTACAAGAAGAGTTATCGAATCGGCAATAAAAGAGCTTGAATATAAGCCTAATTTCTATGCGAGAAATTTGAATAGTAAAAAAAATGTGAACGTTCTTATAAGTATAAGAAGAGAAAAAGGACATGATACTACAATTTGGTTAAATAATCTTGTAAATGAAATAATAGTGGCAAATAATACACCTAAAATTTCTATTTTCGTCGAGCAGTTTTATGAAGAAAAAGAATTGAAAAAATCTTTACTGTATACAACAAGTAATTTTATAGACGGAGCTGTAATTTTTAATAAATTGGAAGATGATTCGAGAGTTTCTTATTTGAAAAATAATAATGTGCCTTATGTAATTTTCGGAAAGTCATCAAAAGAAGAAGAAATATTTGTAGCGAGTGATGATTATAATTCATTTATTAACGGAACGAAATATCTTTTTAAAAAGGGTGTTAAAAAAATAGATTTTATAACAGGAAATGATACTTTTAAGGAAGATGACAGGGAAAAAGGAATTGCAGATGTCTATAGAGGGAAAAATATAAATTTGAAATATTTTAACGTAATGAGAAAAATGAAAAATCAGGAAAAAATTTACAGAGAAGTTATGAAAAAGATAGAAAATAATCAGTTACCGGAAGCATTTTTTATATCGGGAGATGAAAAAGCGGCAGGAGTTCTCAGAGCATTAAATGAAAAATCTATAAAAATTCCTGATGAAATAATGATTTTAGGATATGATAACATACCTATTTCAAAATATTATTTTCCGTCGTTATCGACAATAGATCTGAATTATAAAAAAACAGCCGACAAGCTTTTCAGAAAAATTATAAATTTAATAAACGGTAAAGAAGAAAAATCAGAATTTGTAGCAGGAGAACTGATAATAAGAAACAGTACGAAATAAACTGAAAAAAATTTAATTGAACAAAATCAATTTTTATTTAAAATAAATTGTGAACGTTCACAATTTTAAAAGAAACAAAAAATATAAAAATATCTATGCTTAGAAAGGAATAAAATGAAAGAAAATATAACAGAAAATTTTGAAATGAAAAAATACTGATACTTAGTAGACATGGTTTGAGAAGCCCGCTTTTGAGTATGAGTGATATAGTAAAAAAGAAAATTTATAAACTGGAAGAACATGAAAATAATACAGGAAAATTGACAGCTAAAGGTGCTGTGTTGGAGCTTTATTTCGGACAATATATAAAAGAATATTTGACAGAAAATAAATTTATAAACGGAAAAAATATAGATAAAATAGGAAAAAAAATATATGCAAATGCTTATCAAAGAACGGTTGCTGCTGCTCAGGCATTAAGCTTGGGAATGTTTCCCGGTTTGAATGTAGTTCCTCATGTTGAAGTAGAGTACGGGAAAATGGATCCGGTTTTTCAGCATAATATTGTGAGTAATCACGACAGATTTAGAGAGATATTTAAAAAATCTGAAAAGGCTTTGAAAAAAATGGATGAAATGATAACAAAAAATTATGAATTACTGAAAGATTTGATAGATTATGAAGAAGGGAGTGATGAAGGAGAACGTTATTACGGAAGAGTAACTTTAAATTCCGAGTATTTTAATCCTGCAGGACTGTTTAACTTATATGTGGAATTGGCAGGAAATCTGATGTTACAGTATTACGAGGGGATAGAAATTGAAAAATTATTAGACGGGAGAGTGAGAACGTTTGAAGAATTAAAGGGAATTTTCGATTTAAGAGAAGAATACATGAAAATTAAACATGAAAATGAAGAAGCCGCACAACATATGATGCTTCCTTTGTTAAAATATATACATAAATACTTTTTTGGCAACAATACGGAAATTTCCCTCATGGTCGGACATGACTGTAATATATTTGCACTATTGTCGGCAATGGGAGTGAAAGAATACAGATTGAATAATCAGTTTGAGTATTCTCCTGTCGGCGGAAAAATGTTTTTGGAATTGTGGGAAGACAGAACCGATAAAAAGAAAAAAATAAATATGCCGAACTGGAAGGCAGGGTAAAAAAAGGAACTCAAATAGTTGATACACTATTATTGCAGTTATATGAAGGAGAAAAACCGAAAAATATTGTAAACGGAAATATAGATACGGAAGAAAAATGGAAAAGATTGAATGAAATAAAAGACACGTATATTCAGACTTTATTCGGAAACAAAATTATTGGTCCGTACATCTCGAAAGAATTGATTAAATTTATGTACAAAGATATTTTCAATTCGGAACATAAAATAACAGTAATAGTAGGTCATGATTCTAATATTGCTGCATTGTTTTCGGCTTTGAATATCAAAAAATATACATTGGAAAAACAGTATGAAATGTTCCCTGTAAGGGGAAAAATATTTTTTCAAATATGGAAAGACAGGGAATCGAAAAAAAAGAAGGTAAAAATCGAGTATATATATCAATCAACAGAACAGCTCAAAAATGGGGAACAGTTAGGTTTGAAAAATCCGCCGATGAGAAAAGTACTGGAAATGGAAGAATGTCCTGTTGATAAAAACGGTTTCTGTTCATACGAAAAGTTTGAAGAAGTATTGAAAAATGCAAGAAATAAAAAATATTGAAATATTATACAGTACTGATTTATGTGATTTTTCTCTATAAAATATATTAAGCAGAAGGGATTAAAAGTGTTTTTACTTTTATAACTTCTGCTTTTAAATTTGGTATTGATTTTACTGGATTTATGTGTATAGAGAATAAAAAACAAAAAAAATTTCAAAAAGGTATTGACAAAATGAAAAATCGTATTATAATTATATTGAAAAAATTGGTATATACCAATTCTAAAAATAATAATAATAAACGATTAGAAAGAGGATAATTTATGAGTTTACTTTTAGGGATAGACGAAAATTTGTTAAAAGAAAAAAAATCGTATATTACAGCAAAAGAAATTTTACAACAACCTGAATTATGGAAAGAAACATTGGAAATATTTAAAAATTCCGGAAAACAGTTGAAAGAATTTCTGAAAAAAATAGATTTCAATGAAACTTTTGATGTTATATTTACAGGAGCGGGAACTTCCGAATATGTAGGAAATATCTTGGAGCCGTTATTGAGAAAAGAATCAAAAGTAGAGTTTAAATCTTTTGCAACAACCGATATTTTAAATAATCCGATGAATTATTTCAAAAAAGATAAAAAAACACTACTTGTGTCTTTTGCAAGATCGGGAGATTCGCCTGAGAGCATGGCAGTTGTAGATATTGCAAATGATAATATTGATAATATCTATCATTTATTTATCACTTGTAATAAAGAAGGAGCATTGGCTAAAAGTTCCGTAAATAACGAGAAAACCTTTTTACTTCTAATGCCTGAAAAATCCAATGATAAAGGTTTTGCAATGATAAACAGTTTCAGCTGTATGCTTTTGACAGGAATTTTAGTATTCGGTAAAAATAGTAAAAATGTAATAGAAGACATGGAAAAGATTATCGTTCTTGCAGAGAGCGAATTAAAAGAAAAGTATGAAAAAATAAAAAAATTGGCTGATTATGACAATAAAAGAATAGTCATACTTGGAAGCGGAATATTAAAAGGTTTGGCTCAGGAACTGTCTTTAAAAGTTATGGAACTGAGTGCAGGAAAAATAGTTTCCGTAAACAACACAACTTTAGGATTCAGACACGGTCCTAAAGCTATAATAGATAAAGAAACAATAGTATTTGATTTGGTAAATCAGGATGATTATGCAAGAAAATATGACGAAGGTCTTTTGGAGGAAATGTTCGGTGATGAAACAGCTGATAAAATAATAGCTTATGATATCAAAGAAAATGAAAAAATATCTGAAAATACCGATGAAACAGTTATTCCTGAAAGTAAAAAGATACAGGAAATTAAAGACAAAGAATTATGCAGTTTGTTTATATATTTAATATATGGACAAATGTATGCATTCTTTAAATCTCAGTATTTAGGAAATACGACAGATAATCCGTTTCCTACGGGAGAGGTAAACAGAGTAGTTAAAAAATTTGAAGTACATAAATTTAATAAATAAAAAATAATAATTTAGGATAGAGGTGAAAAAATGATAGGAATTATTTTGACAGGGCATGGCAAAATAGCTGAAGGAATAGAAAGCTCAATAAAATTAGTATTTGGGAAACCTGAAAAGTTTTATTCAATTAATTTTACTGAAGATATAACACCTGAATTATTGGAAAAGGAAATTGAAGAAAAAATAGACGAGTTGAACGGAGAAGAGGGAGTATTGATATTTACTGATATTGCAGGAGGAACTCCCTTCAAAACTGCTTCCGTTTTAAGTCTGAAAAAGGAAAAAGTAAAAGTAATCAGCGGTATGAATTTACCTATGGTTTTAGAAACTGTTTGTGAAAGGGAAGGTTATGACAGTATCAACGAACTGTATTTGAATGCGGTGGAAACAGGTAAAAGTCAAATAACAGGATTTGAATTAAAAGATACTAAGTCAAAAAATGAAGGAGAATTTGAAGAAGGAATTTAATAAAAAAAATAAAATAGTGAGGAGGAATCAGGAAATTAGAATGTATGTAATTAAACATTCTTATCCTGTATATTAGACATGATAGTAAGTACAAGAGAAATGCTATTAAAAGCACAAAAAGAAAAATTTGCAGTACCTGCATTTAATTTTCATAATTTGGAAACAATACAGACAATAGTAGAAGGTGCAGCAGAAATGAGATCGCCTGTTATATTGGCAGGGACACCGGGAACATTTGATTATGGAGGAAGAGACTATTTACAGGCAATAATAGAAGTTGCTTCAAATAAATACAGCATTCCTGTAGCGATTCATCTGGATCATCATGAAACATTTGAAAGTATAAAAAAATCAGTAGATTTAGGAACAAAATCTGTGATGATAGATGCATCGCATCATCCTTTTGAAGAAAATATAAAACTGGTAAAAGAAGTAGTGGAATATGCACACAGATATGATGCGACAGTAGAAGCTGAATTGGGAAGACTGGGAGGACAGGAAGACGATCTTGTAGTAGATGAAAAAGATTCGTTTTATACAAATCCCGATGCGGCAGTAGAATATGCAGAAAGAACAAATATAGATTCATTGGCAGTAGCAATAGGAACAGCACACGGACTATATAAAAGTGAGCCTAAACTTGATTTTGACAGATTGGCGGAAATAAGAGAGAAAGTGTCGATACCGTTAGTATTGCATGGAGCGTCAGGAGTAAGTCATGATGATGTGAGAAGATGTATAAGTTTGGGAATAACAAAAGTAAATATAGCAACAGAGTTAAAGATACCGTTTTCAAATGAATTGAGAAAATATTTGATAGAGCATCCTGAAGCAAATGACCCGAGAAAATATATGGCGAAAGCAAAAGAAGAAATGAAAAAAGTAGTAATAGAGAAAATAAAAATGTGTATGAGTGACGGGAAATATTAATAAAATCATAAAAATTACAGAATAATAATACAGCATTTGAAATATTCACATTTATAAAAATATAATATAAAAGAAGGTGAAGAGAGTGTTGAATTTTAACTGGTTTTTAGACGGAAGTATAGTAGGAGTGTATATATTATTAAGCCTTATTGTAGGATTAATAATTAAAAAATATGTTAAAAATGTTGATGATTTCTTGGTTGCAGGAAGGAGCGTAGATCTTTATGTAGGAATGGCTTCCCTTGCGGCAACTGAATTTGGGATTATAACCTGTATGGCTGCGAGCCAATTGGGATATAAATACGGATTTTCAGGAGCAACAGTAGGACTACTTATGTCTATTATAATGTTTACTGTAGGAAAAACCGGCTTTTGCATAGAACCTCTGAGAAGAGCAGGAGTAGTAACTATTCCTGAGTTTTTTGAAAAAAAGTTCGGGAGAAAAATAAGATGGGCTTCAGGAGTAGTTATAGTTTTAGGAGGATTACTGAATATGGGAGTTTTCCTAAGAACAGGTGGAGAATTTTTAGTATATGTTGCAGGATTAAATCCCAAATATTTGGAAATTACGATGACAATACTTTTGTTAATAGTTGCGGTTTATACTATATTCGGAGGAATGTTGTCGGTTTTGGTCACTGATTATATGCAGTTTTTGTTAATGAGTATAGGACTTGTTTTGACGACTTTTACAATATTCTATAAATTAGGATGGAATAAATTATTTGATACAGTTATAGAAAAGTACGGAGAAGGAGGATTAAATCCTTTTGTTCATCCTCAGTTAGGTTGGCAGTATGTGCTATATACAGCATTAGTATTAAGTGCTACGGTTTTAACATGGCAGACAATGATATCAAGGGTTTTATCGGCAAAAGACGAAAAAGTAGCTAAAAAAATATATACAAGAACAAGTATGTTTTATATTGTGAGATCATTAATTCCTGTATTATGGGGAGTGGCTGCTCTCAGCTTAATCAGCTTGGATTCTGTAGGAGGTGCTCCTATAAAAGCTATGCCTAAAATGCTTTCAACTTTACTTCCAAGCGGAATAATCGGTATTTTGGTGGCAGCTATGCTTGCAGCCGATATGTCGACAGATTCTTCGTATTTATTGGGATGGGCAAGTGTAATATATAATGATATACTTGTAATATTTCATAAAAATTCATGGGAAGAGAAAAAAGCGATTTTTGTAAATAGATTATTGGTAGCTTTGATTGGTATATTCTTATTATTATATGGTTTATGGTATCCGCTAAAATCGGATTTGTGGGTATATATGACTCTTACAGCAACAATTTATTCAGTAAGTGTATCAACTTTATTAATAGCAGCATGTTATTGGAAAAAAGCTAACGATTGGGGAGCGTATGCATCAATAATTGTAGGAGCAATAATTCCGGTAAGTTTTTTAATAGCTCAACAGGTAGATCCATTAAAACCTATAGCAAAAGCAATAGGACCGTATTATTCAGGAATATCGGCATTTGTATTTGCATGGATTGCTATGATAGCAGGGTCTTACATGAAAAATATATTTGTAAAGGATGTGAGATAATATGAGTATATTAATCTTATTTTGGAAATTTTTAATAGTTTTCGGCTTGATCTGGTATGTGGCAACTATAGTTATAGTGGGAATAAAAGGTTTCAGAAATATAAAAGATATGCTGGAGGCTGTCAGTCATGAAAAAAAGTAATGTTTTATTAATAGTTGCTGATGATTTGGGTGCATGGGCTTTGGGTTGTTACGGTAATAAAGATGCTATAACTCCGAATATTGATAAATTGGCAAAAGAAGGAAAAATATTTGAAAACTTTTTTTGTGTGTCACCTGTCTGTTCTCCTGCAAGAGCTTCGATTTTTACGGGAAGAATACCCTCACAACACGGAATACATGACTGGCTTGACGAATGGGAAAATGGAACTACGACTGAAGATTATTTGAAAGGGCAGTCTACTTTTGTAGATATTTTATCAAAAAATGATTATATATGCTGTATGAGTGGAAAATGGCATATGGGACTTGCAGAAACTCCTCAAAAAGGATTCGGATATTGGTATTCTCATCAGAAAGGCGGAGGACCGTATTATAAAGCTCCTATGTATAAGAACGGTAATTTGATCCATGAAGAAGAATATATAACTGATAAAATAACCGATTATGCAATAGAATTTTTAGACAAAATTTACGAGAATGAAAAACCTTTCTTTTTAAGCCTTAATTATACAGCTCCTCATTCTCCTTGGGACAGAAAAAATCATCAGGAAGAAATTTTGAAATTATATGAAAACTGTAAATTTGAATCATGTCCGAGAGATCCGTATCATCCTTGGAAAATTGCAGAAACTTTTGAAGGAAATGAAGAAGAAAGAAGAGAAATTTTAAGAGGATATTTTGCAGCACTGACTTCAATGGATTTTAATATAGGAAGAGTGTTGGATGAGTTGGAAAAGAAAAATATTCTTGAAGATACACTGGTAATATTTACAAGTGATAATGGAATGAATATGGGACATCACGGAATTTTTGGTAAAGGTAACGGAACCAGTCCTTTAAATATGTATGATACATCAGTTAAAGTACCTTTTATTATTTATAAAAAAGGTGAAACTGATGCCGATAAAGTAGGGAATGTATTAAGTCATTATGATGTGAGAGCTACATTGCTGGAATATTTGAAACTTGAGGATATTAAAGATGAAACGGTTAATTATCCCGGAAAAAGTTTTGCAGAAATATTGAATAATGAGCAGAAAATTGATGATGAAAATGTTGTTATTTATGATGAATACGGTCCTACAAGAATGATAAGAAATAAAAAATATAAATATGTTCACAGATATCCTGACGGACCATATGAATTTTATGATCTTGAAAAAGATCCTGAAGAGCGGACAAATGAAATTCATAATAAAATATATTATAATATTATAGATGAAATGAGAAAAGAGCTTGAAATATGGTTTTTAAATCATGTAAATAAAGAGATTGACGGAGCTGTGTTGCCTATTTACGGTGCAGGACAGAAAAAACTTGCGGGTAAATGGGGGAATTACGCAAGAGACAGTTTCGGAAGATACCATTCTAGATTCATTTTTTCAAGTGATGAAGAGCTTAAAGAAAAAAAAGAAGAAATTGAAATTGAAAATAAAATACAATAATTATTCCGATAAAAGTTACTTTTATTCATTTCATTAAACATAAATTACGAATACAAAATAAGTGGTGAAATATATGAGGGCATTAAACTTACTGATAAAACCTTATTCGAGCGGATGTAATTTGAGATGTAAATATTGTTTTTATTATGACGTGGCAGATAACAGAATTATAAAAAATTACGGACCTATGAAGTTTGATGTGCTGGAAAAGCTTGTAAAAGAAGCTTTTGCATATGCAGATACGATTGTTAATTTTATGTTTCAGGGGGGGGAGCCTACACTTGTAGGAATAGAATATTACAGGAAATTCCATGAGTATGTTGAAATATATAATAAAAATAATATTCGTACGGCATTTTTTATGCAAACTAACGGAACTTTGCTGAATAGAGAATGGATAGAGCTGTATAAAAAATATGATTATCTCATAGGAATATCTATAGACGGATATAAAGAAATACATGATGTTTTCAGATTAAGTGCAAAGAACAAAGGAACTTTCGAGCAAGTTATTAAAGGAGCAGAATTACTGAAGAATAATAATATTGAATTTAATGTTTTATGCGTCATAAACAAACTTGTAGCTAAGAATGGAAAAAAAGTTTATAATTTTTTTAAAGAAAAAAATTTCAGATATATGCAGTTTATTCCATGTATTGATAATTTTAATAAAAAAAATGAAGAAAACTATACATTGACAGCAAAAGATTACGGAATATTTTTAAATGATACTTTTTCTTTATGGTACGAAGATTTTATAAAGGGTAACTTTATAAGTATAAGATATTTTGATAATTTAATAAGAATACTTCTGGGAGAACCGCCCGAAGCCTGTGATATGATGGGGTTTTGCAGTGTAAACGGAGTTGTTGAATCAAACGGAGATATATACCCCTGTGATTTTTATGTGTTGGATGAATACAAAATAGGAAATATAGTAAATGATAAATTTGAAAATATACTTTTCAGTGAAAATGCAGTAAAATTTTATACATCTTCTTTAAAAATGAGTGAAAAGTGTAAAAAATGCAAGTATCTTAAAATTTGCAGAAGCGGCTGCAGAAGATATAAAAACTTTGACGGTACTGAAAATCTATACGAAAATAAGTTTTGTGATGCATATATGAATTTTTTCGGAAAGAATTTAGAAAAATTGATTGAAGTTGCAAAAATAACAAGAAAAATAAGATATGAAAATGTTAAGAATCTTCAAAAATGAAATAATTTATAATCTATCTTGAATAAGTTAAATCTTATTTGAGATAGTTTTTTTATGTAAAATAATTTTTATAATGATATGAGAAAAAAATCAATAAAATAGCAGATAGAAAAATGAATATCTTTTATTTTTTGTAATAAAAAACACTTGGAAATAAAGGGGAAAAAGCAGAAATAGAAAAATGTATATATAAAATTACAGATTTACAAATTGATTTGTCGGGATATACTTGTATTGGATATTGGAAATTAAAAAATTATATAGGAGGAATATTGAATGAAAAAGATTATAGGATTAACAGCTTTAATGACTGTAATTTCAGGTGTGGTGTACGGAAATCAGGATGTACTTAAAAATATCAGAGTAACTACTGAGTATAGACAGGCATGGACAGATAAAGACGGAAATGAAGCAAATAATATAGGAAATGCAGGCTTTAAATCCAATAATAAAACTTTTGCAAGATGGAGAAATATTGTTTCAGGAGAATTGAAATTATCCGATGAGTGGGGAATCGATTCTAAATTTAATATTATACATGATAATGACAGTACTTTCCAAAAAGGAAAAAGAAACAATATAAAAAAAGAATCGTGGGAAAATAATTTGGAATTCAGCAAAAAAATCAATATAGGAAATTTGGAAACAACGACAACTTTAGGATGGTTACATAAATCTTCTATGAAATATAAAAAGAATGAATCGAAAAAAACAGCAGGGATTTCCAATGAAATATATTTCGGGCCTACATTCGGAATGAAACTTTTCGGACAAAATATTACTACTACTTTAGAGGCAGTATACTTTAAAAGTAACGGAGAAAAAAACGGAGAATATTATTTAAGCGGTTCAGGATTTGAAGGAGGAAAGACTGACGGTTGGGGATTAAATGCAAGATTCAGAACAAACGGAAATATTTATCAGGGAAAAGTAGGAAAAGTAAATTACTGGATAGATTTAAAAAATAAATTCAGAGATCCCCACGGTAAAATTGCCGCTACAGGAAAAGAAGCAAAATCAAGTGTTAAATTAGTATATGTAGCAGGAATAAAATATACTACTCCGACATTTGCAGGATTTACAGGAAGTATTTCTGCAGATAATGAATGGGAAAAACATACTGCTAAAACAGGATATAAAAATACAATTTCTGTATGGACAGAGTTGGGATATTCAAAAAGCTTTGAAACAGGAGTAGGAAAAGTATCAATAAGTCCTTTTGTAAAATACAGAGTTTTACAAAGAGCAACACTGAAAGATAAAAATAATAGAGGATTAAAAAATTACGGATATAAAAGAACAACAGAAACTAATGAAGTAAGAGCAGGACTGAATATAGGTTTGACAGTAAAATAATAATTGAGTTTAAAAAAATGATAAAAAATTTTCAGGAGGAAAAAAATGAGGGCAAAACTCAAAAAAACAAAATTTAATAAAGAACAGCTTTCGTTGTATTTGTTATTGTTGCCTTTTATTTTATGGTATGCAGTATTTGTGTATAAACCGATGTACGGTTTGATAATAGCTTTTAAAGATTATAGCTTATTTAAGGGGATTTCCGGAAGTGACTGGGTAGGCTTTAAAAATTTTACTGAATTTTTAACGAGTCCGTATTTTTATGTGACTTTAAAAAATACACTTATGATAAATCTCTACAGTTTATTTCTTGAATTTCCTTTCGCAATTATGCTGGCATTGATGTTAAATGAAGTTAAAAATAAACTGTTTAAATCTTTTGTTCAGACAGCTTCATTTATACCTTATTTTATAGCAATAGTTGTTGCAGCGGGAATTGCAATAAATATATTATCGCCAAGTACAGGAGTAATTAATCTTTTGCTGGAAAAATTGGGAATGGGAAAGATATACTTTTTATCCAAACCTGAATATTTCAGAGGAATTTTTACAGGCTTGAACATATGGAAAAATACAGGATTTAATGCAGTTATATATTTGGCAGCACTTACGACAATTGATGAACAGTTATATGAAGCTGCTAAAATCGACGGTGCGGATAAATTTAAACAATTAAGATATATAACAATTCCCGGTATAATACCTACTATTGTAATTATGCTTGTTTTAAAAGTAGGAAGTATGCTAAATGTAGCATTTGAAACTGTATTACTTCTTTATCAACCGGCAACTTACTCTACATCAGATGTTATAAGCACATATGTATACAGAACAGGAATGTTGCAACAGGATTTCGGACTTGCAACAGCAGTAGGATTATTTAATGCTTTAGTAGGATTTATACTTGTATACAGTGCAAATAAATGGAGTAAAAAAGTATCAAGTTCAAGTTTATGGTAGATTTTCGGAAATTATATTAAACTTAATAAAGGAGAAGAACGAAATGAAAATAAAAACGGGAATTGATGAAAAAATATTTTATACGATAAATTATATTCTGTTAGCCGTTTTTGCTTTGATGTTTTTGTATCCAATAGTGTATGTATTTTCAGCTTCGGTGAGCAAACCGTACTTTATAGAGACAGGAGCTGTTACATTACTACCTAAAGGATTTAATTTTGAAGCATTTAAAAGTGCAGCAGCAATTCCAGGCATATGGAGAGCATATGCAAATTCAATATTTATAACTGTTGTGGGAACTACAATAAGTATGATGTTTACAATAAGCGGAGCATATGTTTTATCTAAACCCGAGCTGAAATTCAGAAAAATTATAGTTATACTGGTAGTCGTAACAATGTGGTTCGACCCGGGAATGATACCTAAATATTTGAATTTCAGAGATTTAGGATTGATAAACAGTTATACAGGAATAATACTGGGATTTGCAATAAATACTTTTAATGTAATAATATTAAAAACTTTTTTTGAAGCTGTGCCGAAATCATTGGAAGAATCAGCAAGAATCGACGGTGCATCACATTTTAAAATAATGACTCATATATATTTGCCGTTGTCTACATCAGCTATAACAACAGTTTCGTTATTTTATGCGATATCCCGTTGGAACGGATATTTCTGGTCAATGGTGCTGTTAACCGATGATGCAAAAGCACCGTTACAAGTATTTTTGAAAAAGTTAATAGTTGAAAAAAATATGGCAGGAGAAGCGACTCAGTTAATAACGCCTGAAAGTCTGACTTCCCCACAAACAATAATATATGCGGTAATTGTACTATCTCTTATACCGATATTGTTAATTTATCCTTTTATACAGAAATTCTTTAAAAAAGGTGTAGCAATAGGGGCAGTAAAAGGATAAAAAAGTAAATGTAAAAAAATAATATAAAAAATCAGGAGGAATTAAAAAATGAAAGTAAAAAAGATTTTGATTATGACTTTAATTTGTTTAACAGCTATATTAGCGTGCAAAAATGAAAAATCTGCTTCGGACGGAGGAAACGGAAAAAAATTATCAGGAAATCTGATAACGGAAAAACCGAGAGAAGTAACGATATTTGCTATTTTCCAAGGGAAAGCCATAGACGGAGAATTGCCGGTGTTTAAAAAAGCTTTTGAAGAAACAAATATAAAACTTGTAAGTGTAGCTTCAAAAAATCAAAGTGATGAAGTACAGGGATTTAATTTAATGCTTTCTTCAGGGAAATTGCCGGACATTGTAGCATATGAACTTGTTTCGGATTTTGAAAATTTGGGAATGGAAGGCGGACTTATTCCTTTGGAGGATTTGATAGATAAACATGCTCCGAATATAAAAAAGTTTTTTGAAGAAAATCCGAGATACAAAAAAGATGCAATAGCAGCTGACGGGCATATATATATGATACCTAATTATAATGATTACTTTAATTTGAAAACTACTCAAGGATATTACATAAGAAAAGACTGGTTGAAAAAATTAAATCTTCAGGAGCCTAAAACAGTAGATGAATTATACAATGTACTTGTGGCTTTCAGAGATAAAGACCCTAACGGGAACGGTAAAAAAGATGAAGTACCGTTGTTCTTAAGAGGAAATATAATAAGAAAAATAATGATGGGATTAACTGATATATTTAAAGCGAGAGCAGTTTGGTATGATGATAAAGGAACTCCACAGTTCGGTCCTGCACAGGAAAATTATAAAGAAGCAATGATACAGTTAGCAAAATGGTATAAAGAAGGACTTATAGATAAAGAAGTATTTACAAGAGGAATGAATTCGAGAGATTACATGCTTTCCAATAATTTGGGAGGATTTACAAATGACTGGTTTTCAAGTACAGGAACTTATAATGACAAATTAGCATCAAAAATACCGGGATTTGATCTTTCAATTATGTTACCGCCTGAATATAAAGGAAATAATAAAACATTTTTTGTAAGACCTACATATATTGGAGGTTGGGGAATAACATCGGCAGCAAAAAATCCTGTTGAATTGATAAAATATTTTGATTTCTGGTATTCTGAAGCGGGAAGAAGACTTTGGAACTTCGGAATAGAAGGCGAAGACTACAAAATGGTAGATGGAAAACCTGTATTTACAGATAAAATATTAAAAGATCCTCAAGGAAAAAATCCTTTAGCAGTAATAAGATCAACAGGAGCACAATACAGATTGGGTATGTTCCAGGATGCAGAAGCTGAAAAACAATTATCGGGACAAACTGAGGCAGTAGATTTATATATAAAATCCAATGTAATAGAAGATGATTTACCTGTATTGAAATATACAAAAGAAGAAGCAAAAGAATTTTTGAAAATAGACACTCAATTAAGAGCGTATACTGAAGAAATGACTCAAAAATGGATACTTGGTGTTTCAGATGTACAAAAAGACTGGGATAACTATGTAAAAAGATTAAACGAGATAGGCTTAAAAAGAGCTGAAGAAATACAAAAAACAGCTTATGCAAGATTTATGAAAAAATAAAAATCGAAAAGGTAATTATAATAAGGTAATTATAATGAAGAAAAATAAATTGTCACTTTTCATACTTTTAGCAATATTAATGTGTAATCAGGGACATGCGACATTATATCCTGATCAGAACAACAATACTGATCCCCGAAGAAATCATTTGATAACCAATAAAATTATAACTCCGAATGATTTGAACGGGGATACGGTAATAAGTATTCAACCTGGAAAATATGCTATATTGTTGGGAAAAGAGGATACAGACAGTCCTGTTAATATAGATATTGAGTATTCTCAAAACAAAAATAAGAAAATTATAAATATAAATTCCGGAATTACAAATAATAATTTTGTTATAAATCGTGGAATTATTAAAGGAAAGAATAAAAGTAATTTTAATTTTGAGCTGATTTCCATTCAAAAAGGAAAATTCAGAAATGAAGGAATACTTGAAATTTCAGGAGCTAAAGGAGTAGGAATAAACGTTACAAATACTGCCGAATTGGAAAATAAAGGAGAAATTTCTGTAGGAAATAAAGCAAAAGGAATATTTTTAAATTATAATAATTCAAAGTTTGAGAATTACGCGAAAATAAATGTTACAGGGCAAGAAAGTATCGGAATAACAGGAAATAAAAATAAAAAAGCCAATATAACTTCTTATCATAACGGTGTAATAGAAGTAAGAGATAAAGCAACGGGAGTTTCTTTGGAAAATAAAGTATTTTTCAAAAATGAAGGTCAAATAAATGTATTTTCTAATAATAGATTGACATCAGGATCCGAGGCAATCGGAGTAAATATAAATTCCGAAGATAAAAATTCTTTTGAAAACTATGGAATAATAAATGTTAAAGGAACAGGTAAAAATCCTTACAGCGGATATAATGCCAAAGGTATATTTATAAACAACCAAAATGGAAATGCTTTGAATTTTGGGATTATAAATGCTGATAATAACGGGATAGGAGTTATATCTAAAGGTTATTTTACAAATAGCGGTACTATAAATGCAGACGGAAAATCTGTCGGAATCAATATACTGAAAACAAATACGGTTCCGATAGAAAAAACTGTAAATACCGGTGTGATAAAAGCGTCAGGAGAAAGTTACGGAATACAGGCTGCAGGAAATGCAAATTTTGAAAATAGTGAAAACGGGAAAATTTATGTTTCAGAAGGTGCGACAGGAATTGTTGCTGTTAAAGAAAGTAGTGAAACTGAAAATGGAAATGTAATAAATAAAGGAAATATTTTTGTTTCGGGAGATAAAAGTACGGGAATACAGGCGAATGACAATAGAAAAATTACAACAACAGGGCTTGTAGAAGTTGATGCAGGAAAATATACAACAGGAATAAAAGCTTCAGGTGAAAATTCTCAGCTTACAAATGCAGGAAAAATAGTTCATAAGGGAGATGAAAAAAATACTTCAAATGCTGCTGTATCTCAAATGAAAGGGACGATAGAAAATAAAGGAGAAATAGAAGTATTAAGCGGAAAACTTTCTTCGGGAATAGCTGTAGGAGAAAATTCCTTCGGAATAAATTCTGAAGCCGGAAAAATAAAGATAAATGAAGGTACCGGAATAAAAATAGAAAAAAACGGAATAGGTATAAATAAAGGAGAAATTCTTTTAAAAAATAGAACTACAACAGGAATAAGTCTTTCAAATTCGATTTTTATAAATGACACAGGGAAAATTATCGGAGATGAAAAGGGAAATGCTGTAATATCAAAGCCTTTAACAAATAATACTGTTGTATTGAAAAATAGAAATTCTGTAAACGGTAATATTATCGGAAATACAGGAATAGATACTTTGTTTCTTGAAAATGCTAATATTGACAGGATAAATGTTAAAAAATACAATTCATTGAATTTAATCGGAAATTCTTATATTAAAAATTCCGAAATATCACTGGAAAGTCATGAAAATGCCCAAAAATATTCAGAAGACATAAAAAAATCTTTGGAAAGAGAAAGTTACATAAGTAACCGAACGGGAACTTTGACATTGGAAGATTCAACATTGACTTTAAATAAAGCGGATAGTACTCCTATATATGTAAACGGTAATCAGATAATATTAAAAGGGAAAATAAGTTTATTGTTCAAAGGAGAAGGTAAAGAATTTTCTACTTCTGAATATCTTGGAGGAATAAAAGTAGACGGAAGTCAGGCAAAATTTGAGGATACATTAGTATGGGCATACAGAAAAAAAGGAAATACCGATGTAGTGCTTAGTAAAAATAGATATTCCGATGTGAACAGAAATAAAAATTTGAACGACTTTGCAGAATATTTGGAAGCTGAGCGAAATGCAAACAAAACGAACGGAGATTTGGATAAAGTTATAGGAAAAATGGAAATGTTAAAAAATAAAGAAGATTTTAATAATGCTTTAGCTCAAATTTCAGGTGTTGTACATTCTTATGTTATTGACTCGGTTTTACAAGAATCGGAATTATTCAAAGATTTAAGTTTAAAAAAAGTATTTTCGAGAGACATTACAAGAAACAGTCCTTTAAATTCGGTAACACATAACATTTTTTATATAAACGATACAGGAAATTTATCGGGCACAATAGAAGCAGAACGTAAAGAAAAAGGAGTAGCAGGAATATGGGAAAAGCAGATTATCAATGATAATAAGTTAGGATTTATTTACGGAGCTTCCAAAGGAGATTTGAATTTTAAGAAGAATAATGCAGGAAATGCACATTTGGAAACAGTTTATTTCGGAGGTTACTATAATTATAACTTAAATAATAAAATTTCATTTTTGACAACGGTAGGAACAACGTATTCTCATGCTTCGATTAAAAGAGAAATTAATATCGGTAATCAAAATTATAAATTTAATTCGAGTTATCCTGTAATTACATTGGGAGCCGATTCAAAAATAATTTATACTCCGATAGAAAAAAATATATTTAAAGTATCGATTTACGGAGGAATAGGTTTTAAAAGGGTATTTCAGGGAAACATAAATGAAAATCGTGAGGAATTACCTTCACGGGCAAGTAATTTGACAATAAAAAATAGCCCTGTAAATGAAAAATACTATAATTCAGTGGTACCGTCCATAGGGATAAACTTTGAAAAGGCAGGACTTCTGTTTAACAAAGTTTACAGATTCGGAATAGGTGCAGGATATGAAACTGAAACAGGAAATATAAATAAATTCAAATATTATAAATTGCAGGGATTAAATAATGAACATAAAGTAAAATCTGCAAACATGAAAAATGTATTTTTTTATAATATAGATACTGTTTTAGGATTAACTGAAAATCTGGCAATAACTGCAAATTATAAACATGTCAAAGGAAAAGAATATAAATCCGATAAAATCACACTCGGTTTTGAATATAAAGGAAACATTTTCAAAAATAATATATTTAACAGTATTGTTGCAAAATTGAGTAACAGCAGAAAAAATTCAAGATGGAAAAAGACATTAGGATTTACCCTTGAAGCTGAAGATCCTTCGGACAGAGCGTATTATTACGGAAATATATTATCTTCAGGAGATTATTCAAAATCTGCAGATTATAAACCGCTGGTATGGTTGACTTTGTCAGATACAAAATCAAAGATTTCTTATTATTTTGAAGGATATTATAAAAATAACAGTATGTTTCAAGGGAAAAGTTCAAGGGAAGACATTATATCTTCAAGTCGTCTGATGGCAGAAATGAGATACAGAAATACTTTTTCCAAAGGAAACTACGGATTCAGTATAGGATATAAAATTGAAAATCTGAAAAAACCGAAAAATTATCCTAAAAAAGATTATTATGTGTCAAAGTCGGGATTTCATGAACTGAAATTGGATGGAAATATTTCTTATAATTTAGGTAACGGACTCTATTTTACAGGAAAAACTACAGGAATGATTGATTTTTATTATAAAGGAGAAAGAAAGAATCAAGTTGACTATAAGGTAGAAAATCAGTACGGATTTGTGTATAACGGGTTCTCGCCTAAGTGGAAGCTTCAACTGATGTATTTTAGAGATGACAGAAGATTTGACAGTAAAAATAATGTAAGAAAATACGTTTCTGAGCAGCTGAGATCGTCAGTAATTTATAATTTCGGTAATGGAGACAGCGTAACCTTTGACTTGAGATTGCCATTAGGAAAAGGAGCATGGTATGAAACTGCAGAAACAAAAGAAAGAAAATCCGAAGTATATGAGTACCGATACGGCATAAAATATAATAAAGGAATAGTACCGGGACTTAACATATTTGCTTCTTTGGCAATATCCGAGATAAAAGTAAAAAACACAGATGAAAAAAGCAGTAAATACGGAGAAAAAACGAGAAATCATGTGTTTAAACCCAGTATAGGTATAAATTACAGTTTTTAGAAAGGAGATTAAAATTGAAAAATACAGTACTTTTAATGATGATGATTATAGCTTCAATTTCTTCGGGTATAACTCAAAAAAATGAATTTGACAAAATAAGAAAAAAATGGTTTGAAATAATTGTCGGACTGCCTGAAGAAAATAACGGTCGAACTGATAAAAATATGGGCAAATACGTATCACAGATAGAAAAAGATGCGGAAAAAGCAATAGAAAAACTTAATAAAGAAGAAGATAAAAAAAGTTTATTTAATGATTTGAAAGATATGAAAAACGGTGCACATATATTAAGTTCATTTCAGAATGTAAAAGCTATGGCAAAAGCTTATATGATGCCGGGAACAAAATATTATAAAAATAAGGATTTGAAAAAAACAATAACCGAATCATTGGAATGGCTTAATAAAAATGCTTATCATGAAGGATTGGACGAGCTCGGAAACTGGTGGCAGTGGGAAATAGGTATTCCTAAAAGTGTAAATGAAATAGGAATAATAATGTACGGAGAAATTCCTCAAAGTCTGTTAATTAATTTGATGAATGCTTCAAAATATTTTCAGCCTTATGCTACCCATTCGGGATCAAGCCCTGCAGCAAAATATTCGACTTCTCCCAATAAGAGAGTTTCCAAAGGCGGAAACAGAATGGATACGGCAATTATCTCATTCGGAAGAGGAGTGTTGACAAAAGATAAAGTTGAAACAATGAACGGAGTAAATGCGGTCGGAGAAATCGGAGAAATCGTTACAAATGAAGACGGATTTTATTCAGACGGTTCTTTTATACAGCATGAAAATGTAGCATACAGCGGAACTTATGCAAGTGTATTGTTTAACGGATTGGGTACTTTACTTTATGTTTCTGAGGGAACAGTTTTTTTTCCTAAGGATCCGAGACTGGAAAATCTTTATAAATCAATTACAAAAGGATACAGTTATTTAATGATAAACGGCGGAATAAATGACTCGGTCAGCGGAAGATCCATATCGAGAGATAATTCCAATGATCTGGAAAGAGGAAAATCGTTAATAGCAGCTTTTGCAATAATTTCCGAAGGTGTTGAATCGCCTTATAAAGAAGAAATAAAAAAACTGGTAAAGAAAAGCGTACTGGAAAATAATTTTTTCAATGTTGTAGAAAAAATTAATAATCCTGTAATAAAAAGAATTATAAAAAATATTGTTGAAAACAGTAATATAAAAATAGAAGAAATGTCAGGAACAAAAATATTTTCTTCAATGGACAGAGCTGTTCAGGTAAATAAAAAAAATGGAAAATTTCTCGTTTCAATGCATTCTTCAAGAATAGCCAACTATGAAACAATGAACGGGGAAAATCTGAAAGGATGGCATACCGGAGATGGAATGACTTATATTTACGGAATTTCTTCGTCGGATTATGTTGATTTTTGGGAAACAGTTGATAATCTTCATTTATCCGGAACAACTGAAAGTACAAATGATAGAGGTTTAGGTTCGGGAGAAAGAAGACTTCCTTCAGCGGTATCGCCTAATTCATGGGCAGGAGGAGCTACGGACGGTAAGTCGGCAATGATAGGAATGGATTTTATATCATGGAATAATAAAACTGTTGCCAAAAAGTCGTGGTTTATGCTCGGAGAGGAAATAGTAGCTTTAGGTTCGGGTATTTCCAGTAGTGATGGAGAAATTCATACAACATTGGATAATAAAATAATAAACGATATAAATGATAAAAAAATAACTGTAAACGGTGGAACAGTAACAGGAATAAAAAAAGTACCGGGAACAAAAGGAACTTACATAAATTTTACAGATAAAAAAACAAATGAAAATATCGGATATAAAATTTTGAATACTCCTATTTTAACAATCAATATTGAAAAAAGAAAAGGAAGCTGGAAAGAAATAGGAGGGAAATCTCAGGATATAAAAGAAAAGACATATTTTAAAGTATATGCAGAGCATGGAAAAAATCCTAAAGATTCTAAATATGCATATATAGTTTTACCGATGTTCAGTGAAGAAGAAGTAAAAAATTATAACGAGGATAATATTAAAATCATACGTATGGATAATGATGTACATGCGATAGAAGATAAACAGAGAAAAATTACAGGAATAAATTTTTGGGGAAGTAAAGAAATAACAATTGCAGGTATTAAAGCAGTTTCTCCTATTTCAATAGTAAAAACAGAAAAAGGAAATGAAATTATTCTTGCAGTAAGTGATCCTACACAACTTTCCAAATATGAGACAATAATAGAACTGGATGGAGAATACAGTCTTTTATCTCAAAATAACAGTGTAAAATTAAATGTTAAAAATGGAAAAACAGAAATAAAAGTAAATCTTGTAAATCAAGGGAAATCAGTTGTTATAAATTTAAAAAAAATTTGAAAATAAAGGTGGAATAAATGATGAAAAAGAAAATTACTTATTTATTGTTAATTATAGCAATATTATTGGTTGCCTGTGGAAAATCACAGTCAAAAGGAGATAACAAAGATAGCGGTAAAAAATTGGAAGGTCATTTAATTTCAGAAAATCCTAAAGAACTGACAGTTTTTGCTATTCATTTGGGAAAAGCTTTAAATCCTGATGCACCTGTGTATAAAAAAGCAGCCGAAATGACAAATATAAAATTGAAAAATGTAGCATCACAAAATCAGACAGATCAGAAAGAAGCATATAATTTACTTGTATCTTCAGGAGAATTACCTGATATAGTTGCTTATGAATTTACTGAAGATTTGGAAGGATTGGGAATAGACGGAGGGCTTGTTCCATTAGAAGATTTAATAGATAAATATGCTCCGAATATTAAAAAATTCTGGGAAGAAAATCCGAGATACAAACAGGATGCAATAGCAGCTGACGGACATATTTATATGATACCTAACTATTATGATTATTTTAATTTTATGCCGTCTACAGGTTATTATATAAGAAAAGACTGGATAAAAAAATTGAATTTGAAAGATCCTGTAACAACAGATGATTTATATAATGTGCTTGTAGCTTTCAGAGATAAAGATCCTAACGGAAACGGAAAAAAAGACGAAGTACCTTTATTTAGTAGAGGAGATACTGTAGCAAAAGTTTTACAACCTTTAGCTGATATATTTAAGGCGAGAGCTTTCTGGTATGATGATAAAGATGCAGTAAAATTCGGACCTGCACAGGCTGAATACAAAGAAGCTATGAAACAGTTGGCAAAATGGTATAAAGAAGGATTAATTGATAAAGAAATTTTTACAAGAGGAATTAACGCAAGAGATTACATGCTTTCCAATAACTTGGGAGGTTTTACAATAGACTGGTTCGGAAGTACAAGCTCTTATAACAATAAACTTGGTAAAACAATACAGGGATTTGATTTCGGAATAATAGCACCTGCAACATTTAACGGAGATAATAAAACATATCAGGCAAGAACTACATACTTAGGAGGCTGGGGAATAAGCTCAAAATCCAAAAATGTCGTAGAAGCCATAAAATATTTTGATTTCTGGTACTCTCCTGAAGGAAGAAGACTATGGAATTTCGGTATTGAAGGTGATGATTATAAATTGGTAGACGGAAAACCTGTATTTACAGATAAAATATTGAAAAATTCTCAAGGGAAAACTCCTTTAGCTGTAATCAGAGAATCGGGAGCACAATTCAGATTGGGAATGCCTCAGGATTCCGAATATGAAAAACAATGGTATGTAAAAGAAGCTGTTGATGCAATAGATTTTTATTTGAAAAATAATTATGTTCATGAACTAATGCCTATATTAAAATACACAAAAGATGAATCTAAAGAATTTATAAAAATAAATACACAATTAAATTCTTATGTGGAAGAAATGTCTCAAAAATGGATAATGGGAGTTTCTGATGTAGATAAAGACTGGGACAGTTATATAAAAAGATTAAATGATATAGGACTGGCAAAGGCTGAAAAAATACAACTGGAAGCGTATAAAAGATTTACGAAAAAATAGTAAATACAGGAGGATAGAGGACATATGAATAAAAATATGAATAGACCGAATTTGTTATTTTTATTTGCAGATCAATGGAGAAGAAATTCTGTAGGATTTATGGAAAAAGAAGATGTTATTACTCCAAATATAGATTTGTTTTCAAAAGAAGCACTTGCTTTTGAAAATGCGGTGAGCGGATGTCCTCTCTGCTCTCCGAGTAGAGCAAGTATACTGACAGGAACATATCCGATAACTCACGGAGTATGGACTAACTGTAAAACAGGTCTTGATGATGTGGCATTGAAAGAAGATGCTGTCACAATAACGGATATTTTAAAGAAAAACGGCTATAATACAGGGTATATAGGAAAATGGCATTTGGACAGTCCCGAAATGAATAAAAGTGAAAATCCCGTATCAGGAGCAAGAGATTGGGATGCCTATACTCCGCCCGGGAAAAAACGCCATGGAGTTGACTACTGGTATTCATACGGTGCATATGATAATCATTTGAAACCTCATTATTGGAGTAATGATGAAAAGATGATAGAAGTGGACAAGTGGTCTGTAGAGCATGAAACTGATAAAGCTATAGAATTTCTTGAAAAAAATAAAGATAAAAATGTTCCATTCTCTTTGTTTGTTTCATGGAATCCACCACATACACCTCTTGATCTGGTACCTGAAAAGTATATAAAAATGTATGATAACAAAAAATTAAAAGTAAATCCTAATGTGATATTGGAAAATGTAATTGATCATACTGAAAGCATGAAAGAAAAACTTAATTTTACCGAAGAGGAATACCAAACAGTAATGAAAAAGTATTTTGCTGCAATAACAGGAATTGATGAAAATTTCGGTAGAATTATAAATTATTTAAAAGAAAACGATTTATATGAAAATACAGTAATTATTTTAACTGCTGATCACGGAGAAATGCTTTGCGGACACGGACTATGGAGTAAACATGTCTGGTATGAGGAATCTATAGGAATACCGTTTTTGATAAAATACGGAAGTAAATGTTTGTCAGGGAGAACGGATACTGTAATGAGCAGTGTTGATATAATGCCGACTATATTATCATTAATGGATTTGGATGTTCCTGATACTGTAGAGGGTACAGATCTTAAAAATACACTACTGGAAAAGGAAAAAAACGAAAATAAAGCTTTTATTTCATCATACCCAGGTCAAATACCCGCAATAAAAGAATTTGAGAAAATAAATGAGGACAATAAAGAGTATGGTTGGCGTGCAGTAAAAACAAAAACTCATACTTATGTTATAAATAAAGGTTATAAACCGGGTCGTAAAACTGAAAGACTTTTATATGATAATATTAATGATGAATATCAGTTGAATCCTTTAAAATTAAATGACAGTTCTGAAAATAAATTATCGGAAGAATTGGAAAAGTTATTAAAAAATTGGGCTGAGAAATATAAAGATAAATTTAAGTTTTAAATATAGGAGAAAATATGGAACTAAATGAAAAAACAATAAAAAGATATTCTGAAGATATCGAACTTTCAAAAGAAATCTTATATGGAGCTTTGCATAATGCACTGAGTAAAATAGATAAAAATATTGAATACTTTATAAATTTATTTCCTAGACCGGCAAGTGTAAATAACATTTATCCAGGAATACTTAACGGAGGCGAATGGGACGACTGGACAAGCGGTTTCTGGACAGGAATACTATGGCTTGCTTATGAGATAACAAAAGAAGAAAAATATAAAAAAGTAGCTGAATTTCAGTTGAAGAGTTACAAAGAAAGAATAAAAAATAAAAATGCCGTTGATCATCATGATTTGGGATTTTTGTACATACCGTCTGCTGTGGCTCAGTATAAAACAACAAAAAGTGAAGAAGCCAAGACAACAGGAATAATGGCTGCTGAACATTTGATAACAAGATTCAGAGAAAAAGGAGAATTTATTCAGGCTTGGGGGGTATTGGGAAATCCCGATAATCATAGATTGATAATAGACTGTAATCTCAATATACCGTTGCTCTTCTGGGCAAGTGAAGTTACAGGAGAAAAAAAATATAGAGAAATAGCCGAAAAGCATGTAAATACAGCAGCAGGAACTGTAGTTAGAGAAGACGGATCAACTTTTCATACTTATTATTTTGATGTTGAAACGGGAAAACCGTTAAGAGGAAGTACGGCACAGGGAAGTTCTGACGATTCTGCATGGGCAAGAGGTCAGGCATGGGGAGTTTACGGATTCCCATTAGCTTATAAATACTTAAAAAATGAAAAGTTTGTAAGTTTGTATAAAAAAGTAACAAATTATTTCCTGAACAAATTGCCTGAAGATGATATTTGTTACTGGGATCTTGCTTTTGATGATACTTCGGGAGAAGAAAAAGATACATCGGCAGCGGCAATAGCCATTTGCGGAATACTGGAAATGGATAAAAATTTATCAGATACTGATAAAAACAAAAAAGTATATATGAATGCTGCGAAGCATATGATGAAATCTCTCATAGAAAAATACACTACAAAAGATTTGAGGGAATCTAACGGACTACTAAAAGAAGCTGTGTATAGTAAACCTCATGGAATAGGAGTAAATGAATGTTGTATATGGGGGGATTACTTTTATATGGAGGCTTTAGTCAGATTTTTGAAACAGGATTTAAAAATTTATTGGTAAAAATAAATTCTAAAACATCTAATTTTTTATAATATGTGGTATACTGTAATATAAGGAATAAATTTATATTACGGAGAGGAAAATGGAACTAAAAAATATACAGGAATTATGCGTGATACATTCGAAAAAAATGAATAATATAATAATATCAATATTGAGTTGTTCATTATTTATATTTATGTTATTCAATATAGTAAACAAAATTAGCAGAATAAATGAAGAAGAAAAAAAGAATGCCTCAAATATATTTTTAAATATAAACAGAAAAACTCAGTTTATAATGTCTACATTAAATGATTTAAAATTTGACGATAAATTTAACGAATATATTTCCAAAAATGAAAATGATCAAGAGTACCAGTATTTAAAATCGGCTTTACACAGAAAGATAATAAGCGGGAATAATATATACGGAAGTATAGGTTATCTTATTAATTTTTCTACAAATAATCTGAATTATTATATGACATCCACAGGAATTGTGGATAAGAAAACTTTTTATAAAAACAATAAATTTCCTTATGAAAGTATCGAAAAAAAAATAAAAAGTGTAAGTGATGACGGAAATTATATTAATATTTTTATTAATGACAAAGGATATTTAGGATTGAATAAAAGTTTTTGGGTAATAAAATTAGATAAAAACAGTTTTTTTTACGAAATAGAAGATAAAAAAGACTGGTATTTGAGAATAGATAATACTATAAGTTTATCGGAGTCTGAAAATAAAAATTCTGAGATCATAAAAAATATAAATCATACAGAGAAAAAAAATTCAGCTTTTAAAGAGAATCTGAAATTAAAAGGTCGGAATTTACATGTGTTCTATTTATCTGAAATTGATGCCGAGCTTTATTATTATCAACCCCGAATAAATCTAATAATGATAATCGCTATAGAAATAATAAAAAGCTTATTATTTTTCGGACTGTTATATTTTACAGTAGCTGCAGTTATAAATCTTATTATTAAACCTATAAAAGAACTAGCAGAAAAAATAGGATACGGAAATGAAAAAGGGACTGCCGAGATAGACTATATTGAAACAAAAATAGAAGAGTTAAGCACTACTAATGTGGAATTGACAGGCAAAATAAAAGAATTAAGTGAAATTCAGAAAAGAAAAAAGTTAAAAGACTCTCTTTTAGGTATTCCAAATGAACAGAATGTTGAAAAAATCCTATGGGAAAAAGAATACAGAGTAATTTTAATGGAAATTGATGATGTAGATTCTGTTAAAAATATATATGACAATTTTAGATTATCAAAAGAATTTGTTATGAAATATTTTTTGAATGAAGTGGCATTTGAAGTTATAGATATTGATTTTAAAAGTATTGTAATTGTAATTGAAAATTTTCCTAAAGAAGAAATGGAACCCATATTAGATAACCTTATTTTTCATATTGAAAGAAATTTTTCTCTTTATTTTGTTGCGGCAGTTACTGATAAATATAATGATTTAAAAGACTTGCCATTGGCATACAGAACTGCTAAAAGAATAATGGATTATAAGTATATTTATAAACAATATAAAGTTATCTTTCAGAATATTATGAATGAAAATCAGCTGAATAAATATTATTATCCTATTCAGCTCGAAGCAAAGCTCATAACAAAGACTTTGAGTTCAAATACGAGTGAAGTCAAAAAAATAATACAGGAGATTTTCGGTAATGATATAGAGCAAAAATTGATTAATAAAAAGGCAGTAAAAGAATTTAACGGACTTTTATATAATACTTTGAATCAGATTTCAATACAACTGGATGAAATGAACATAGGAGAAATAAACAGAAGCGAGAATTTTGAAAAGTTTCTGAAAATAACTGAAATAAAAGAGTTAAAAGAAGTTTTTTCTGAAAGATTAATCGAAATTTGTAAATTTATAAAGGAAAATTCAGAAATAGATATTAGAACTATAAAAAATTCGATTGAGAAATATATGACAGAAAATTATATGAAAGATATATCTCTTGAGAATTTATCCGAATATTTGGGATATTCATTCAAATATACGAGCATTTTATTTAAAAAAATAATGGGAGATAACTTTAAAAATTATTTATCTCTTTACAGAATAAAAAAAGCAAAAGAATTAATGGAAGAAAAAGAATATAAAATAAAAGAATTGGCAGAGCTTGTAGGTTATAACAGTTCGAATACATTTATTCGTATGTTCAGAAAATATGAAGGAGTATCGCCGGGAAAATACTTTTTTGATACAGAAAATGAAGTGTAAATAACATAATTCAGGATAATGAAGGAGAGAAGTATGAGATGTTTTGCAGGGATTGATGTAGGAGGAACAAACAGTAAAATAGGTCTGTTAGATGAAAATGGAAATATTTTAATAACAGAAAGTATTAAAACCGAATCGAATAAAGGGCCTCAGGATACAATTGAAAGAATATGGAAAACTGTTGAAAAACTGGCAAAAGAAATATCTGTAAATATTGAAGATATTGAAGGAGTAGGTGTAGGTATTCCCGGACCTGTTGTGGATGAATCTATTGTGAAAATAGCTGCAAATTTTTCGTGGGGAAATGATTTTCCTGCTAAAAAAATGTTTGAAAAAATAACAAAAAAACGTGTGAAAATAGGAAATGATGTGAAAGTTATAGCTTTAGGAGAACAGCTTTACGGAGCAGGAAAAGGCTATAAAAACAGTATAACTATTCCTATAGGAACAGGAATTGCAGCAGGTATAATAATAGACGGAAGAATACTCGCCGGAACGACAGGAGCCGGAGGAGAATTCGGACATATTGTTGTAAATAAAAAAGGACATAAATGCGGTTGCGGGTTGACAGGTTGCCTTGAAACATATTGCTCAGCTACAGGAATAGTAAGAGAAGCTAAAATCATTCTTAAAGATAACAAAGAAAGCACATTGTTTCAAGTTGTCGATAATGATTTGGATAAACTCGAAGCTTATCATATTTTTGAAGAGGCAAAGAAAAAAGATAAAATTGCAATGAAAATAGTAGACGATTTTTGTGATAATCTAGCACACGGTATAGGAACTCTGCTTAATATAGTAAATCCTGAAATAATAATTTTTGCAGGGGGAGTTTCCAAAGCGGGAAGTATAATTACTGACGGAGTAAAAAAACATCTGGATAAATATGCTTTGAAGATGACAACAGAAGACTTGAAATTTGCTTTCAGTGAACTGGGAAATGATGCCGGAATAAAGGGTGCAGCAGCATTGATTATAAATGATTTAAAATAAAAAGGATGATAACAATGAGTTTTGACAGAAAAACTTTTCATTTTAATACACGTAAGGAAATAGAAGATAGTCTATGGAAAACAATAGGTCCGTTAGAAGATTTTTATAAAAATAGAAAAGGACGTTTAAATATCGGAAGTCATGGAACAGTTTATAAAAAAGATACACGTAATATTGAAGCTTTTTTAAGAATTTTATGGGGATTGGGTTCATTTTGGGCTCAAAATCCTTCAGAAAAATGGTTAGATATTTATATAAAAGGAATTGTTGCAGGGACTGATCCTACCAATGAAGATTATTTTGGAGATGTTACGGATTATGATCAATTATTGGTTGAAATGACTTCGATAGTAGTAACATTTATGTTAAATAAAGAAAAAATATGGGATCGTTTAACTGCCAAAGAACAGACAAAAATTGCAAATTGGTTAAGACAAATTAATGAACATAATATGCCTGCAAATAATTGGCATTTTTTCAGAATACTTGTCAATGTTTGTTTAAAAAAAATGGGTGTCAGATTTTCTCAAGAAAAGTTAGATGAAGATTTGGAATTGATAAATTCTTTTTATGTGGATAACGGCTGGTATTATGACGGGATAAAAACACAAAGAGATTACTATATACCTTGGGCATTTCATTATTACGGGTTGATTTATTCTGTATTCATGTCGGAAGATGATCCTGTGAGATCAAAATTATTTAAAGAAAGAGCGGCAGAGTTTGCCAAAAGTTTTGCTTATATGTTTGATAAAAATGGAAATGCAATACCTTTTGGAAGAAGTCTGACATACAGGTTTGCTCAATGTGCATTTTGGTCAGCACTTGTATTTGCAGATGTAGAAGCTTTACCTTGGGATCAAATAAAAGGGCTTTATGTCCGTAATATGGAAAGCTGGTATAATAAAGAAATTTTTACAACAGATGGTATATTAAGTGTAGGATATTATTATCAAAATTTAATAATGGCAGAAGGATATAATGCTCCGGGTTCTCCATATTGGGCTTTAAAATCATATTTATTATTGGCAGTTCCGGATGATCATCCTTTTTGGAAAGCCGTTGTGAAGGAAACAAAGCTGTCCGAAGAAAAATATTTGAATGTTTCCGGAAGATCCATGTATGTACATACCGGTAATAGTAATCATGCTCAAATGTTTCCTTTCGGACAAAGTATAAATTATCAGCCTCATTGTGCCGCAAAATATTCAAAATTTGTTTATTCATCTGTATTTGGATTTAGTGTGCCTAAATCAACATATTATTATTATGAAGGTGCTTTTGATAATGTATTGGCTGTTTCAGAAGACGGATTGTATTTTCGTCCTAAAGAAAAAGATGAAATGTTTGAAGTAAATGAAGATTACTTGATATGTAAATGGAAACCTTACTCTGATGTTTTAATTTATTCAACAATTATACCTTGTGGAGATTATCATGTCCGTATTCATGAAATAAATTCTGAACGGAATTTGATTGCTTGTGAAGGCGGTTTCAGTAATTTATATGATAAAGAAGAACGAATTGAAGACAGTAAAAGTGCAAAATATATTTCTAAAATTGGAACAAGCGAAATTTTTTCAGTAAAAGGCTTTGATAAAGGAGATGTCATAAGACCCGAACCTAATACAAATCTTTTATATGAAAGAACTTTATTGCCGATACTTACAGCTAATTTATCCAAAGGAAAACATATTTTGATTTCTATTGTAGGAGGTATTCCGAAAGGCAATACTGCACAAAAGCCCGATGTGAAACGTGAAGATAATCAGGTTGTTATAATAACTGAAAATAAAAGGATCTCAGTAAATATAAATAATAAATTTTAATATAATAAATAATTTTTAGGAGATAAACAGGATTATGAATATCAGTATAGAAATTTTAGACAGAAATAATGAAATTAAACTCGGAAAAAATGATTACGAAAAAGAATTAAGACCTATGCAGGTAAAAGGAGAAGATCTGGTTTATTTAGCTACACAAGTGATGTCTATACAATCAGGAGATAAAATATGTGTAAAAGTAGAAAAAGAAGGGCAATATCTATTTGTGAAATTAGACGAAACATTAAATGAAAGTCTTATTTATTTGTCAGGAACAGAATGGATATATGAGCCTTTATTTGTGCTGAACGGATTGGAAGCAGCTCCTGAAGAAGCTTTCAAGGCAAAAAGACATTATATTCAGGTAAGGCTCGCAAAAGATTATGAAATAAATGCATACAGAAACTTGGCATTAAATACTCACGATCAGAAAGAAGACAGTGGAGCCTATCCCCATGCCTATGCTAATGTTGAAACAAGAAACGACAGCACTTTTTTTGCCAAAAATGCTATTGACGGTATTTTTGCCAACAATAATCACGGTTCTTATCCTTATCAGTCCTGGGGGATAAACAGACAAAAAGATGCTGCATTGACTATCGATTTCGGAAGAAATGTGAAACTGAATCAGATAGGTTTGACTTTAAGAGCTGATTTTCCTCATGACAGTTATTGGAAACAAGTTACGGTTTCTTTTGATTCAGGAGAAAAAATGATATTTGATTTAAAAAAAGAAAGTAAACCGCAATATTTTTCATTTTCGGATATTATAACAAAAAAAATAGTATTAGAAAATTTAATTAAAAGTGAAGAAGACGATTCACCGTTTCCGGCATTAACACAAATCGAATGTTTCGGGATAAATGCGTGATTTATTAAAAAACTAAAATATAATAAGGAGAGATAAAAATGGATATAAGATATTCTGTAAATCAAAAAGATTTTAAAAGATACACAACGGAAGAATTAAGAAATGAATTTTTAATAGAAAAACTGTATGTAGAAAATGAAATTAAAGCTGTTTATTCACATATAGACAGAATGGTGACTTTAGGATGTATGCCTACTACTGAAAAAGTTTCTATAGATAAAGGTATAAACAGTTGGGAAAATTTCGGGACTGATTATTTTTTAGAAAGAAGAGAAATCGGTATATTTAACTTAGGCGGAAAAGGTAAAATAGAAGTTGATGAAAAAGTATATGAGTTGGATTATAAAGATTGTCTTTATATTACTAAGGGAGCAAAAAAAGTATATTTTACAAGTGATAATAAAGATAAACCTGCAAAATTCTATATGATAAGTGCTCCTGCTCACTGTTCTTATGAAACAACATTTATTTCTATAAAAGATGCAGCCAAAAGAGAATTGGGAGCAATAGAAACTGCAAATAAAAGAACAATATATCAGTTTATTCACCCTGATGTAATAAAAACATGTCAACTATCCATGGGAATGACAATATTGGAAAAAGGAAGTGTATGGAATACAATGCCTTGTCATACACATGAAAGAAGAATGGAGATATATACATATTTTGAAGTGCCTGAAGATAATATAGTAATGCATTTTATGGGAGAGCCTACAGAAACAAGAAATGTAGTAATAAAAAATGAAGAAGCTGTAATTTGTCCTTCGTGGAGTATACATGCAGGAGCCGGAACTTCCAACTATTCATTTATTTGGGCAATGGGCGGCGAAAATATAGCTTTTGATGATATGGATCATTTAAAACCGACTGAATTAAAATAATATTGGGAAAGGATAATAAAAATGGATAAATTATTTGATTTGACAGGAAAAATAGCATTAGTAACAGGAGCTTCATATGGTATAGGATTTTCAATGGCAGCAGGGCTTGCAAAAGCAGGAGCGAGAATAGTTTTTAATGATATTAACGGGGAATTAGTGGAAAAAGGAATAAAAGCTTATAAAGAATCAGGGATAGACGCAAAAGGTTATGTGTGCGATGTAACTGATGAAAAAGCTGTAAATAGTATGATAGTTCAGATAGAAAAAGAAGTAGGAATAATAGATATACTTGTAAATAATGCAGGAATTATAAAGAGAATACCGATGACTGAAATGTCGGTAGAAGACTTCAGAAAAGTAATAGATGTGGACTTAAATGCACCGTTTATAATGTCAAAAGCTGTAATACCCGGCATGATAAAAAAAGGGCACGGTAAAATAATAAATATTTGCTCTATGATGTCCGAACTTGGAAGAGAGACAGTAAGTGCATATGCAGCAGCTAAGGGAGGTCTGAAAATGCTTACCCGAAATATATGCAGCGAGTTTGGAGAAAAAAATATTCAATGTAACGGAATAGGCCCTGGATATATTGCAACACCGCAAACAGCTCCTTTGAGAGAAAAGCAGCCTGACGGATCAAGACATCCTTTTGACAGCTTTATAATAGCAAAGACTCCGGCAGGAAGATGGGGAACCCCTGAAGATTTAACAGGACCTGCAGTTTTTCTTGCAAGTGATGCGAGTAACTTTGTAAACGGACATATATTATATGTAGATGGCGGAATATTGGCATATATAGGAAAACAGCCTTAAAAATTTATATGAAGTAAAAAACGGTCTTATAATGAAAATATAAAATAAAATTAAACCCGTATTTGAGTTAAATAAATTATATCAAGGAGGAATTTTAAATGTCGGGAGTAGTATTAAAAAAAGTGGAAAAACAATATCCTAACGGATTTAAAGCGGTTCATGGAATTGATTTGGAGATAAAAGACGGAGAATTTATGGTATTTGTCGGACCTTCAGGATGTGCTAAATCCACAACACTGAGAATGATAGCAGGACTTGAAGAAATAACAGGAGGAGAAATATATATAGGAGATAAACTTGTAAATGATGTTCCTCCGAAAGACAGAGGAATAGCAATGGTGTTCCAGAACTATGCTTTGTATCCTCATATGACAGTGTATCAGAATATGGCTTTCGGACTTAAATTAAAGAAAACGCCGAAAGATGAAATAGATAGAAGAGTAAGAGAAGCGGCAGAAAAACTTGAGATAACAGAATTACTGGATAGAAAACCTAAGGAAATGTCAGGAGGACAAAGACAAAGGGTAGCGTTAGGAAGAGCGATAGTAAGAAAACCTGAAGTATTTCTGTTTGATGAACCGTTATCAAACCTTGATGCGAAGTTGAGAGTATCGATGCGTGTAAGAATAACACAATTACATCAGGAGCTAAAACAACGATGATATATGTAACCCATGATCAGGTAGAAGCAATGACAATGGGAGACAGAATAACAGTAATGAGAGCGGGAAGAATAATGCAGGTAGATACACCGTTAAACTTGTATCATTATCCTGCGAACAAGTTTGTGGCAGGATTTATAGGGTCACCTACGATGAACTTAGTAGACGGAGTATTAAAAGAAAAGAGGGAAAGTATATATAGATATAGACGGAGCGGAAATAGAGCTATCTCATGAAAAAAGGAGAAAAGTAAAAGGACATACAGGAAAGAAAGTAACATTCGGAATAAGACCTGAAAATATAAGTGTAGCCGAACATGAAGATTCGATATCAAAGACAGGGGAAATAAGCGTAGTAGAACAAATGGGAAATGAAGAGTATATATACTTTACATTAAACGGACATCAGATGACATGCAGAATAAACATAGAGCATGTAGGAGATTCAGTATCGAAGAAAGGAAAAAGAGTATTCAGATTTGATACGAATAAAGCTCATATATTTGATGCAGAAACAGAGGAAAATATAAGTTTGTAATAGAAACAGAAATTAAATTTTATTATAGCAATACACAAAAAATATTGATAAAATAGAAATAAGATAAATATTACATTGTAAAGCGAAAGGAAAGAAATGATAATTCTGATATATACTGTTATAATTATACTTGCAACAACATTAGGAGCAATATCAGGACTTGGAGGCGGAGTAATTATCAAACCTCTGTTTGATGCTGTGGGATTTCACAATATGAGCACAATAGGATTTTATTCATCAGTTGCAGTGTTTACGATGAGCATTGTTTCCATAATAAAACAGTTGAGAAAAGGATTCAGCTTTGAAATAAAAACTGTATTTTGGATATCTTTCGGCTCACTTGTCGGAGGTATTATCGGTGAAAACGTTTTTAATGAAGTAACTCGGGCATATGAAAACAGCACAGTTAAAATTATTCAGGCGGTATGTTTGGGAATAACTCTAATAGGAATATTAATTTATACATTAAATAAAAATAAGATGAAGTCATATTGCTTAAAAAATATTTTATACATCTTTGCTTCAGGATTTTTTTTGGGTTCAATATCAGTATTTTTAGGGATTGGCGGAGGGCCTTTAAATATTGCTGTCTTAATGTTGCTGTTTTCTTATGAAATGAAAGAAGCTACAGTTTACTCCATAGCTACAATATTTTTTGCCCAAATTTCTAAATTAGGCAGTGTATTAGTAGGAGGAAAACTGATGAATTATGATTTATCTTTACTTCCTTTTATATGTTTTGCAGCTGTAATAGGAGGATTTATGGGAACATTGATCAACCAAAAATTGAACAGCAGTAAAATTGAAAAAATTTATTTGGGAATAATTATCGGATTAATATTTGTATCAATATACAATACTTACAGTGCAATAGTATAGTTACAAGGAGAAAAAATAATGAGTAAAATGAAAAGTGTTTTATTGTTGGGAGAAATGCTGCTAAGGTTATCTCCTGAAAATCATAAAATGATAATACAGTCGGGTACAAATTTATTGGAAATGTTTTATGGAGGAGCGGAACTTAATGTTTCCATAGCATTGGCAAATTTCGGAGTGAAAAGTGGATATATAACGAAAGTACCCGATAATTCGTTAGGAGATAAAGGGATAAAGTATTTAAAACAGTACGGAGTAAATACTGAAAATATACAAATCGGCGGAGAAAGAATAGGAATATATTTTTTGGAAAACGGTTATTCGGTAAGACCGTCCTGTGTAACATATGACAGAAAATATTCTTCTTTTTCGGAAATGGAAATGACAGACGAAGAAATAAGAAAAGCACTGTCGGATTATGATGTTTTATTTATAAGTGGGATAACCCTTTCTATAAGCGAGAAAACTTTTAAGTTATCCAAACAATTTATAAAAATAGCAAAAGAACTGGAAAAAGAAATAATATTTGACTGCAATTACAGATCAAAACTGATAAGTTTGGAAGAAGCATCAAAACGTTACAGAGAAATAATAGACTATGCGGATGTTTTATTTGCAGGATATTTAGATTTTATAAATATATTTAAAATTGAAAATCCTGAATATGACGGAAAAGAAGATTATACTGAATACTATAAAAAACTTTACATAAAAGTATATGAGAAATATAACTTTAAGTATATAATATCGTCCATAAGAAAATCCGTAAGCTCGAACAGAAATGAATACTCGGGAATAATTACGGACGGGAAAGAAACGATAAAAGGAAGAGAGTATCATATAGAAATACAAGACAGAGTAGGAACGGGAGATGCGTTTACATCGGGAGCCATATACGGTTATCTTTCAGGCAAAGATAAGGAAGGAATAATAAATTTTGCGATAGGTTCCGGAGCATTAAAACATACGATACACGGAGATGTATCGGAGTTCGGAGTGGAAGATATTTTGCAAATTATAAACAGTAAGTGTTTTGACATAGCAAGATAAAAAATAAAAATAAAACAGGCAACGGGAAATGTGAGAATTAAAGATAAAAGTTGTATAGTACAAGTTTAAAAAATTGTCATTATGAAATTGACAATTTTTTTTTTAAAGTTATACTTTAGTGAAAATAATCAGTAACTAACAAAATCAAGGGGAAAATATGGAATTAAATATAAATTATAAAAGTAAAAAGCCGATATATCTGCAAATAGTTCACAGTATAAAAAAAGAAATAAAGGAAGGCAAAATAAAAGAAGGAGAAAAACTTGTTTCCGAAAATACTTTATGTAAGGATTATTATATAAGTAGAAATACAGTAAGACAGGCACTCGATATACTTGAAAAAGAAGGACTTATAAAGAAAATAAAAGGAAAAGGCAGTTTTGTTTTATCTCCAAAAATTTATCAAAACAGAACAAAATTAAGCAGATTTTATGATGATATAAAAATGTCGGGACTTGTACCTTATTCAAAGATATTACATTCAGGAAAAGAAATTCCGGATAAAAATGTAAAAGATAAAATGAAATTGAATGATGACGATTTTATATATATTATAAACTGGGTAAGATACGGCAATGATGAACCTTTAATATATGAAACTATTCATTTAAACTACAGCCTTGTATCAGGCATAGAAAAAATTGATTTGAATGATGATATTAAGTTATATAAAATTTTGGAAGAAGAATTCGGCATAAAACCTCAAAATGGACAGGAACAAATTTATCCTTGTAAATTAAACGCTAAGGAAGCAAAATTTTTGAAAATGAGGCAGGAAGATTTGGGAATGAGGATCGAGCGGGTATTATATAAAGATAAAAAAATATTTGAATACACAAAATCAGTTATAAGAGGGGACAGATTTATTTATACTATAGATTTTTAAAAAATAAAATATAAATTTCAGGAGGGAAAAATCATGTTTACAGTTTTATTGTCTTTTCTATTTTTTACAGGTTTGGTAGCACTCATTTCATGGTGGAAAACCAAAAATGATGATTTATCTACGTCTAAAGGATATTTTCTTGCAGGAAGAGGATTGACAGGTTTGGTAATCGGTTGTTCTATGGTCTTGACTTCATTATCGACAGAACAGCTTATAGGTATTAATGCCGAATCCTACAAAGGAAATTTTTCAATTATGGCATGGACAGTTCAATCGGTAATACCTTTATGCATTTTGGCAAAATTTTTATTACCTAAGTATATTCGTGAAGGGTATACTACAATTCCGGAATTTTTCGAAAAACGTTATGACAAATCTACAAGACTTATAATGTCTACATTATTCTTATTTTTCTATCTGTTTATTGCAATTCCTGTGGCATTGTATACAGGAGCGATTGCCTTTAATCAGGTATTTAATATCGAAACACTTACAGGTCTTTCTTATGCACAGTCAATGTGGATAACAATATGGGCTATAGGAATCGTAGGAGGAATATATGCAATATTCGGAGGATTAAAAGCGGTAGCGGTTTCTGATACTTTAAATGCAATAATTCTTGTAATAGGAGGATTTTTAGTACCTTTATTCGGATTAAGATTTTTAGGTAACGGAAGTATAGCAAAAGGTTTGACAATAATAACAACTCAACATGTAGAAAAACTCAATGCTATCGGGGGAGCAGGAGATGCGGTACCTTGGACAGCAATATTTACAGGAATACTTGTAGTAAACTTCTTTTACTGGACAACCAATCAAGCTATAGTTCAACGTACATTGGGAGCAAAAGATTTGAAATCGGGACAGAAAGGTGTACTTATAGCAGCATTATTCCTTTTATTATTGCCTATCTTGTTGAATTTGCCGGGACTTCTAACTTATCACATTAAAGGAGAAGGACTTAAACCTATTGATTTGGCATATCCGACACTTGTAAACACAGTGTTGCCTAAACCGTTAATGGGATTCTTCGTAGCTGCAATGTTCGGAGCGGTTTTAAGTACATTCAACTCGTTTTTAAACTCCGCAGCAACTATTTTCTGTAATGATTTGTTGCCGGTAATTTCTAAAAAACAGAGAAGCGATACAGAAGTTATTAAACTTGCGAAAGTGATTTCAACAGTTATGGCAATATTGACTATGTTTATTGCACCTATGCTAATAGATGCCTCGAGCGGAATATTTCTATTCACAAAAAGATTTGCAGGATTTTTCAATATACCGATTGTAGCTTTATTCGTTGTAGGAATATTCAATAAAACAGTGTCAGGAAAAGCCGCACGTTTGGCTGTTATGCTTCATGTTATCCTTTATTATTCATTAGTTTGGGTATTTAAAGTAAAAGTAAATTTTGTTCATGTAATGGGAGCATTGTTTGTATTTGATGTAATAGTTATGCTTTTAATAGGAAGTTTCATGAAAAGAGACACTCCTTACAAAGAAAGCAAAGAAAATAAGGCGAATGTTGATTTGACCGACTGGAAATATGTCGATATGGTTATAGCTACATTGTTTTTCAGTTTGTTGTATTTGCACGGATTACTATCTCCATTGGGACTTGCATCAAAAACGGGAAATCCGCTTCTTGTTACAGCTGCTTATATAGTAGTGGAAATAATTGTAATTGCTTATTATTCAATTAAAAATAAAAAAATGGAAAAATGAAAGGTGAAATAAATGAATAATATAATATATATACTGCTTGATCAAGTCAGAAAAGATATGTTGGGAACATATGGACATAAAATAGTGAAAACGCCCAATATAGACAGACTTTCCCAAGAGGGAGTTACTTTTAACAATGCTTTTACACCGGCTTCTGTGTGTGGACCTGCAAGAACATCTTTATTTACAGGGCTTATGCCTACTTCTCATGGAATTGTTAAAAATGGAGAAAAAGGCGGCGTCGGAGAAATAAGTAAAGAAAATCCAAATATTATGGCTAATTTGAAAGATTATAATTCTTATGTTGTGGGAAAATGGCATGTCGGGACAAGTTCCATACCGAAAGACTACGATATAAAAGGACATAACTTTGACGGATACGGATATCCCGGAAGCGGAGTATATAAAAATCTTGTATTCAATCAACCGCCAACAAGATTAAGTAACAGATATAGAGAATGGCTTGAAGAAAAAGGATATGAAATTCCTACAGTAAGCCGAGCTTATTTCGGAGATAACCCTCATTTAAGAGTACAGGAATTATGCGGTTTGCTATCAGGAACAAAAGAAGAAACAATCCCTTATTTTATAATTGATGAAGCAAAAAAATATATTTCCGAATATAAAGACAGCGGAAAACCGTTTTTTACATGGATAAACTTCTGGGGACCGCACACACCGTGTATAGTTCCCGAACCTTATTATTCTATGTATAATCCTGATGATGTGGAACTCGATAAAAGTTTCTTTAAACCGTTGGAAGGAAAACCGGGACATTATAAAACAATTTCCAAAATGTGGGGAATGTGGGAAGCCAGTGAAGAAAGATGGAAAGAAGTTATCTCAAAATTCTGGGGATATATTACACTTATAGATGATGCAATAGGAGAGTTGTTTGAATTTTTAAAAGAAAATAATCTTTATGATAACTCATTTATAGTTGTAACAGCAGATCACGGAGATGCTATGGGAGCACACAGAATGATAGAAAAAGGGGAATTTATGTTTGATACTACATATAATATTCCGATGATAATAAAAGATCCCCAATCAAACAGAGTAAATGAAAGAGATGATAATTTTGTTTATTTGCATGATTTGACTTCTACTGTATATGATGTAGCTTCTCAGGAAATTCCGGAGGCATTTGAAGGAGAATCTGTGCTTAATATTGTAAGAAACGGAAGTAAAAATGACAGAAAAGGACTGCTTTGTCAGCTTGCAGGACATTTTGTCTATTTTGAGCAAAGAATGTGGCACAGAGACGACTATAAACTCGTATTCAATGCGTCGGATATTTGTGAGTTATACGATGTAAAAAATGACAGCGAAGAAATGAATAATCTGTTTTATAATAAAGACTATAAAAAAATAAAAGATGAGATGCTAAAAGAACTTTACGATGAAATGATAAAAATAAACGATCCTATGGCAAACTGGTTATACAGAATAATTTATGAAATATAAAAATTGGTATGTACCTATTGCTTTTTTATGAAAAAAGGTTATAATTAAAATGAAAAATTTTAATTAATCGGGAGGAAAAATGATAACAACGATAACTTTAAACCCTGCTATAGATACAAGATATTTTATAGATGATTTTCAGGAAGGAAAGCTGTTCAGAGCCGATAAAATTGTAAAAAGTCCAGGAGGAAAAGGACTGAATGTAACAAAAGTTCTGCATCAGTTAGGAGCAGATGTTACAGCAACAGGAATAGTCGGAGGAAAAAACGGAGAGTGGATAAGAGAAAAGTTAAAAGAAAGAAATATAAAAGAAAAATTTTATATCTGTTCTAAAGAAACGAGAGTTTGTATAGCGGTATTGGCTAAAAATTCTGAAACTGAAATTCTTGAAGCAAGCGAGGAAGTAGAAGAAAAAGATATAAAAGGTTTTGAAAAAGTATTTGCAGAATTGCTTGAAAAAAGCGATATTATAACAATTTCGGGAAGTCTGCTCAAAGGTGTGGAAAAAGATTATTATAAAAAGTTAATAGAGATGATTAACAGCAAAAATAGAAAAGTGATTTTGGACACAAGCGGAGCAACACTTCTCGAAGGAATTAAAGCAAAGCCTTATTTAATAAAACCTAATTTTGATGAATTGGAATATATAACAGGAGAGAAAATCAGCGATGAACATAAATTAAAGGGAGCGATGTTAAAACTGAAAGAATCAGGAGCTCAAAATATACTTGTATCTATGGGAAAAGACGGAGCGATGTATTTTGGCGAAAGAAATTTAAAGGTTACGATTCCCGAAATAGAGGTTTGCAATACTGTAGGCTCGGGAGATTCCACAGTAGCAGGTTTTGCAAAGGGACTGCAAGATAATATGGACTTGGAAGAAACATTAAAACTTGCAATGGCTTGCGGTATGTCCAATGCTCAGAAAACAGAAACAGGATTGGTAGATATTAAAGATGTAGAATCTTTTATGAAACAAATAAAAATAGAAGAAATTAAATTATAAAAAATTTTTTAACTTATCAATTGTATATTAAAATACTGAAAAAACGGAAATATAGGCATTTTGAGAAATTATAAAATGTTTAATTTTTCGTTTTTTTTGGTACGGATCTATTGCATTTTTAAAAAAGTAGGATATAATTAAAATGGAAAATGAAAAATTAAAATAATACAGGAGGAGTAAAATGAAAGTTAAATTATGTCTATTGTCGCTGTTAAGTATTTTGTTGTTAATGGCCTGCGGTGAAAAAAAAGAAAATGAAAATAAGGAAAATTCGGGGTCGAAAGAAACTGTATTGAAAATAGCAACTCTCGAATCAGGTTATGGGGATAAAATGTGGCCTGAAATAATAGAAGAATATAAAAAAGTAAATCCTAATGTTAAAATAGAATTGACTCAGTCGAAAGATATAGAGTCAAGTTTGCCGGGGCAATTTCAAGCTGAAAATTATCCTGATGTGATTATGTTGGGAATAGGAAGAAAAGCCGGAATTACTGAAAATTTTGTAAAAGAAAAAGAGTTGGCAGATTTAACTCCTATTTTGGAAATGAAAGTGCCGGGAGAGGAAAAAGCCGTTAAAGATAAACTGGTAGAAGGATTTACAGGAAATACAATCACAAATCCTTATTCTGACGGAAAAGTATATTTGATGCCTATGTTTTACAGTCCTACAGGACTATTTTATAATAAAACTTTATTTGAAAAAAACGGTTGGCAAGTACCTAAAACTTGGGATGAAATGTTTGCTTTAGGAGATAAAGCAAAAGAAAAGAAAATAGCTTTATTGACTTATCCTACAACAGGATATTTGGATTCTTTCTTGCCTCCGATTTTAGCAGGAAGAGGCGGAGAACAGTTTTTCAACGATGTGATGAATTACAAACAGGGAATATGGACTTCTCCTGAAATGAACGATATATTTAAAACATTGGGAAAACTTGCTAAATATGTGGAACCTACAACAGTTGCCAATGCTACCGATGAAGGATTTAAGAAAAATCAGCAGTTGGTATTGGATGATAAAGCAGTATTTATGCCTAACGGTTCGTGGATAGTAGGAGAAATGGCAGCAACTACTCCGAAAGACTTTAAATGGGGAATGACTGCGTATCCTTCATTTACAAAAGACGGAGCACAATATGCATGGAGTTTCTTTGAACAGATATGGGTGCCTAAAGCCGCAAAAAATATAGAAGAAGCACAAAAATTTATTGCATTCCTTTATTCCGACAAAGCAGCTGAAATTTTTGTGAAATATAATGCAGTACAGCCTATAAATTCGTATCCTTATGATAAATTAAGCGAAGAAAACAAAGTATTCTATGATGTTTATAAAAACGGAGCAAAAGCACTTGTAGGCGGATATGCTACTACAAAACCTGTAGAAGGTATAGATTTCAGAGGAACTTTATATGATTCTTTCAATTCAGTTGTAAACGGAACTAAAACACCTGAAGAATGGCAGAAAGAAGTAAATGAAATGATGGAAAAATTGAGAAATAACCTTATAAATTAGTTCGGTAATTATAAATTTAAAAATTATTTATTAGAGATTATCCTGAATAATTGTTTTAAGTTTTGTCTTGAATACTATTAGCAGCTTTATTCAACAGTATATAAAATAGTTTTTTTAAAGATATTATTATTTAACAATTCTGTTTTGAGGTAATCTCTAATTTTAAATATTTAATAATATTGATTTAGGAGATATTATGAAAACAAACAGATATTCCAAAAATTTATTCATATTTTTTTCTTTGGCACCGGCTATGATACTGTATATAATCTTCAGGATTATCCCTACTTTTCAGGTGTTCAGAATGTCGTTTTTTAAAACGAGTGCCTTGTCAAAAAAAGAAAAATTTGTAGGATTTAATAATTTTATAAGTCTTTTGCAGGATAAAGCTTTTATAAGATCCTTTCAAAATACGATTTTATTAATAGTGGTAGTTACAATAGTAACTCTTGTAGTAGCTGTATTTTTTGCAGCAATTTTAACTACGGAAAAAATAAAAGGAAGTAATTTTTTCAGAATAATTTTCTATATTCCAAATATACTTTCAATAGTGGTAGTTTCAGGAATTTTTTCAGCAATTTATGATCCAGGTCAAGGACTTATAGACAGTATTCTTCAGATGATAGGGCTGAAAGGACCTAAAGCCGGTTGGTTGGGGGATCAGAAAATAGTAATTTACAGTATTACGATGGCATTGATATGGCAGGCTGTAGGATATTATATGGTAATGTATATGGCAGGGATGGCAAATATTCCCGAAAGTCTTTATGAAGCTGCGGAACTGGACGGAGCGGGGAAAATAAGCAGATTTTTCAATGTAACTCTTCCTTTGGTATGGCTAAATATAAGAGCTACATTGTCATTCTTTATAATAAGTACGATAAATTTGAGCTTTCTTCTTGTAATACCCTTGACAGGAGGAGGTCCTGACGGAGCAACAGAAGTATTTTTAAGTTATATGTATAAACAGGCATATACAAATCAAAGCTACGGATATGGAATGGCTATCGGAGTTGCAGTCTTTATTTTTTCTTTCGCATTGTCGGGTATTATAAGTGCTGTAACCAATCGTGAAATTTTGGAATATTAGGGGGCTCTAATGAAAAAAGAAAATAAAAGTATTGGCAGATTATATAAAATATTTATTTATACTGCATTGGTAAGTTTTGCAATATCGATCATAGTACCTGTCTCATGGGTTTTTATTGCTTCTTTCAAACAGGATTCGGAGTTTACGGGAAGTCCGTGGACATTGCCTAAAGGGATTTATATTCAAAACTTTATAGATGCTTTTCAGAAAGCTAAAATGGGAGAAAGTTTGTGGAACTCGGTTTTTGTAACGGCTGTAGCATTAATATTGCTTATTGTAATAGCATTGCCGGCATCATATGTATTGGCAAGATTTGAATTTAAAGGAAGAAAATTTTGGAATACGTTTATGAAAGCGGGATTATTTATAAATGTAAATTATATAGTAATACCGATTTTTCTGATGTTGTTAAAGGGAGATAAAATTTTGCGTCAGACAGAAATTGTAAAAGGAAGTTTTTTCCTTGACAATCTGTTTGTTTTGGCAGTTATTTATATGACTACGGCTTTGCCTTTCACGATTTATCTGCTGTCCAATTTTTTTCAATCTCTTCCTACAACTTTTGAGGAAGCGGCAGCAATAGACGGAGCAGGATATTTTACAACAATGATAAAAGTAATGGTGCCTATGGCAAGACCCAGTATAATAACGGTTATTCTGTTTAATTTTTTGGCATTTTGGAATGAATATATTATAGCTCTGACTTTGTTGCCGGGGCCTAAAAAAACTTTGCCTGTAGGGCTTATGAGCCTTATGGCTGCGAGTAAGGGAGCTGCCCATTATGGAATACTTTATTCGGGAATGGTAATTGTTATGCTACCTACGCTGATTTTATATATTCTTGTTCAGCAGAAACTGACACAGGGAATGACTTTAGGCGGATCAAAAGAATAGGAAAAATTTGGGAGGAAAAAATGAAAAAAAAGGGAAGATTTACGTTACCTGCAGAAAGTAATTTTTTAAAAGAAACTAAAGAACTAATGGAACGATGGGGAGCTGATGCCGTTCGTGACAGTGACGGAACCAAACTGGATGAAGAAATAAAAAAACTGGATACTAAAATATATACAACTTATTTTGTTGCAAGGGCACATAATGAATTTGCTGAAAAACATATCGAAGAATGTCAGCAGCTTTATCTGATGTCGAAATTTAATATGGCATTATCTGAAGAGCTTTCAATAGACTTTATTAACGGATATTTTACCGAACAGATAAAACCCGATTATATCCATGATGAAAAAATATATTGGGAAGTAATTGACAGAACATCTGATGAAATTGTGTCTGTTTCAGACTGGAGTCTGGATAAAGAAAATAATTGTGTAAATATAAAAAAAGCAAAGCCTTTTCATGAATATACTGTATCTTTCCTCGCTTATATGATTTGGGATCCTACACAGATGTACAATCATATTACAAATAACTGGGGAGATAAGCCTCACGATATACCTTTTGATGTAAGACAGCCTGCATCAAATACTTATATGAGCGAATACCTGAAAGAATGGCTAAAAAACAATCCTGATACGGATGTAGTAAGATTTACAACGTTCTTTTACCATTTTACTCTAGTATTTAATAACTTGGGAAAGGAAAAGTTTGTAGAATGGTTCGGTTACGGAGCAAGTGTTTCAGTAGCTGCACTTGAAGCTTTTGCCGAAGCTAAAGGTTACAGGCTGAGAGCCGAAGATATTGTAGACAAAGGTTATTACAATACAACGTTCAGAGTTCCTACAAAACAGTATTTGGACTATATTGATTTTATTCAGGAATTTGTAGCTTCGGAAGTGAAGAAATTAGTCGACATAGTGCATGATTCGGGAAAAGAAGCGATGATGTTTTTGGGAGACAACTGGATAGGAACAGAGCCTTACGGAAAATATTTTGAGAAAACGGGACTTGATGCGGTAGTAGGATCTGTGGGCGGAGGAGCTACTCTTAGAATGATAGCGGATATTCCTCATGTAAAATATACCGAAGGAAGATTTTTACCTTATTTTTTCCCTGATACTTTTTATGAAGGAAATGATCCCGTACCTGAAACGATTCAGAACTGGATAAATGCAAGAAGAGCTGTTATGAGAAATCCTGTAGACCGTATAGGTTACGGAGGATATTTGAGTTTAGCTTATAAATTTCCGAAATTTGTCGACTGTGTAGAAAAAATAGCCGAAGAATTTAGAAATATATACGATATAGCAAAAAACGGAAAGCCTTATTGTGCAATAAAAGTCGCAATACTCAATTCATGGGGTAAACTTCGTACATGGCAGACACATATGGTCGCTCATGCTCTGCATTATAAACAGATATATTCGTATTTGGGAGTGTTGGAAGCATTGTCAGGAATGGCTGTAGATGTATCTTTTATCAGTTTTGACGATGTTTTAAATACGGATATTCTCAATGAAATAGATGTCGTTATAAATGCCGGAGATGCAGAAACTGCATTTTCAGGAGGAGAAGTATGGAAAAATGACAAACTTGTTTCAAAAATTCGTGAATGGGTTTATAACGGAGGAGGATTTATAGGGATAGGCGAACCTTCGGCATACGAATACGGAGGAAGATTTTTCCAGCTTGGACAAATATTGGGGGTGGATAAGGAATTAGGATTCAGCCTTTCTACCGATAAATATTTTACTGAAATGCAAGAAAATCATTTTATAAAAGAAGATTTAAAATCGGGAGAGTCTTTTGATTTCGGAGAAAGCATGAAAAATATATATTCTTTATACGAAGATACGGAAATACTTGAATATTCTGACGGAGAAATACACCTTTCTTCCCATGATTTCGGGAAAGGAAGAGGAATATATATAGCGGGATTGCCTTACAATGCCCAAAATGCAAGATTGTTAATGAGAGCATTGTATTATGCGGCTCACAAAGAAAATGAGTTTAAAAAATGGAACTGCTCAAATATTCACTGTGAAGTTCATGTATATCCTTCAAAAAATAAAATAGCTTATGTTAATAATTCAATGTCGGAGCAGACTACGATTGTTTACAATGAAAAAGGAGAAGCAAAAACGATTGTTTTGAAAGCTGACGAGATAATATGGGAGGAATTAAATTGAATACGACAATAAAAATTTGTATTTATTTACTTTTATTTTTTGTTTTTAACGGATTGATTATAACAGGAGCAAAACAGGCGGATACAGAGCATTTGTTAAGAATGATAATAGGATTATCAGGATTGATAGGATTATTATGGGTATATAACAGAAGTCATAAGTAAATATTTTAACTGAAAAATTCGGGAATGGGATAAAAATATCATCAAAATAAATGATGAATATTAATATCCTAACATTCCCGATATTCTGTTTGCACATATTAAGACTTTATTTATATATTTTTCTTTGTCGGGATTTTCGGCGGAAGTCGAAAGGCTTACAGCTCCTACAGGTTTTCTCAGATAATTATAAAAAGCTGCCCCGATGCAGAAAGTTCCGTATTCATTTTCTTCATTATCGAAAGCATACCCGTTTTTTCTGACTTTTTCAATTTCCTTAATAAATTCGTCCAAGTCTGTAATAGTATTATCCGTAAATTTTTTTAAATCAAAATTATTCCACATATTGACAATATCCTGATTGCTATATGAAGCAACAAGTGCTTTGCCGACCGCTGTAGAATAGATAGGAGCTGTTTTTCCTATTTTTGAAGCAGTTTTAAATAAAATATTTTCGGACTCAAATTTATCAATATATAATATTTCATTATTATCAGGTATTACAAGGTGAACAGTTTCATTTGTTTCAGATGAAAGCTGTCCAGCAAAATTTTTCGCAATATTGATAAAATCAATTTTTTGAATACGTTGATTTCCTAATTTAAAAAGTTTTAATGTGATCCTGTATTCTCCGGTATTTATTTTTTCTACATATCCGTTTTGAATCAGAGCTGAAAGCAGTCGATGAACAGTGGATTTTGTTAAACCTATCTGTAAGGTAATTTCAGATAAAGTTAAAATTTCGCTTTCGGAAAGAATTTCCAAAATAGCTAGTGCCCTGTCTAATGACTGAACATTGTTTGTTTGAGGGTTCATAGATATATTATCTCCTTTATATATAAATTTATTATATACACTAATTATAATATAAAAATCAAAATTGTCAAAATATAAAATTTGCATTTTTTTGAAAAAGGGGTATAATAATGATAGAAAAATGAAATTAGATTCCATATTATGAAATTTTCAGAAAATAATGTGGAATTAATTAAAAAAATTATAATCAATAAGATAAGGAGAAAATATGAGCAGTTTTGAAAAATATGAAGTTTTAAAAACATTGACAGACACTAAAATAGTAGCTGTAATAAGAGGAAATTCCTCAAAAGAAGCGATAGAAACAGTAGAAGCGTGTGTTGAAGGAGGAATAAAAGCAATAGAAGTGACTTATACAATAAGAACGGCTTCGGAAATAATTTCACATTTTGCCGAAAATAAAAATACAATAGTCGGAGCAGGAACTGTTTTAGATGCTGAAACTGCAAGAATGGCGATACTTTCAGGAGCAAAATTTATTGTAGCACCTACGTTCAGTAAAGAAGTGGCAACATTATGTAACAGATATCAGATCCCTTATGTTCCGGGATGTCAGACTGTAACGGAAATATTGACAGCATTAGAAGCCGGATGTGATTTGATAAAATTGTTTCCGGGAAGTAATTTTGACTACAGTTATATGAAAGCAGTGAAGGCTCCTGTACCGAAAGTAAAATTTATGGTGACAGGAGGAGTAAATGTTGATAATATTGCTGAGTGGCTGCAAGCGGGAGCTGATGCTGTCGGTGTAGGAGGAAATATTGTAAAAGGATCAAAAGAGGATATAATAAAAGCTGCAAAAGAATATTTGGCAAAAATAAAGGAATAAAAAATATAAATTGGATTTTGCATTGAATTTAAAGTGAAAGTTTGATATAATGAAATAATTAAAAAGAGGAAGTTTCAAAAGAAAATTTGAAATAACCTCTTTTGTTTCTTTTGTAATTTGTGAAAGAGGAGAATAAAGATGTATAAATTAATATTTATAGACGCGGACAATACACTTTTTGATTTTCGGGAAGCTCAGGAAAATGCCATGAAAAAGACATTTGAAGATTTTGATTATTTTGAAAAAGAAGGTAATGAAGAAGAGTTTGGCAAAATAAAAGAAGATTATAAAATTATAAACAGCAAATTATGGCGAGAATTGGAAAAAGGAGAAATCAAAGAAGAGGAACTTAAAATTTTGAGGTTTGAAAGGCTGTTTGAAAAGAACTCTTTAAAATATAATACCAAAATTTTTAGTGAAAAATATTTGGAAAGATTGAGTGAAGGAAGCTTTTTACTTGAAGGAGCGGAAGAATTGTGTAAATACTTGAGTGAAAAATATAGAATAATAATTATTACAAACGGAATAAAAAAGGTACAGATTCCGAGAATTGAAAACTCCAAAATAAATAAATACATAGAAGAAACAGTAGTTTCAGAAGATGTTGGAATAAGTAAGCCCAATATCGGGATTTTTCAATATGCTTTGGATTTAGCAAATAAAAAAAATAAAGTAACAAAACAAGAAATAATAATGATAGGGGATTCTCAAATTGCAGATATACAGGGTGGGATAAACTTCGGTATTGATACATGCTGGGTAAATTTAAAAAATCAACAGGAAAATGAAGATATAAAAGCAAAGTACACAGTAAAAAGTTATAAGGAACTTTATAACTTTCTATAAGCTGAATATAAAAAGGAGTGATGAAATAACAAAGTAATCTGCTCCTTTTTTCGGAAATTCTTTTTATTTTATTTTTCTCCACAATGTAGTATAATAAAAAAATAAATTATTATTAAACTAAGGAGAGAGCGTGAAACTGTTTGATAACAAAATAAAGTCTGAAACTGTTGATTTTGAAGAATATAAAAGATTAAGAAAAGATATAGAAAAATATAATCACTATTACTATAATGAGGACAAACCTTTAATTTCCGATAAGGAATATGATGATTTAATTAAGAAATTACAAAAAATAGAAGAAGAAAACTCTAAATTTAAAAATGACTATACACTTCTTTCAAAGGATAATTCAGATATTTCTGATATAGAAGAAAATCCTGAAATAACACCTACAGAAAAAATCGGAGGAACAGCAAGTGAAAAGTTTTCCAAAGTGATTCACAGTGTGCCTATGTTAAGTTTGTCAAACACTTATAATATTTCCGAGATAGAAGATTTTGATCAGAGAGCGAGAAAAATAACAGGTCTTGATAAAAAATTGGAATATATACTGGAACTGAAACTGGACGGTCTAAGTATAAGTCTGATATATGAAAAGGGGATGTTTAAGCAGGCGATAACAAGAGGCGACGGACAAATAGGTGAAGATGTTACTGAAAATGTAAGAGAAATATCGTCAGTTCCTAAAAAACTGAAAGAGCCGATAGATGTAGAAGTGAGAGGAGAAATAGTTCTTCCTGTTTCCAATTTTAATAAAGTAAACGAAATAAGGGAAGAAGCAGGAGAAGATGTATTTGCCAACCCGAGAAATGCAGCTGCAGGAACTATAAGACAGCTCGACAGCAGTATAGTCAAAGACAGAGGACTTGACTGCTATTTATATTATTTGGTAAATCCCGAAAGATACGAAATAAAAACTCATCTTGAAAGCATAGAATTTATTAAAAAGCTTGGATTTAAAACTACAGACATATTTGAAAAATATACTGATTTTAAAGAGTTGGAAAAATCTATAGAAAAATGGCATGACGAACGGGAAAAACTGGATTATGAAACTGACGGTCTTGTAATAAAAGTAAACGATTTTTCTTATTATAACGAACTGGGCTATACTACAAAAAGTCCGAGATGGGCTATTGCTTATAAATTTCCGGCAGAACAGGTAAAAACAAAGTTGCTCGATGTTACTTTTCAGGTAGGAAGAACAGGTGTAATTACTCCCGTTGCTGAGCTTGAGCCTGTAACTTTATCGGGATCGGTAGTAAAAAGAGCGAGCCTTCATAACTTTGATGAAATAGAAAGAAAAGAAATAAAAATAGGAGATAATGTAATAATCGAAAAAGCTGCTGAAATAATTCCTCAAGTTGTAAATGTAGTTTTTGAAGACAGAACAGGAAAAGAACGGGAAATAGAAAAACCGACAAACTGCCCTGTGTGCGGAAGTGAACTTGTAAAAGAAGAAGGACAGGTAGCATTAAAGTGCCTGAATCCTGTTTGTCCTGAAAAAGTAAAAAGAGAAATCGAATATTTTGTATCAAGAGATGCTATGAATATTTCAGGTCTAGGAGAAAAAATAGTCGAAAAGTTTATTGAGTTGGGAAAAATAAAAACGGTAGTGGATATTTATTCTTTGAAAGATTATCGTGAAGAACTTGAAAATCTTGAAAAAATGGGCAAAAAAAGTGTCGACAATCTTATAAATAACATCGAAGAAAGTAAAAACAGAGGATTTAACAAAGTTCTTTATTCTTTAGGAATTCCTTTTGTAGGAAAATTTACTGCGAATTTATTAGTTAAAAATTTTGTAAACATAGAAAAATTAAAAAACTCCGAAATTGAAGAACTGCTCCAAATAAAGGGGATAGGAGAAAAAGTAGCAATTTCGGTACATAATTATTTGAATAATGAAGATAACTGGAAAAAAATAAATGATTTAAAAGAGACGGGATTGAATTTTTCTTCAGAAGATGTTGAAGAAATTGAAATAGAAGATAATCCTGTCAAGGGGAAAAACTTTTTGGCTACGGGAAAACTTGAAAAGTATAAAAGAGAAGAAATTAAAGAAATTATTTTATCCAAAGGAGGAAATTATTTATCGGGAGTTTCTAAAAATCTTGATTTTCTTATTGTCGGAGAAAAAGCAGGAAGTAAGCTTGAAAAGGCAGAAAAATTAGGGGTAAGAGTGTTGGATGAAGAAGAGTTTGAAAGAGAGTTTCTAAACTGAATTTCCCCCTTTAAAAACATTTTAATCAGGAATAAGAAATTCTTCAAATGTAATTATACGAAAATATTAAGAGAAAAAGAATATTAATTTGGTATTATTTTATAAAATCCGAGGGGCGGTCGTGTTGTATGAAATATCATCGAACTTTGGATTTTTTATATTAAAATTGAAAAAACAAAAAAGATTTTTATGTTATTGTTCATTGGTTAAAATAAATTGTAAAAAAAGACTTGTATTTTAATCGGTTATGTGATTTAATTTTAATATAACGATATACAGGAGGAAAATACAGAATGCACGGTAACCCCAATATGGACGAAAGAAAGAAAAAAATTAACGAAAGATTGTCAGGGATAAAAAACAAAATTGTCGTGATGAGTGGGAAAGGAGGAGTAGGAAAATCTACCGTATCTGTAAATTTAGCTTACGGTTTATATTTAAGAGATTATAAAGTGGGAATCCTTGATGCGGATTTACACGGTCCCAATGTCCCGTTAATGCTCGGAAAAGAAGGAGTAAAGTTGCCTGCTCTTTCAACTCCTTTGAAAATAGCTGAAAATTTATCAATTTCTTCTTTGAGTTTTTTCGTGCCGGATAATGACCCTATTATTTGGCGGGGACCTCAAAAAATGGGAGCGATAATGGAAATGCTGGAAGGAATTGAATGGGGAGAAATGGACTTTCTGATTGTTGATTTGCCGCCGGGAACAGGAGATGAAACACTGAGTATTGCACAAAATATAGGACCTGATGCGAGATCGATAGTTGTAACTACTCCTCAGGATGTTTCGCTTCTTGATTCTAAAAGGACAGTTAAATTCTCAAGGCTTATAAATCTTAAATTGTTGGGAATTATAGAAAATATGAGCGGTTTTATATGTCCTGACTGCGGTAAGGAAGTAAATATATTTAAAAAAGGCGGTGCCGAAAAAATGGCAGCTGAAACAAAGCAGACTTTTTTAGGTTCGATACCTATGGAAGCAAATATTGTTGAATCGGGAGATAACGGACTTCCTTATATATCAAATGATTCAACAGCTTCAAGGAAAATGAATGATATAATAAATAAAGTACTTGAACAGTTAAATATGTAGGTTAGTAATAAACAGCAAATAAAATAATTTGGAGGAACAAAATGAAAATATTAGTGTGTAACAAAAATGAAAAATCAAGATTGGTAGTAGGACAGTTGCTTAAGGAAATGAGCTTCAGCGTTTTATTGGTAGACTCTGAAGAAAAAGTAGTGGAGGAAATGAAGTCGGATTCATTGGACATAGTATTTCTTGATATAGCTTCATTCTCAAATTTTCCTAAAATATTGGAAAAAATTATAAAAAACAAAAAAGACAGTTATATTCTTCTTTCCATTGACAGTGATGACAGATATTCAAAAACAGAAGCATTGCTGAACGGTGCGGATGATTATATTTATAATGATTTCAGACTGGAAGAACTTTCGGCTAAACTTAAATCAATTGTAAGAATATTGACTAAAAAAATAAATAATGACGATTCTGAAGTATTGTCAATATATGATTTAACTTTAAATCCTATTAACAGAGAAGTTATAAGAGACGGAAAAGAAATTGTGCTTACAAACAAAGAATTTCTTCTTCTGGAATATTTCTTGAGAAATAAAAACAGAGTATTGACAAGAACTATGATTTCGGAAAAAATTTGGGATATAGACTTTATAACAGAAAGTAACATAGTCGATGTTTATATTAATTTCTTAAGAGCAAAAGTGGACAAAGGCTTTGATAAAAAAATAATTAAGACTGTAAGAAGTGTAGGATATATTGTAAAGGAATAAACTTTTAAAATAAATTCTCTGTAATGTATTGATTTTATGAAATTTGTATGTTAAAATAAATAAACAAAGAATATATTATGAGGAGTGATTAAAATGTTTGAACAAGTAAAATTACCATATGCTTATGATGCATTGGAGCCTAATATAGATGCAAAAACAATGGAAATTCATTATACAAAACATCATGCAGCTTATACAAATAACTTAAATGATGCTTTGAAAAATAATGCACCCGAGTTTTTAAATAAATCAATCGAGGAAATTTTGGGTAATTTGGATGCTTTACCTGAAGAAATAAGAGCCGGAGTAAGAAATAACGGTGGAGGATTCTATAATCACAATTTATACTTTACTGTAATAGGGCCTAACGGCGGAGGAGAGCCTACAGGAGAATTAGCTCAAAAAATAAATGAAGCTTTCGGAAGTTTCCAAGGATTTAAAGATGAATTTTCTAAAGCAGCCGCAACAAGATTCGGTTCAGGGTGGGCATGGCTTATAGTAAACAAAAAAGGTGAATTAAAAGTAAGATCTACTGCAAATCAGGATAATCCTTTAATACCGGGAGCTACTTGCGAATGTTCTCACGGAACTCCTATTTTAGGAATAGATGTTTGGGAACACGCATATTACTTGAATTACCAAAACAGAAGACCTGATTATATCAATGCATTCTTTAATGTAATAGACTGGAATGCAGTAGCAAAAAGATACGAAGAAGCAAAATAGTTTTAAAATCGAATATAATCAAAAAAAGTTGCTTTAAACGGAAAATTTCTGTTTTCTGCAACTTTTTTATTCGTGAAAGAGTTTTTAGAATAAATATAAAGGTTGTAAGTTATAATATTTTTTAATAACTAAAATTATATATGAAAAATACTCGGGGAAAATAGATTTTTAAAAAATTAAATCCCTAAATTGTGAAAAAAAATTGATTATCATCTGTTTTTTTGTTATAATCAAATGAAAATAAAAGTGTAGGAGGAAGTTGAAATGAAAATAGTAGTGTTCGACACAAAACCTTATGATATCGAGTTTTTTGAGAAATGGAACGAAAAGTACGGGGCAAAGATTACTTATTTTGAGGAAAAATTGAGTCTGAAAAATGTGATGTTGACAAAATATCAGGATGTTGTCTGCACATTTGTAAATGACGATCTCAATGAAAAAGTAATAAATATTCTCTCCAAGAACGGAATAAGAGCAATAGCAATAAGAGCTGCAGGATATAATAATGTCGATATGAAAGCGGCAAATGATAACAGAGTAACTGTTTTCAGAGTACCGGCATATTCACCTTACGCTGTGGCGGAACATGCTTTGGCATTATTAATGACTGTAAACAGAAAAATACATAAAGCATATAACAGAACAAGAGACGGAAATTTTAGTCTGGTAGGACTCACAGGAATGGATTTGAACGGAAAAACTGCAGGAATAATAGGTACAGGAAAAATAGCCAGAATATTTATAAAAATATTGAACGGTTTGGGTATGAATGTTATTGCTTATGATAAATTTCCTAATGAACAGGCTTCAAAAGATGAAAATTTTAAATATGTCGAGTTGGATGAATTGTTTGCAAAATCCGATGTTATTTCGTTGCACTGCCCTTTAACGCCTGAAACAAGACACATTATAAACGGTGAAAATATAGATAAGATGAAAAAAGGAGTTATAATCATAAACACTGCAAGAGGAGCCTTAGTTGATACAAGTATACTGGTTGAAGCATTAAAAGACAAAAAGATAGGTGGAGCGGGACTTGACGTGTATGAAGGAGAAAGAGATTATTTCTTTGATGATAAGTCAGCGAATGTATTGGAAGACGATATTTTGGCGAGATTGCTTACATTCAATAATGTTATTGTAACATCGCATCAGGCATTTTTAACGGACGAGGCATTAAATAATATCGTGGAAACTACATTTGACAATATATTAAAATTCGCAAAAAAAGAAGTTCTTCAAAATGAAGTATGGTATGATGAGGAAAATGATAAAATCGTTGAAGGACCAAGAAAAAAATAAATAAAGATATACTCTTGTTATAAAAATACGGGAGATTTTTAAAGCAGAGGTAATAAAAAATGGAATTATTTGAAGCAAAAAAAGTAAACGAGCAGAATAGTACAGAAATTGAGGAAATCAGGAGGCATCTTTGACCTCGATAGTCTGAATCTGAAAATAGAAAGAATCGAGAAAAAAACTGCCGAGCCTGATTTCTGGAATCGTGAAAACAGCCAGGAAACATTGAAAGAATTGAATATTTTAAAAAAACTGATAGAAGAATATGAAAAAATAAGCGGAATGAATGAAGATGTTTCGGTAATGATAGAGTTTATCGAAGCGGGAGACGATTCATTTGAAAAAGAACTTGATGACAAAATAGATACAGTTACAGAAGAAATTCAAAATTTTAAAACAAAACTGTTACTGGATGAAAAATATGATTCCAATAACGCTATTTTAACAATAAATGCCGGAGCGGGAGGAACGGAAGCCTGTGACTGGACGGAAATGCTTTACAGAATGTACGACAGATGGTCAAATCGGAAAGATTTTAAAGTTGAAGTTCTTGATTCACTTTCAGGCGAAGAAGCGGGAATAAAAAGTATAACTTTGAATATAAAAGGAAGCTATGCCTACGGGTATCTGAAAGGAGAAAAAGGAGTTCACAGACTTGTAAGAATTTCGCCCTTTGACTCCAATGGGAAAAGACATACTTCTTTTACCGCTGTAAATGTAGTCCCTGAAATAGATGACGATGTGGAAGTAAATATTAGACCGGAAGATTTGAAAGTCGATACTTACAGAGCGAGCGGAGCAGGAGGACAGCACGTAAATACAACCGATTCAGCAGTAAGGATAACACATATTCCTACAAATACGGTTGTAACCTGTCAAAAAGAGAGATCTCAGCTGAAAAACAAAGAAACTGCCATGAAAATTCTTAAATCAAGGCTTTTTGAAATAGAGCTTGAAAAAAGAGAAAAAGAAATGGAAAATATAAAAGGTACTGAATCCAAAATAGAATGGGGAAGTCAAATCCGTTCTTATGTATTTCAGCCTTATAAAATGGTTAAGGATCATAGAACTAAAGCCGAAGAAGGAAACGTGGATAAAGTCATGGATGGAGATATAGACAGTTTTATTAATGAATATCTTAAGTTTTACAAAAATTAGGGAAGATTTTGAATAATGATTATCTGTAAATGTTTAGTAGTCGGAGTTTAGTCGGCTGTAAATTAAAAAATGAAATAAGTTTGTCCGCCATACAGTTGCGGGAATGAAAAAAGTATTATATAATGTATAAAGGAAAAAGTAATAAATGAATGGAGAAAAAAATGTCGGAAAAAAGAGTTAGAGTCAGAATAGCCCCTTCTCCTACAGGAGATCCTCATGTAGGTACTGCATATATAGGGTTATTTAATTATGTTTTTGCAAAACACAATGGAGGAGATTTTCTGTTAAGAATAGAAGATACTGACAGAACAAGATTCTCTGAAACGTCGGAGCAGCAAATATTTAATATGATGAAATGGTTGGGATTGAACTATGACGAAGGTCCCGATATAGGAGGAAACAGCGGACCTTACAGACAGTCTGAAAGATTTTCCATATACAAGGAATATGCTGAAAAGCTTGTGGAAAAAGGAGAAGCTTATTACTGTTTCTGTACACCTGAAAGACTTCAGAAGTTGAGAGAAAGACAAATAGCGATGAAACAGGCACCGGGATATGACGGACATTGCAGAAACCTTTCCAAAGAAGAAGTGGAAGCAAAACTTGCAGCGGGAGAGCCTTATGTAATAAGACTTAAAATGCCTTATGAAGGAGAAACGATAGTTCGTGACGGATTAAGAGGAGATATAGTATTTGAAAACAGTAAAATAGACGATCAGGTATTATTAAAATCGGACGGATTTCCTACGTACCATTTGGCAAATATCGTAGATGACCATTTGATGGGAATAACTCATGTAATAAGAGCAGAAGAATGGATAGCATCTACTCCTAAGCATATTCAACTTTATAAAGCATTCGGTTGGGATGAGCCGAAATGGTATCATATGCCGTTACTTAGAAATGCCGATAAAACAAAAATATCCAAAAGAAAAAATCCTGTATCAATGAATTACTACATGGAAGAAGGTTATTTAAAAGAAGGACTGCTTAATTTCCTTGCGTTAATGGGATGGAGTTTCGGAGGAGATAAGGAAATATTTACTATTGATGAAATGATAGAAAACTTCTCATTTGATAAAATCTCGTTGGGAGGACCTGTATTTGACTTGGTAAAATTAGGATGGGTCAATAATCAGCATATGAGATTAAAAGATCTGGATGAATTGACAAAATTTGCGATTCCTTATTTCGTAAAAGCGGGATATTATAAAGATGAGGACCTGTCGGAAGAAGAATATGGAAAACTGAGAAGAATAGTGGAAATTTCAAGAGAAGGAGCTCATACATTAAAAGAGTTGCCGGAAATAGCTTCTATTTACTTTGAAGATAAGTTTGAACTGCCTGTAGTTGAAGAAGGAATGAATAAAAAAGAAAGAAAATCAGTTGAAAAACTTCGTTCTTCGTTGGAAACTGAAACAGGTAAAAAGTCTGTTGAATTATTCCAGGAAAAATTGAGTAAATTGAATGAAAATATTTCAGAAGAAGAAGCAAAACAGCTTCTTCATGAACTTCAGGAAGAATTGGGAGAAGGTCCTGCAGCTGTAATAATGCCTTTAAGAGCAGTGATTACAGGAAAAGCCAGAGGTGCAGATTTATATACTGTTATTGCGATAATAGGTAAAGAGCGAACACTTAACAGAATAAAAAATATATTGAAATAAAATAACAGGTTGTTTTGAAATCGGTTTCTCGGTTTTGAAATGACCTGTTTTTAGCAGTAAAAGATTTTTTGATTAATAATATAAGAAAATTCAAAATAGATATTTTTTAAAATCGTCAGTAAAATAGTTTCTGAAATTTTAAAAATGTATATTTTAATATTTTTTAAATTATATAAATAAAGTAAGATAAGAAAATAAAAGGAATACAAAAAATTAAAATATAAAAAAGCAGGTAACTGAAAATGACGCCTTATAACTGTTATTATTTAATTGAAAATAAGACAGATTTATGAGGTGAATTTTTTTGTATAGTATCGGATATAAAGAAGTTGATATATTGTGGGAAATTGCGAATTTTAAAATTGCTGATAAAAATATGATAATGAAAAATTATAATATCAGTAAAACAGAATTGTCCGATACATTAAAAAAGATAAATAATTTACTTAATTGGGAGAAAATGAATTATCTGCTTGATAAAAGGGGTTATATACTGTTCAATAATGAGTTAAGTGAAAGAAGATTTAAACTTGAAAGCATTATAAAATTTACAAATAAAATAAGAAGAGAAATAATATATTTATTTTTGATATTGAGTGAGAAGCATTTTAATCTGACAAAATTTACTTTAAGATTCGGATTGGGAGAAAGTTCCAAAAAATATGTGAGAACAGATTTAAAGGCAGTTCTAAAAGAACTTGATATAGATTATGCTGAATACAGAGAAAGTAAAAATTCCTTGGAAATTATAAAAAGAAAAATTCCGAATTTTGAAAAAACAAGAAAAGAATATTTGATAAATCTGTTTATAAAAAGATTTGAAAAAAGTTATGTTTACTATAAAGAAGAAAAAGACAAAGACGGAAAAGAATTGAATTATCCTTCAAAATTGATATTTGAAATTATAAAAGAAGAATTGAAAATAAAGGACTTGAAATTTATTTTTCATGCTTTTCGGGAATTTTATGTCAAGTATAATAAACTATTTTCAGTAAAAGAAAAATATGAGATTTTTATTTATTTTATTTCGAATTTGTATAATGAAAAAGAAAATACAAGAAAAAGAATAACTTCAAAAAATGTTAAAATGAAAGAGGATAATGATTACAAACTGTTGGAAGAAATATTGGATAAAATTTCTGAAAATGAAAACAGGAGGATATATTCTTACTTTAAATTAAAACTGTACAGACTTTTGCTGAAAAAAGAAAAAATGAATTTTGATATAACGCCGAAAAAATCCAAAGAAATATTTTATAATAATACAGAATCTTTAAATATAAAGATTGCTGAAGAATATGTCTATCAGATTGCAGAAGAAAATTCGAAAATTGAATATTATGAAAATTTTGAAAGACTGAAAACGCTTTTTGTACTTGATTTAGAATATAATGAAATAATAAAAAATCAAAAATATTTAAAAGATTTGATGCAACTTTCAAATATAATCGAAGTAACTGATTTGGGAGAATTATCGGAAAAATTGAACGGAAAGAATGAAAAAAATTTTGAACAGGTATTTCTGATATCAAAAAGTGAAATTCAGAATATGATAAAAAATTATTCTGATATTCCGATTTATTTTTTCAAAATTAATGATAAAGACAGATTCGGCAGAAAAACAGGAAAATTAAAAAGAAGAACAGACTCTGAAAAACAATTAACTGAAATTCGTGAAACTATAACGGAATATAATAGAATAAAATAGACATTAAGAGGCTTGTAAACTATAGTAATATATAGTAAGTGAGAGAAGGGAGAGATCAACTACGAAAAAAATAAAATAGGAGGGGGAAATGACAATAAAAACAGGAAATTTGAAAATAGATGAAAAGGTCTATTTTCTAAAGAATATTGAAACTCCTGTAGAAGTACAGGAAGAAATAAAAAAGTTTTCTTGTGAGAACGAAAATCACAATACTGAAAACGGGGATTCCGAAATTGAGGGAAAGGAGATAAGTGTTGATCTGGGACAATTAAAATTTGTAGTTTGTCCTGTAAAAATTAAAAATAGTGATATAAAAGCCAAAGTCATAAAAAGCGATAAAAAAGTGGAATACGGTGAAATTAAAATAAATGACAAGGCAAAGAAGTTTAAATCAGATTTATTTTTCGCTATTTATTATTCATCAGAGAAAAAATTTAATTTTATATTTGAAGAACTGATGGAACATATCATTGAAAAAATAGATATGTATAGAGAATTATAAATCAAAAAGAGAGCCCGATAAATAGAAATGGGGCTCTCTTTTTTAGAGATTTGAAAAAGCAGATATGTAAAGAATCAGCCTCTTAAAATTATTTATTTAAGTCTTTTACCTTTATTCTGTTGGGAAATCAGAATATATAGAAAATAAGACTATTTTGTGGTATAATACAAAATAACATTTGGTGTGAAAAATAATTCTGAAAGATAGTAAATAGGAGTGATTGAAGTGAAAGTTTCTTTAATAATGCCGACGATAAATGTTACTGAGGAGCTTGATTTGTTTTTAAAAAGTTTGTCGGAACAGACTTATAAAGATTTTGAATTAATAGCGATTGACCAGAATACGGGGAATGAAGCTTTTGAAATTATAAGAAAATATGAAGATGACTTTGAAATAAAGTATATGAAAAGTAATCAGTCGGGACTAAGTTTAAACAGAAACAAGGGACTTATAATGATGGATGGAGATATTGTCGGATTTCCCGATGATGACTGTGAATATGAAAAAGATACTCTCGAAAAAGTTGTAGCATTCTTTAAAGAAAATAAGGATAAAAGAATTTATTCGTGCAGAACTCTCGAAAGGGGAAAAGACTATGGAACGGGAATAATGCTTGAAAATAATGATGAACTCAAAGTTGACAATATTGATATGACTGTGAAATCTATTACTTTTTTTGTAAATTATTCTCTCGAAGATATTACTTTATTTGATGAAAATTTAGGTGTAGGAGCATATTTCGGGAGCGGAGAAGAAACTGACTATGTACTGACGCTTTTACATAAAGGATTTAAAGGAAACTATTTTGCTGACGATATTATTTATCATCCTGCCAAAAAAGGAAATTATGACGATTTGGAAAGAGCCTATAAATACGCTTTGGGATACGGAGCATTAGTAAAAAAAGAAGTTAAATGCAGAAAAAATCTTTTCTATATTTTCAAATATTGGAAAAAACTGTTTAGAAATATAGGCGGAATGATAGTTACAAAAAATCGGAAATATCATTGGTTCGTATTAAAAGGAAGGTTGAGAGGATATTTCAGATATAAATGTCAGGGATAAAAATATCAGAATGTGTATTGAATAGATTTGAATAAATAAAATTCAAGGAGGGAAAGAAGATATCTTAAAATAAGGGCTTTGCGGAAAAATTGAGATTAGCAGAAATAAAGATCTTATTTGATAGATTTCTTTAAAAAACAATGGATAAAATAAAATGTCTTGTAAATATGATTTTTGCTTGTATATTGTACCCTTTTACAAAAAGTAAATTTAAAAATAAAAGAATATGGCTTATAGGCGGAAATGCAGGAGAACTGTATGTGGACAACGGCAGAGCAATGTACGAATATTTAAGAACAAAAAAAGAAGTTGAAACATATTGGGTAATAAATAAAGATTCTCCCGTTTTTGAGCAGATTCCGGGAAATAAGCTGATCAGAGGAAGTGTAAAAGATTATCTGTATTTTATGAATTCGGAAGTTGTATTGTTTTCTCATTCAATTTCGGCGGATATAGTGCCTTATCTTTTTGCCGTGCCGTTTATAAAGGGGTTTCATTATAAGCCGATAAAAGTATTTTTGAATCACGGAACGGTAGGATTTAAAGTGAGAATGGCAATGAACAAAAAAACTGAGAAAATAGCCGAAGAGCTTGTACGTTCTTATGATATAAATATATGTGACTCGGAATATGAAAGTGTTATAAAAAGAGATGCATGGTGGAATATTGAAGGAGAGAAAATATTTGTAACAGGTTATCCGAGATATGATAAACTTTATAATGCCGAAATTAAAGAAAATGAAATACTTTTTATGCCGACATGGAGAAACTGGATAAAATCCGAAAATTTGAAAATAGAAGATACCAAATATTTTAAAAATATAACAGGACTTGTAACAGACGGGAAATTAAATGAGTACCTTGAAAGAAAAGGAATTCTTCTTAATTTATATATTCATCAGCTGATGCACGACTATTTGGGAAATTTCGGAAGTATAAAGTTGGGGAAAAATATAAGACTTTTGCCTAAAGAAGCGGAAATAACTAAAGAACTGATGAAAGCAAGGATTTTAATAACTGATTATTCAAGTGTTGCTTATGATTTTTATTATCTTGATAAGCCGATTATATTTTTTCAGTTTGATAAAAAAGAATATACTGAAAAAGTCGGTTCTTATGTGGATCTTGATAACGAACTTTTCGGAAAGGAAGCTTACACGATAGAGGAGTGCGTAAAGGATATAATTGAGATTTCCGAAAATAACTTTAAATATGATGGAGTAATCGAAGAAAAATCAGAAAAATTAAAAGATAAGTTTCTAAAATACAATGATAAAGATAACTGTAAAAGAGTGTATGAGTTAATTTTATCAAAAATCGGAGAAAAAAATGATAAAAGATAAAGTTTCCGTGATAATACCTATGTATAACGCCGAAAAGTTTATAAGTCGGACAGTGGAATCGGTAATAAATCAGACTTATAAAAATTGGGAATTACTTATAATAAACGATAATTCCGGAGATAAAAGTTATGAAATTGTAAAAAAATATTCTGAAAAAGACGACAGGATAAAAGTCATAACTGTCGAAAAAAATATAGGTGTGGTAAAAGGAAGAAATAAACTTATTGATATGGCTGAAGGGCAGTATATTGCTTTTTTGGATGCCGATGATTATTGGGCTGAAAATAAGCTTGAAAGACAAATAGCCTTTATGAAAGAAAAAAATGCGGCTATAAGCTGTACAGAGTATACAAGAGTTACCGAAGAAGGAAAACCCATAAACAGAATAATAATAAAAGAAAAAATTACTTATACGGATTTGCTGAAAAATAATTATTTAGGCTGTTTGACAGTAATGCTTGATAACGAAAAACTGGGAAAAAGGTACTTTAAGGAAAGAAATAAAAACGAAGACTATGTTTTGTGGCTTGAAGTTATAAAAGAAACCGGAGAAATATACGGATTAAAAGAAGATTTGGCTTTTTACCGTGTTTTGAATAATTCCCGATCGAGCAACAAAGCAGGAGCAGCAAAAGTAAGATGGGAAATATACAGAAAAGAAGAAAAACTATCGTTTTTGAAGTCGTTATATTATTTTATAAATTATGCAATTATTGCTTTAAAGAAAACAAAATAAACTAAACAAAGAAAAAATTTTAAAAATAAATAATTAAATGAAAGAGGAAGAAAAAATGGCAGCAAGCGGCGTTAGAAGAAATTTTTCTTATTTATTCGGATTTTTAACTGTAGCAATGTATTTTTTAGGACTATTTATTATAAACAGAGGATTGAGTTTTAAAAATGCTCTTATAATAGTTATGGCTCTGATAGCCTATTATATAGCAAATGTCTATAATGTAGCCGTAGGGAAATACAGATTGAGAGATATGGCTACAGTAATAGTAATAAACTTTATACTCATGTGTATCACTACTTTTGTTAAAATATTCAGCTTAAATGAAGGAATTATACTGTTCGGGATTATCAGTATATTTCAGATTGTGTTTAGATATGTAGTAATAATGGGAGTAGTAGAAAAACAGAAAATAATATTTGTCGGAGAAAATGACTATACGAAAGATTTGTCGGACAGTATAAAAAATGACGGTCAGTATAGATTTTTAGGACTTCTTAAAGAAGACGATCCTAAATTAAGAGAAACTATATTGAAAATTTACAAAGTCAATAAACCGGATATAATAGTTGATTTTACTGAAAATCTGCTTATAGAACCTAAATTTGTGGATAAACTTCTTCAATATAAACTGAACGGGCTGCAATATTACAATTATCGCGAATTTTATGAAACTTATGAAAATAAATTGCCGATTTCTCATTTAAGTCCTAAATGGTTTTTGGAAAACAGCGGTTTTGAAATATACCACAATAACTTTAATTTGAAGGCTAAAAGACTGCTTGATTTATTTTTTGCTTTTTTAATAGGAGTATGTGTAGCACCGATAATGTTAATAGCTGCAATTATAGTAAAACTTGAGTCAAAAGGTCCCGTATTTTTTATTCAGGAGAGAATCGGTGAAGGAAATAAAAAATTTAATATTGTGAAGTTTCGTTCGATGACTACCGATGCGGAAAAAGATGGTCCCAAATGGGCGACAAAAAATGACAACAGAGTTACAAAATTCGGGAAAATAATGCGACTTACTAGGATAGACGAACTTCCTCAACTGTGGAATGTATTTAGAGGGGAAATGAGCTTTGTCGGTCCGAGGCCTGAAAGAGAATATTTTATACAACAATTGGAAAAAGAAATACCTTATTATAATTTACGACATACTGTAAAACCGGGACTTACAGGTTGGGCTCAGGTAATGTATCCTTACGGAGCCAGTGTGGAAGATGCTTACAGAAAATTGCAATATGATTTATACTATATAAAACATCATGATATACTGTTTGACATGAAAGTATTGCTAAAAACAGTAACGATAGTTATTTTCGGAAAGGGAAGATAGTCATGGCAAAAAAAATACTTATAACAGGGGGAGCAGGATTTATAGGCTCTCATATAGCTGAAAGATTTGACAAAGAAAATTATGAAATAATAATAGTTGATAATCTTGTCGGCGGAAAAAAGGAAAATATTTCTCATTTGAAAAATATAAGATTTTATGAAGTTGATGTTAGGGATAGAGAAAGTTTGGAAAAAGTTTTCGAGAAAAATAAAGAAATAAATTATGTATTTCATGAGGCAGCACAGGTAAGTGTATCGGTGTCTGTGGAAAATCCTCATTATGATGCCGATGAGAACGTGTTAGGACTTATAAATGTCCTTGATATGTGCAGAAAGTACAGTGTCGAAAAAGTTCTTTTTGCAAGTACGGCTGCTGCATACGGTATTCCTGAAACAAGTGTATCTGCTGAGGACTCTAAAATAGCACCTCTCGCTCCTTATGGATTGACAAAGGTTTTCGGCGAACATTATATTAGAATGTATCACGATTTATTCGGGCTTAATTATGTTATATTCAGATATGCCAATGTTTACGGACCGAGACAAAGTGCTCACGGAGAAGCAGGAGTAGTTTCCATATTTAACGACAGAATGAAGGTCGAACAGGAAATATTTATAGACGGTGACGGAGAACAGACAAGAGATTTTATATATGTGAGAGATATTGCTGAAGCTAATTATGTTTGTGCTGTGGAAAGTGTAATAAATAAAACTTTGAATGTTTCAACAAATGCGAAAACATCTATAAATGAACTGTTTAATTATATGAAAAAATATTCGGGATATAAAAAAGAAGCAAATTACAGAGAGCCGAGAAAAGGAGACATAAGAGATTCCAGACTTGACAATACAAAACTTAAATCGAATACTTCATGGAATTACAAATATTCTTTGGAAAAAGGCTTGAAAGAATATGCCGAATATGAAAAGAAATAAAAAGTAACAAAGAAAAATGGAGGAAAAATGCATTTAAAAGCATTAGAACTTGCAGGATTTAAGTCGTTTGCAGATAAAACGGTAGTTGAATTTAACAGAGGGATAACTTCGATTGTGGGACCTAACGGAAGCGGAAAGAGTAATATTTTGGACGCTATTTTGTGGGTTTTGGGAGAACAGAGCTATAAAAACATAAGAGCAAAAGAAAGTTCCGACGTTATATTTTCCGGAGGGAAAAATAAAAAGGCAAAATCAATGGCTGAAGTCAGTCTTATTATTGAAAATGAGGACGGTTATCTGGACATAGATTTTTCGGAAATAAAAATTACGAGAAGGATATATAAAAGTGGCGAAAACGAGTATTTTATAAATAACAGAAAAGCAAGGCTGAAAGACATAAATAATCTTTTTATGGATACCGGTATAGGAAAACAGGCTTATTCCATAATCGGACAGGGTAGAGTGGAAAGAATTATAGGCTCCAATCCGAGAGAATTGAAAGAAATTATAGAAGAAGCTGCCGGAGTAAAAAGAGCCAAAGTTGAAAAAGAAGAATCCGAAAAGAAATTAAAAGAAGTGAAAAGTGAAATAGAAAAAATAACTTATGTGGAAAAAGATTTGGAAACAAGAGTTAAATATTTAAAAGATGAGGGAATGAAAGCAAGACTTTATAAGACTTATACTGAAAAAATCGATGTTCATAGACTCATGATTTTGGAATACAATATAAATGAAAAAGAAATTGCAAGGAAAAAATATACTTCGGAAAAAGAAGAACTGAAAAGTATAATTGACGGAATACAGGAAAATCTTGAAGTGAAAAAAGAAAATCTGGGAAAACTCAACGAAAAAAGAGAAAAGGCATATGAAAAAGTTGAAATAGAAAAAAATAAAAATTTTGATATGTTCAAAGAGATAGAAACTCTTAAAAATGAATATTCAGAATTAAAAAACGGATATTCCAATCTGGAAACCGAAGCTAACGAAAAACAGAAAAGAAAAGCTGTTTTGGAAAAAGATATAGATGAAAAAAAAGAGATGCTGGACAGTTCAAAAATAGAGTTGGAAAGTATAACAAAGGAATTAACCGAAAAAGAAAAGGAAAAAAACGAAGTCGATAAAAAAGTACAGGATCTGAAAGATAAGAAAGATAGAATAACAGCCGATTTAAAAGAGAAAAATCAGGAAAATCAGGATTTTGAAATAGAGAAATTTAGAGCGACTGCAGATAATGAAGATCTGGAAAAAAGAATAAGCACTGCAGAACATACAAATAAAAGGCTTATCGGCGATAAAGAAAGTGCAGAAAAAGAATTTAACAGCATTAATGTTAAAAAGCAGGAATTTGAACTCAAAAGAAATGAAAAAGAAAAAGAAAAAAATGAACTGGAAAAAGAAATCGATAATATAAACAACGGAATTGAAATTTTACAGAAAAGATATGAAGGATTAAATAAAGAAAAAAATGAACTGAATTATAAATATGAAACTTTAAATGCAAAAAAAAGAGCGAATGAGAATGTTATAGAAAGTAATGAAACTTTTGCGAAAAGTATAAAATATATATTGAATGAAAATTATGAAGGAGTAATCGGGGTTTTTGTAAATCTGATAAATATTCCCGACGGTTACGAAGAAGCTGTACAAACTTTGTCGGGAGGCTCTTTTCAGGATATAGTAGTAAAAAATACGGATATTGGGAAAAAATGTATTGATATACTGAAAGAAAAGAAAATAGGAAGAGCGTCATTTTTACCGATTGACGGAGTGAAAGTGTTCAGGATAACGGATGAGCTTCCTAAAAATGAAGGCGTAATAGATTTTGCGAGAAATATCGTGAAATATGATAAAAGTATTGAGAAAATAGTACATTTTGTTTATGGAAATTCTTTAGTTGTAAAAAATATCGAAACAGGAACGAAACTTTTAAAAGAAGGCTATAATGACAGGATTGTTACTCTTGAAGGAGATATAATAACTGCAAGAGGAAGAATGACAGGGGGATACTCAAACAAAGGTAAAAATGAGTTTCTGGAAAGAAAAAAAGAACTTAATACAATTATCGGTAGCATGGCCGTAATAGAAAAAGAATTAAAGGAAAAGGATGAAGAAGCACTTAAAATAAGTGAAAGATTGAAACAGGGAGAGCTGAAAAAAGAAGAAAAAAGCTCTGAATATAAAGTAATATCAGATGAATATAAAGCGTTTTTGGAAGAATACAACAGTTTTACTGCTGATTTTAATAAGAAACAGAGAGAAATAGAGACTTTGAATTATGAAATAGCCGAAAATGAAAAAACCGTAAAAGAAAGAAAAGAAAAAATAGTTGAGAATAAAGAGATTGTAAAAAATGCTGAAGAAAATATTATAAAAAACAGCATAATAATCAAAGAATTACAAAATGAACTGGAAAAATTTGAAGATTTAACAGAGTATTTGAATGAACTGAATAAAATTGACACGGAATATAAAATACTCAAAGTTAAAACCGAAAATAATCAGCTCAGATATAAAGAAATCGAAAAAGATTATCAGAAACTTATTAATGAGCAAAATGAGTTGACAGAATTTGAGAAAAAAAGAGATAGTTTAAGTGAAGAATTTCAAAGAAAAATTTCCGAAAAAAAAGAAGAGATTCAGAAAAAGAATGTTGAAAATGAGAATCTGAATCAAATGATAAAAGTTCTCGAAAAAGATATAAAAAAATATGAAAATGAAGAAAGAGAACTTATTAAGGAAGTAAATGATATAGAGATGAAAATATTCGGAGAAAAGAATAAGCATGAAAAAGTTTCGGAAAACCTTATAAAAGCTGAAAAAGATTTGGAATATTTTACAGGGGAACTTGAAAATATTGAAAATCTTTCGGTTAAAGAAAATCCCGAATATAAAATGATTGAAAATGAAACGGAACTTCAAAATATAAAAAGAAAACTTTCTATGAATGAAAAAAGCAGAATGGAAATGGGAAGTGTGAATCTTGCAGCGATAGAAGAATACGAAAGAGAAAATACAAGATATAATGAGCTGGTCGATCAGAAAAGGGATTTATCTGAAAGCAGAGAATCACTGCTGACACTTATAAGAGATATTGAAAATGAAATAATCGAAAAATTTTCCGTAGCATTTGAAGAAATTAACAAAAATTTTGAATACATGTGTAGAACTATATTAAACGGAGCCAGAGGAGTAATAAGATTACTTAACTCGGAAAATATACTGGAAACGGGATTGGAACTAAGTGTAAAATACAAAAATAAACCTGAACAGACTTTGCTTTTACTGTCAGGAGGAGAAAAATCCATGTTGGCAGTTTCGTTTATCATGGCAATATTTATGTTTAAGCCGAGTCCTTTCACATTTTTTGATGAGATAGAGGCAGCACTGGACGAGGAAAATACGAAAAAAATAGTAAAACTGTTGAACAGATTTATTGAGAAATCACAATTTATATTAATAACTCATAACAAAGAAACAATGAAAGGTTCTCATAGACTTTACGGAGTAACGATGAACAAAGAAATCGGGGAATCGAGATTGATTTCTGTAGACGTTTAAAAAACGAAAGGAGAAAATATGTTAAGAAAAGTATTATTAATTATGGCTTTTGCCTTATTGACGATTATAGGGAAAGGTGAAGTAACAGATATTTCAAAAATAGCCGAAGATTATCCTTACAAGGAAAATGCTATATTATCGACGGTTTTGGGGACGCCGAGCGATCAATGGTATAAATTTAAAAAGGCTAAAGGACCTACTGTGAAAAGATTTAAAGCTAATAAGGCTATTCCTGCAATATTAAGACAATGGAGCGATTATGAATATGGTGTATGGAAACAGAAAAAAGAGGCTCCTTTGATGATACTTATTTCAGGAACGGGATCATTGTATAACAGCGGATTGTCAATGTTTCTTGCCAATGTTTTTTATGAAAGAGGATATAATGTAATAGCTTTCAGCTCTACAAGTACAATGCCTTATATAGTAAGTCAGAGTAAAAACAATTATGCGGGATATGTAAAAGATGAAGTGCCTCATTTATATGAATTAATGGCAAAAGCAATTTCCACAGAGAAAAGTTTCGGAATGAAAATAGGAAAAATTTATGTGGGAGGATACAGTTTAGGAGGATTTCAGTCTCTACTGATTCATGAACTGGACAGTAAAAGTAAAAAAATAGGAATAGACAAATCTTTGTTGCTTAATACTCCGGTGAGTATTCTTACAGCGACAAAACAGCTTGATAAATATTTAATAAAAAACGGTATTTACAATGCTGCAGGATTGGAAAAATTTTTGGACAGAATATTTTCAAGAATAATTAATGACAAAACTTTGGAACTGAGCGACATAGATTTTACAAGTCTGAATACAACTTTAGGGAAATTACAGCTTACAGACAGTGATTTTGAAGCGTTGACAGGACTTCTATTCAGATTTTATTCGGCTAATATGACCTTTGCGGGAGAAGTATTCAGTGGAAGAAATGCTATAGGAAGACTGTCTAATAAGAAATCTTATCAAAGATTTGATTCTGTAACTAAAGAGTTTCACGAAGGGCTGTCGGTATCATTTGACGAATATTCTAAAGAAATACTTTATCCTTATCTTAAAAAGTATAAATACCCTGACTTGACGATGGAGCAGTTTATAAAAGATTTCAGCTTGGATAACAGCCGTGAATTTATAGAAAGAAACAGTGATAAAATAGTATTTATAACTTCAGAAAACGATATATTAATTAACGAAGATGAACTGGCATATATAAATAAATACTTTACAAACAGAGTAATTATACCTTTCGGAGGACATACAGGAGTGTTGTGGCACAGAGATGTAGCTAAATTAATGGTAGATAAAATGGAGGAAAATTAATATGAAAAATAAAAAGAATAAGTTATTGACAGTGGCGGCATTATTAATTTTGGCGACAAGTGCCGAAGCTGCAAAATCTGAAGTTTTAAAGCCTTACACAGAAGAAAATAATACTTTGACTCAAATGGTTGAAGAAGAAGTAAATGACGATACTTTTGTTCAGTTTGTAGACGGAGAAGTTATAGAAGAACCGGGAAAAAGCGTAGATAAAGTTGAAAAAAATAATTTAAGTACAAATAAAAAATTCAAAAATAAAGAATATGCTGTAAATTATTTTTTGTCGGATAAAGATGAGTACGGAATAATAGCAAGTAATATAGATGTTTTGGATGAACAGTATATTATTTCCGACAAAGTGTTCGATTTAATGAATATTGATGATTCATGGGAGCCTTTTAATAGAAGAATGTATGCTTTCAATACTCAATTTGATAAAAAAGTGGCTTATCCTGTATCGAAAGTGTACAGTGCAGTTGTTCCTCAGCCTATAAGAAAAGGAATAGCAAATTTTTATAATAACTTTAAAGAAATACCTACTGCAATAAATTCGTTGTTGCAGTTAAACCCGAAAAAAGCGGTTAATGCATTGGGAAGATTTGCAATAAACTCAACTGTAGGTATATTGGGAACAAATGATGTGGCTACAAAAATCGGATTGAAAAAGAATATCGAAACAATGGGAGATACACTGGGTCACTACGGAGTGCCGACAGGATCGTATCTTGTGCTGCCTGTATTGGGACCGAGCACTATAAGAGATGCCATCGGGAGTCTGCCTGACGCAGCAATGGAGGGAGTTGTAAGAAGAGTGGCTGAAAAGGAACTGTTTTTCGACACGAAAATCTTTGATAAAAATATTTACGGATTTACAAGACCTGTAGTAACAGGACTTAATGCAAGATCTCTAGTAGATTTCAGATACGGTGATTTGAACTCCCCTTTTGAATATGATTTGGTAAAAGCTATATATTATAATTATAGAAAATTGCAGGTTATTAAGTAGATTTATAAAGGTGATGGAAATGTCAAGGCAAAATATATATGATAATGATATATTTTTTCAGGGATATAAGAAAATAAGGGAAAAAGAAAATAATATGAACGATACTGTAGAAAAACCTATGTTATTTTCATTGCTTCCCGATTTGAAAAATAAAAAAGTTCTGGATTTAGGTTGCGGATACGGAGAAAACTGTGTAAAATTTATTAAAATGGGAGCAGAAAAAGTTGTCGGAATTGATATTTCGGAAAAAATGCTTGATATTGCACAAAAAGAAAATTCTGATGAAAAAGTTGTATATTTGAATTTGGCAATGGAAGATATATCCCAAATTAATGAAAAATTTGATATTATTGTAAGTTCATTGGCATTTCATTATGTTGAAAATTATGAAAAATTAGTTAGTGATATTTACAATTTGATGAATAATGGCGGTTATCTTGTTTTTACACAGGAACATCCGTTAGTGACTTGCCATAGTACAGGTGAACGTTGGACAAAAGATGAAGAGGATAATAAAATGTATGCAAATATATCAAATTACACAATTTCAGGAAAAAGGGAAAGTGTATGGTTTATAGATAATGTTACAATATACCATAGAAATTTTTCGGATTTGATTAATGTTTTGATTGAAACAGGATTTAAAATGGAAAAAATCGTTGAATCTATTGGAGTTGATAATGTTCATAGACCTGATTTTATAGCTTTTAAAGCACTGAAAGATTAAGGAGAAAATTTAATGGATAAAATAAAAAATATAGAAAATATGGAAAAAATTCTGAATAATACAGAGAATATATTCAAGGAATTTCAAGCAGTATTGGATAAACTTGAAAAAAATCAAAAGGATTATAAAAAATTAATTACATATTACGGCAGCGAAGAATGGTTTTCCGATGTAGAAGATTCTAATAATAATCTTTTACCGAAAGACTTGAAATGCGGAGTTTTAAGTGAAGATGCCGTTTATAATATGATTAGTGATAATCATGAGTTGGCTGTGAAAATGTTGGAGATAGCGACTGAAATGATAAAAAGGGATTAGATATAAAAAGGAGAATAAATGTCGAAAATATTACCGAAAAAAGTTTCAATGGCGGAACTGTTTTATGATTTGATATATGTATTGGAAGTGCAGAAAGTAACAGGAGTAATTCATCATTTACATCATGGACAGATTTCGATCGATACTTATTTGAAATTTGCTTTTGCTTGCCTGGTAATACTGCTATTATGGTTTAATCAGACAATTTACATTAATAAATACGGAACAAACTCTTATTACGATATTATAGGTATGTTTCTCCATATGTTCGGAGCAGTGTACATTTCAAACAATATTTCTTTAGACTGGAAAGAAGTATTTGTTCCCTTTAATGTGACGGCTATTTTAATGTCTTTAGTTATAATAGCGGAATATTATTTAAAGAGTAGAGAATATGAAAAAATACCTTATGAAATAAAAAGCCAGATCTTAATTTTATCACTGGAAATAGCGGCATTATTATTAGCTTTTGTTACAGGACCTAAATATAGAATGATATTGGCAGCTACAGCTTATTTAGCAGCGATGTTTTTTCCGATGTATGTTATGCCGAGAAATGATGAAGAAGTAACGCTTAATTTTCCTCATCTTGTAGAAAGAGTAAGCCTTATTACGATTATTATTTTCGGAGAAATGGTAGTGGGATTGGCGGGAGTATTTGCTCTGGGAAAACCGTCAGATATATTGCCTTTAGTTTCATTTGTCGCAGCAGTTCTGTTATTCGGAACTTATGTGCTGCAAATAGAAAAAATGATTGAACATCATCAGAAAAAAAGAGGATTTGTACTTGTATATTCTCATATAGGAATTTTTATGGGGTTAAGCACAATTACAACATCGTTCGGATTTGCACTGAATCCTGAAGTTGACTGGAAATTTCTTATAATTTTCAGATTATTCGGATTACTGGTATATTTTGTATCAATGTTCAGTATATCCGTTTATAACAAAGAAAATTATAGATTAAAAATAAAAGATGTTGTTGCTTATTTAATATTCTTCATCATAGGAAGTCTAATAACAGGATTCTCAAATAAAGAAAATATATTTTTGTTTAACTTCGGTATGTTTGTTATGACATTTATGATATTCGGATATATGTTCAATGTTGTGAGAAAGAGGAGATAAATATGTGTCGGATATATGGTAATAGCAACAAACCGAATGAAAAAAACGAAAAAATTGAAAGAAAAATTATTGAAAGAGTTAAATAAAGCAGTATAATTATTAAATAAAGTAAAGGAAAATAAAATGAATGATAAAATTAAAATAACAGGGGCAAGGGAACATAATCTGAAAAATGTGGATATAGAAATTCCGAAAAATGAATTTGTAGTAATAACAGGAGTTTCAGGAAGCGGAAAGTCTTCTCTTGCTTTTGATACGATATATTCCGAAGGGCAGAGAAGGTACGTAGAGAGTTTATCTGCTTATGCCAGACAGTTTATCGGACAAATGCAGAAGCCTGAACTCGACAGCATAGAAGGGCTTTCTCCTGCAATTTCTATCGAGCAGAAAAGTGTTTCTAAAAATCCGAGATCGACAGTCGGAACAATGACTGAAATATATGATTATATGAGACTTTTATGGGCACATATAGGAGAGGCTCACTGTCCTATATGCGGACAGAAAGTAGAAAAGCAGTCGCTACAGGAAATAGTCGATAATGTAATCACCACTACTCAGGAAAAAGATAAATTGATAGTATTGGCCCCTGTGATAATTGACAAAAAAGGAACACATAAAAATCTCTTTTTGAATTTGCAGAAAAGAGGATTTCAAAGGGTAAGAGTAAACGGAGATATACTTGATTTGAATGATACTATAGATTTGGATAAAAATAAAAGACATCATATAGAAGTCGTAGTGGATAGACTTGTTATAAAAAAAGACGATAAAGATTTTTTAAGCAGATTGACTGAAGCTGTGGAAACGGCCGGAGGGCTTTCAGACGGAAAAATTATTACGAATATAAACGGAAAAGACAGTAAATACAGTGAAAATTTTGCATGTTCGGATCATCCGGAAGTAGTATTTCCCGATGTAGTTCCGAGACTGTTTTCTTTCAATGCCCCTTACGGAGCGTGTGAAGCATGTAACGGATTGGGATCGACATTGGAAGTTGATGAAAATAAGCTGATAGTTGATGAAAATCTTTCTTTGAGAGAAGGAGGGATATTGTTTCCCGGTTCGACAAATCAGAAAGGCTGGAATTGGGAGCTTTTTGAGGCAATGGCAAAAGCTCATAAAATTGACTTGGATAAAAAAGTTTCCGAACTGACAGAAGAAGAAAGAAAAATCATATTTTACGGAAGTGATAAACAGTTTAAGTTTTCATGGTCAGGGGACAGCTTCAGTTATAACGGGAAAAAAGAGTTTGACGGTATTGTCAGAAACATTGAAAGACGTTACAGAGAAACGGCATCAGAGTCTACAAAAGAAGAAATCGAAGCAAAATATATGACTGAAAAAACATGTAAAACATGTCACGGAAAGAGACTGAAAGATGTAGTTCTTGCAATTACTGTAAACGGTAAAAACATAATCGATTTAACTGAAGTGAGTGTGACGGAAGCACTTAAATTTTATGAAAATATAGAACTTACTGAAAAGCAGAAGCAGATAGCCAATGAAATCCTGAAAGAAATAAAGGAAAGATTGTCTTTTATGATAAATGTAGGATTGGATTATCTGACTTTGGCGAGAATGACGAAAACACTTTCAGGAGGGGAGTCCCAAAGGATAAGGCTTGCAACACAGATAGGAAGTAGGCTGACAGGAGTTATTTATGTACTTGACGAGCCGAGTATAGGACTTCATCAGAGGGACAATGAAAAACTCCTTGCCGCTTTAAAGGACTTGAAAGATATAGGAAATACGCTTATTGTTGTAGAGCATGATGAAGATACGATGAGAGAAGCAGATTATCTTATAGACATGGGTCCCGGAGCCGGAATATACGGCGGAGAGGTCGTTGCCGAGGGGACACCGAAGCAAGTGCTGAAAAATAAGAAATCTTTGACGGCAAAATATCTGAATGGGGAAATAGGGATAGAAGTGCCCAAAAAGAGAAGAAAATTTACAAAAGAAATAATTTTGAAAAATGCCAAAGGGAATAACTTGAAAAATGTAACTGTGAATATCCCTCTTGAAGTATTTACAGTAGTAACGGGAGTATCGGGAAGCGGAAAGTCGACTCTCATTAATCAGACATTATTTCCGGAACTTCATAACAGACTGAACAAAGGTAAACTCTATCCTCTTGAAAACGGTGGAATAGAAGGTCTGGAACATTTGGAAAAGGTAATAGATATAGATCAGTCGCCGATAGGAAGAACACCGAGATCAAATACTGCGACTTACACTAAAATATTCGATGATATAAGGGATTTATTTGCACAGACGAAAGATGCCCAAGTGAGAGGATACAATAAAGGGCGATTTTCCTTCAATGTAAAAGGCGGAAGATGTGAAGCGTGCGGCGGAGCCGGAATTAATAAAATTGAGATGAATTTTTTGCCTGACGTATATGTAGAATGTGAGGTCTGCAAAGGAAAAAGATATAATAGGGAAACTCTTGAAGTACATTATAAAGGAAAAAGTATATCTGATATCCTTGATATGTCTGTAGAAGAAGCTTATGAGTTTTTTAAAGCTGTTCCGAGTTTGGAAAGAAAACTTCAGACACTTATAGATGTGGGAATGAATTATATTAAACTGGGACAGCCTGCGACAACTCTTTCAGGAGGGGAAGCTCAAAGGATAAAACTTGCGACTGAACTCTCTAAAATATCAAGAGGAGACACAATTTATATTCTTGATGAGCCTACAACAGGATTGCATTTTGAAGATATAAGAAAACTTCTTATCGTACTTGACAGACTTGTAGAAAAGGGAAATACAGTGCTCGTAATTGAGCATAATCTTGATGTAATCAAATTTGCCGATTATATAATAGATGTAGGGCCTGAAGGTGGGCATAGAGGCGGACAGATTATAGCAAAGGGAACTCCTGAACAAATAGTAAAATCAAAGAAATCTCATACAGGGAAATTTTTGAAAAAATATTTGTAATCTACTTTTTTAGAAAAAAAGCAAAAAACTTCTTCTTCCTTTTTAAAAAAGGAAGCGAAAAAACATCAACAAAATTTTTACCTACTTTTTTAGAAAAAAGTAGCAAAAAATTACTCAACTCAAATTTTACATACTCAAAAATGCCCGTTCGCTATGAAAACAAAAAGGATGTTTTCATAACGCTCACTAGCACATTTTTAGCGTTGTAAAATTTGAATGTTGAGATAATGTTAAGCCAATAATGAGTCAAATAAAAAAATAAACAAAGAAAAGAAATATAAAATATGAGCACCTTAAATTGAGGGTATAGAATTTTTGAAAGATTTGATTTATTCAGGAGGGAAAATGAAAAAGAATGTAATAATAAAAAGAATACTCATTATAATGGCAGTTCTTTTCGGAATAATATCGTGTGATTTTCTTGAAAACAAAACGATACATGTTCCGAAGAAAACAATACAGGAAAAAACTGATAAAAAATTTCCTGTAACAAAAAACTTTTTGGTATCAAAAGTAACATTGAAAAATCCTAAAGTGGATTTTAAAGATGAGAAGATTCTCATAGAAACTGATTATGATATATCTTTACTGGATGACAGAAGCAAAGGGAAAATGTATTTGAGTAGCGGAATACGCTATGATAAAGATAAGGAAGAACTGTATCTGGTAGATTTGTCGGTGGATAAGATTACCGATGAAAACGGAAAAGTGAGAGCAAACTCCAAAGCTGAAAATACACTGATTTCTCTAATAACAAATTATGTAGAAATGTCGCCTGTATACAAATACGGCGAAGAAAGAGAAAAGAAAGAAAAAGAAGGAAAGAAAAAGCAAATCAAAATAAAAAATATGTATATAAAAAACGGTAAATTTTATGTACAGACATAATAATTAATTATAAAATAATCCTGCTGTTGGAATTTGGTCAATAGGCAGGATTTTTTAGTGAAAACACTTGTATTTTCAATGTTATTTGTACGTAAAAGAAAAAAATAACTTGACCTTTTCAAAAAATAGGAGTAAAATGATTGTGTGAAAAGATATTCAAATAATAATTTATAGGAGGAATAAATATGAAAGCTGTAGTTGTAAATGAAAAAGGAACAGGAGAAGTTCAAATCGTTGAAAAAGAAGTACCGAAAGTAGGACCGGGAGAAGCATTGGTAGAAGTGGAATATTGTGGAGTATGCCATACTGATTTGCACGTAGCAAACGGTGATTTCGGAAAAGTTCCGGGAAGAATTTTAGGGCATGAAGGTATAGGGATAGTAAAAGAAGTGGCTCCTGATGTAAAAACATTGAAAGTAGGAGACAGAGTAAGTATCGCTTGGTTTTTTGAAGGATGCGGAGTTTGTGAATACTGTACTACAGGAAGAGAAACTCTTTGCAGAAACGTAAAAAATGCAGGATATTCAGTTGACGGAGGAATGGCTGAATACTGTCTTGTAACTGCCGATTACGCAGTGAAAGTGCCTGAAGGATTGGATCCTGCTCAGGCGAGCAGCATTACATGTGCAGGTGTTACTTGTTATAAAGCTATTAAAGTATCCAAAATCGAGCCTGGACAATGGATCGCAATATACGGATGCGGAGGATTGGGAAATTTGGCTATTCAATATGCAAAACACGTATTCAATGCTCACGTAATAGCAGTAGATATTAATCAGGATAAATTGGAATTGGCAAAAGAAGTAGGGGCAGATTATATAATTAACGGTAAAAATGTAGCAGATCCTGCTGCAGAAATCAAAAAAATAACAAATGGAGGAGCACATGCGGCAGTTGTAACGGCAGTATCTAAAGTAGCATTCAATCAGGCTATTGATTCTGTACGTGCTGCCGGGAAAGTAGTTGCAGTAGGACTTCCTTCTGAAACAATGGATTTACCTATTGTTAAAACTGTTCTTGACGGAATAGAAGTTATAGGATCACTTGTAGGAACGAGAAAAGACTTGGAAGAAGCATTCCAATTTGGTGCCGAAGGAAAAGTAGTTCCTGTAGTTCAAAAAAGAGCATTGACAGATGCGCCTGAAATATTCAAAGAAATGGAAGAAGGAAAAATTCAGGGACGTATGGTACTTGATATGAAAGGTTCAGGATGTGGATGCGGTCATAAACATTAATAATATTTAGAAATTTTTAAAAGAGCTGTGAAAATGGCTCTTTTTTTGTAGAATAATACTCCCAAAAATGCTATAATATTTTAAAAAGTATTGAAAATTATAAGAAAATAACAGGAGATTAATTATGGATAAAGTTGTACTGATAATGGCAGGAGGAAGCGGAACGAGATTTTGGCCCTTGTCGACAAACGAAAGACCGAAACAGTTTCTGGATTTGGTGTCGGATAAGACAATGATAAGGGAAACCGTTAACAGAGTGACTAAACTCATTCCTGCGGAAAAGATTTTCATTTCTACAAATATTGATTATTTGGATATTGTGAAAAAGGAATTGCCTGAAATACCCGAAAGAAATATAATTTTTGAGCCTATGGCGAGAGATACTGCGGCATGTATAGGTTATGCAGCATTGATAATAAAAAAATTATATGAAAACAGTATAATGGCAGTGTTGCCATCGGATCATCTTATAAAAAAAGAAAAAGAATTTTTGGAAAGTCTTGAGTTTGCTTTTGAAAAAGCCAAAAATGATGTGATTGTAACTTTGGGAATAAAGCCTTCTTACCCTGAAACAGGCTATGGATATATTGAGTACATTAAAAATAAAAACTTGGCAAAAGAACAGTCGAAAGAAAAATTTGAAATATATAAAGTGAAAAGTTTCAGAGAAAAACCTAACAAAGAAATAGCTGAAAAATATATTGAAAAAGGAAATTATCTCTGGAATAGCGGAATGTTCGTTTGGAAAACAGACTTTATCTTAAATGAAATAAGAAAATATATGGATTCACATAAACCTGTTACGGATAAGATAGAAGAAATGCTTAGTAATATTGATCTAAATGAATTTTACGGGAAAAAACTGAGTAGTTATGTAAGTGAAGAATTTGAAAAATTTGAGAAAATATCCATAGATTTCGGAGTGATGGAGCATACAAGAGCTGTACTTGTAATTCCGGTAGATATAGAATGGAATGATGTGGGAAGTTTTAAATCCCTCGAAGATGTTTTCCCTAAGGACAAGGATAATAATATTGTTAAGGCAGAAAAATACGAGGAAATAGAGTCAGAAGGAAACATCATTATAAATAAGGAAAATGATAAAATTATAGCAACCATAGGCTTGGAAGACATTGTAATCGTAAATACGAAAGATGCTCTGCTTGTGTGCCATAAGGAAAAAAGTCAGGAAATAAAAAAAATATTGACAAAAATAAAAAAATATAAAAAATAAAATTTATATCACGACTTTGAAAAGGAGGAAATAAAATTGGAATTTGATATTATAAAAGAGGTCCAAAAAACTTTTAATATTGAAATTTCCGAACTGGAAAGGGTGAAAAACAGAATAAATGAAAACTTTGAAAAACTTGTCTATATGATAAATGGATTGGAACATAGAAAAGTAGTCGTTACAGGCATAGGAAAATCGGGGATTATAGGAAAGAAAATAGCAGCTACACTTGCTTCTACAGGGACAAGTGCTATATTTATAAATGCAGCCGAAGCTCTTCACGGAGATTTAGGAATGATAAGTGAGGGAGATATAGTTATTGCTATTTCCAATAGCGGAAATTCCGATGAAATATTGAGTATAATGACACCGATAAAAAAAATCGGAGCTGAAATAGTCGCTTTTACAGGAAATGAAACTTCTCCTTTGGCAAAACATGCGAAAGTTGTTATAAATATAGGAGTCGAAAAAGAAGCAAGTAATTTGGGAACGGCTCCTATGAGCTCCACTACTGCAACTCTTGTAATGGGAGATGCTTTGGCATCGGTACTTATGAAGATGAGAAACTTTACTGAAAATGATTTTGCAAAATATCATCCGGGAGGCAGTTTGGGGAAAAGACTTCTTTTAACAGTGTCGGATTTAATGCATTCAGGGGAAGAACTTCCTGTATTGGCTGCTGATGAAAATATAGAAAATGTTCTTCTTGTTCTGACCAAGAAAAAAATGGGAGCAGTTTGTATTTCCGAAACGGGAAAAGAGAATGGCAAACTTATCGGAATTATTACCGAGGGAGATATAAGACGGGCATTAGTTCATAAAGAAGAATTTTTTTCTTATAAAGCTAAGGATATTATGATTTCTACACCTGTGTCTATAGGTAGAAATGCTATGGCAATGGAAGCTTTGAAACTTATGGAAAACAGAAAAAGCCAGATAAATGTGCTTCCTGTTGTGGAAAACAGAAATGTAGTCGGAATAATAAGAGTGCATGACTTGATAGGATTGAAATAAAAATGAAAGAAAAGGAACAATATTTGAATGGATAATAAAAATTTATTAAAAGGGACAATGGTTTATTCCCTTATGCAAATAGCCATTAAAATGGGGTCATTTATATTTTTGCCTATAATAACAAGATTATTGACACCTGCCGAATATGGAGTTGCAGGAACTTTGGGATCAATGATTACAATGTTTACAGTTGTTTTAGGCTTGGGAATGTATAATGCACAGATGAAAAAATATGTTGATTTGAAAGATGACGAAAATGAAATGGGAAGCTATATGTTTTCGACATTTCTCGTTTTATTTATCTTTAATTTGACAGTATTCGGTTTTTTGTTTACTCCTTTGTCGAAAAAATTATTTTCTTATATAATAAATTTGAATGAAATTTCATATCATCCTTTAATAACTACTGCAGTAGTTATTGCTTTTGTAAATGCTCTGAATACTTTGGGGGTAACTCTTTCACGAATGAAGAGAATGTATATGAAAGTCGCTGTGGGAAGCCTTATAAGTATGACGACTAACTATATTCTGGCGATATTTCTTATAGGTAATCTTCGCAAAGGAATAATCGGATTTCAGGGAGCAAATTTAGCATCATCGGTAGCTTTATTGCTGTATTATTTTAAAGATTATTTCGGAAAATTCAGATTCAAGGCAAAAAAGGAGTATGTAAAATTTTCTTTGAAAAACGGGATACCGTTAATATTTATAGAATTGACAGACCAGATAGTAAATCTGAGCGATAAACTGGTACTTCTTAAATTTATAGCTCCCGGAATAGTTGGAGGTTATAACCTTGCAGCAGACGGAGGAAGAGCTTTTTCAGTATTGAAAGGATCTTTTGTCGACAGTTGGACTCCTGAATTTTACGAAGCTATGAAAAAAGACAAAAATAATCCGAGAATAACAGGAAGTATTGAAAATTTTATTGCAATAATATCTTTTTTTTGCGTATTGTGTCAGCTGTTTGCTCCTGAAGGGATAAGTCTGATATTTTCCAAAGGATATTTAAAAGCCATAAATTACATGCCTCTTATTCTTGCGGGAATCGTAATACAGGCACTGTATTGTCTTGATTATTTTTTCCATTTTCACGAAAACAGTATTTATATATTTTATTTTTCGGTGTTTGCAATGGTATTCAACCTTGCAGGAAATCTTATATTTATACCTGTATTTCCTCAATACGGACCGTATATAGCTGCATGGACCACTATACTCGCTTTTTTAATAAGAGCAATACTTGAAATGGTTGTAATTAAAAAGAAATACGGAATATCTTTCAATTATAAAAAATTTCTGTTTTATATGATAATAGTTTTAAATCCTGTAATCCTGTATTTATCTAATGATAATATTTCATGGACAAAATTCGGATTGAAGATAGTGTATCTGGCAGTGGTTACAAAATTAATAGTAAACAAAGAAGTTTATGCTAAAATAGCGAATATTGTTATTAAATTAAAAAATAAGATTGTTAAATAAATTTGTTTGAAATCAGTTTTGGATAAATAAAAAGGAGCGAAAATGAAGTTCACAGTATTTACACCTACTTATAACAGAAAAGAATTGTTAAGGAAGTTGTATGAATCACTGAAAAATCAGACTTATAAAGATTTTGAATGGCTTATTGTAGATGACGGCTCTGACGACAATACTGAAAAAATCGTAAAAGAGTTTATAAGTGAAAATAAACTGGATATAAAATATTATTACAAGAAAAACGGCGGAAAACAGAGAGCCTATAATTTTGCTGTGGAAAAAGCACGAGGAGAGCTATTTATATGCCTTGATTCCGATGATGAATATATTTCCGACGGACTGGAAACTATATTTAAATATTGGAAAAAATATGAAAAAAATGATAAAATAATTGGTATGGGTTATTTGTCGATTTATCCTGATGGAAAAGTCATCGGAACTGAATTTCCCCAAAATGAAATGATTGAAAGTCAATTTGATATTTATAATAAATATGGGATAAAAGGTGATAAAGGTTTGATGTTCAGAACAGAAATTATAAAAAAATATCCTTTTCCTGTATTTGAGGGAGAAAAATTTACAACAGAAGCACTTGTTTATAATAGAATATCCGAAAAATATAAAATGCTGTATATAAATAAAAAAATAGAAATAAAACAGTATCATGATGACGGACTTACTGCCGAGTATAATAATTTATTGCTTAGAAATCCTAAAGGACAGGCACTTTATCATAATGAAAGAAACAGACATAAAATGTCCTTTAAACAGAAAATTTTAAATAATGCAGTTTATTATAAATTTTGCAAAATAGCGGGGTATCCTTTCAGGAAAATTTGGAATGAAAGTGAATCAAAGGGAATGCTGCTTTTAGGATTGCCGTTAGGAATGTATATGGTGAGTAAGGAGAAAAGTAAGTTAAAATCTGAATTAAGATAAAAAATAAAAAAGAAAGGAAAACGATTATGAGAAAAAACGGAATATTAATGACAGTTATACATATATTTATTATAGTATTCGTTTTCTTTTTGAAATCGGCTATTGTGTTTCCTAATGATGCCGGAGAAATGAAGTTCCTTGAATATCTGCTGATGGGAGTGTATATTTATACTTTTTTCACTGCAAAAATTTATTCGGACTGGCTTAATTCTTATATGATTTTTCTTTATACACTGTTTTTATTTAATTTTACAAGAGTATTTTTAGACATAGCAGACTATAAAGAGTTCGGCTGGGCTACAAAATTTGCAAATTATTACTTTTTTTATGATGTAAGAATTGAGATAATAAACGTATTTCTTTTGGTTCTGCTATTTACACATTTAGGATTTTTCATAGGAATAATAAACGAAACCGAAAGTGAAATGAAAAGTCTTGTAACTCTTAAAAACAGAAAGATTTATACCGATTTCGGAATGTTTTTATTTATAATCGCATTACCGGCGTTGGCTTACAAAATGTTTATTCAGTTGCGAATCATACTTCAGGCGGGATACGAAGCTTATTATACGGGTATATTGAAAGGTGTGGATTATCCTTTTTTTACAAAAGGATCGGGAACAATAATGACAATAGGATTTTTAATATTTTTAATATCTGTTCCTTCAAAAAAGAAATTTTTGACGGTATCTTCTTTGTATCTTATGGTAAAATTACTTGATTCATTTAAAGGGGCAAGGGCCATATTTTTAACTCAACTGTTATTTATAATGTGGTATTACGCAAAAGTTTACGGAATAAAAATAAAAATGAAAACAATGGGAAAACTTGTCGGATTTACTGTCATATTTTCACAATTACTTGTTTCTGTGAGGAGTAAAAAAGTATTTTCCCTTGATTTGATAAATACAGTTTATAATTTTCTGTTTTCTCAGGGAGTAAGCTATCTTGTATTGGGCTATACGATAGACTTTAAATCAAGAATAGTAGGACAGGGTCCTTATCCGTATATATTTCAGGGGATATTTGGTTTTAAACCGCAATCTTTGGAAACTCTGACTACGACAAATTCTCTTGCGGACAAACTGACTTATCTGCTCAATCCGACGGCTTATTTAAAAGGAGAGGGGATAGGCTCGAATTATATTGCGGAAATGTATGATCTGGGATACTTGTGGATTATAATTATATCGGTACTGTTAGGGATATTTATAGTAAAATACGAGAAATACGTAGTAAAAAACAGATTTTTATTGCTGACAAGTTATTATTTTATACCCAATTTATTTTACATTCCGAGAGGTTCTTTTTTCGGAGAAGCACTGATAAAAAATATGATAATGTTAATAAGTGTTTATGTTTTAATATTCGGATTTGATTATATGTACCGAAAAATAGAGGAGAAATACAATGATAGAAAAAAAAATTTATTATGTGTGGATAGGGAATGCAAAGAAACCTGATATTTTCTATAAATGTCTGAAATCATGGCAGGAAAATCTTCCGGATTTTCAAATAACGGAGATAAATGAAAAAAACTTTGATATGGAAACTCATCTGAAGAAAAACAAATTTTTCAGAGAATGTTACGAAAGAAAACTTTGGGCTTATGTTTCAGACTATATAAGAGTTCATTATATGTATGAACATTCAGGAATATATGTAGATACTGATATGGAAATTATAAAGGACATAACTCCGCTAATAACAAAAGAAAATATGAAGTTTTTTATAGGTTATGAAGACGAAAAACATATAAGTGTAGGAATATTCGGAACAGACAGACATAATGAAGTTTTAAAAGATTTGACAGAATTTTACGAAAAGGAAATATGGGAAAAGCCTTTATGGACAATTCCTAAAATATTTACTTATATATTTGAAAAAAAATACGGCTTAACAGATAAAAGAGAAAATACATTGAAGAAAGGAGAAATAACAATATATCCTAAAGAATATTTTTATCCTTACGGATTTAAGGAAAAGTATACTCCCCAATGTATAACTGAAAATACTTACGGTATACATTGGTGGAACGACAGCTGGACAAGTTTAAAAGCAAGACTGTTTCTGGAAACAAAACATCTGACGGGATTTTCAAAAATAGTAAAAAAAATGAGAATAGTCGCAAGATATTATATTAAAGAAAGAAGGATAGGATCTTAACGGATAATTATGAGGTAGAGATAATGATAAAAACAGGAAATATAATAAGGATATTGTTATTTACAGTTATAGCATTGACAGTAAACGCAAAAGAATTTAGAATGATGACTTACAATATATATGGAGGAAGACTTGCAAACGGGACTAAAATAGGGCAAAGTATAAAAAGATACAAACCTGATTTTATAGCACTGCAGGAAGTGGACAAATTTACAAAGAGAAGTAATATAAGGGATATTACAAAAGATATAGCTGACGAAATGGGTTATAATTTTTATTATTTTCAAAAATCGAGGGATTATGATTCGGGGGAATTCGGAATAGCTTTTGTATCAAAATATCCGATAGAAAAAATACTGACTTACGAACTCCCTTCTATAGGAATAGAGAAAAGACAGGTTATTGCTGCAAAAATCGAAAAGTCAGTATTCGGAAAGACAGTGTTATTTATAAATACACATTTGGATTACAAACAGGAAGCCAAAAATGATGAGCTTAATTCGCTTCTTATAATGTCCGAAATAGCTGAAGGAGATATAAAATTTTTGGGTGGGGATTTGAATATGCTTCCTACGACGGAATACTATAATCAGATTACTCAAAACTGGAAAGATACCTATTTAGGCGGAGATAGAGCAGGAGTAAGAAAAAATGAAGATCCGAGAATAGATTATATTTTGGGAGATTTTTCAACGAACTGGAAATTGAAAGAAAGTTTTTTCATAAATGACAATACACAGGAATGGACTAAATTAAGTGATCATTTGCCTTATATGACGATAGTGGATATAAAATAATATTTGAATTTTTAAGAAAAAAATATAATCTTTTAAAAGTAGGAAATAACAGACTGGCAGTAACAGGGAAAAGCAAGAGAATGTACGTAGTTGATGACTTTGATATTCAGAAAGATAAAATGATAGTCAAATATAAATATCAAAAAGGAAACATGTGGCTTTACAATGCCGATGTATTGCCTTCAGAGTATTATTTTGAAAAGGAAAAAGATACTGTAAATACAAAAAAATGAACCGAAAAAACTGCAAAAGAAAATATGTACCGAAAGTTTTAAAAATCTAAAGGTACATATTTTTTGTATTATTTCAAATAAGAAAATTTTCCTTCTGAAGTTTTCCATCCTAAAATTTTTTCCAAGTTTACGTTTTGTGCCGACTGGATAATCCGTTTTTTAATATCGGGATTATTTTTTACAAGGTCGGCAATAAGTTCTTTCGTTTCACGTCTTTTGCTGGAAGTTTTTCCCGCAGCAACGGTACATCCGCAGTTCATTGCAAGAATACCGTTATTTCTGATCCATTTTATAATTGACTTTTCTTCTACATAAAATAGCGGTCTTATCAGTTCAATATCAAAATTATCGGCTTTCAATTTGGGAAGCATTGTTTCAAATTTTCCCATATAAAATATGCTCATAAGAGTCGTTTCGATAACATCATCCAGATGGTGTCCCAAAGCAAGTTTATTGCAACCGTAAGAAGCAGCTTTGGTATAAAGACTTCCTCTTCGCATTTTGGCACACATATAACATGGATAGTCTTTTGCGATTTTCTCTGCAACTTCAAAAATATTATCGTTGTATATTTCGCAAGGAATTTCAAGATGTTCGAGATTCTTTCTCAAATTAGTCAGATTTACTTCATTGAATCCGGGATTCATTGATATAAAAACAAGTTCAAAGTTAGTTTTACTTGCTCTTTTAAGTTCCTGAAAAAGTTTGGATAATAACAGACTGTCTTTACCGCCTGAAATTGCAACTGCAATTCTGTCGCCGTCTTTTACCATTTCAAATTCTTTTAATCCTCGTATAAAAGGCGACCAAAGTTCCGAACGGTATTTTTTCTGAATACTCTTTTCAATTTCTGATAGAGACTTTAAAGAGACAGTAGGTAATATTGCCTCGCATGATGTATTTCCTATACTTGACGTTTTTGTGTCATCTATATTGTTGTTTGTTAAATTATTCATTGATTTTAATTCTCTCCTTTAATTTGTCAAAGTTATTATATAATTGTTTCGGATATATTTCAAGAGGCAGAAAAAATAAGTCGATAAATTTTTAAAAATAGTATATAATAATAAAAATGGGAGGTAATATGAACAAAATAATAATATTTGTAGTGGCTTTTCTGGTTTTAAGATTTTTTTTCAAATCTGCAAAACTATTGATTAAAGTTGCGATAATGGCAGCTTTAGTTATATTGTTTATAAAATTTAGGAATATTTTATGGATGTAATAAAAAAAATCGGAGAAAAAACAACCACAGTAATTAAAAGAATGAAAATTATTCAAAGAAATGATTTTCAGAATTTTACCTTGGATACTGTTTTACTTGCGGATTTTACAAAAATAAACAGAAAAACAAAAAAAATACTCGATATAGGAACAGGTTGCGGAATTATACCGATTCTTCTGGCTGAAAAATCCAAAGCCGAAATTGTAGGAATAGAGTTGCAAAAGGAAATGGCGGATATTGCCGAGAGAAACATAAAAAATAATAATTATGAAGATCGGATAAACATAATAAATGATGATATTAAAAATTATCAGAAAATATTTAAAAAAGATGAGTTTGATTGTATAGTTACAAATCCTCCTTATTTTGAATTTAAAGGAGATATAAATCAGATAAACAATTCTCCGAAAATGAGTTTGGCAAGACATAATATAGATTTGACTTTGGAACAGATTATAAAAATATCAGCATGGCTATTGAAAAATTCGGGACATTTTTCGATAGTCTTTAGAAGCGACAGGCTTGTAGAAATAATAAAATTATTGACTGAAAATAAATTAGAGCCGAAAAGAATGAGAAATTGTTATACCAAAAGAAATCAGGATGCAAAAATCTGCATGCTCGAAGCTGTAAAGGATGCCGATAAAGGTCTGAAAATAGAAATGCCGATATATGTGTATAAAGAAAATGGCGAAAAAACTGAATATATAAAAAAGTTATATGAATAAATTAAGAGAACAAAAACATTTATGAAATTAAGAAAACATAATAATATTTTGGAATACAATAGAAATTATATATTTTACAGCGGAATAAGCTGGTTTTTACTTACAAACTTTAAAAAAAATCAAAAAAAATAAAAATTGTTCTTGACAAAAAATAATTAAATATGATAAACTAAGCAAGTAATATGCGGGTGGATGTCCGAACGGCTAAGGGACCGGTCTTGAAAACCGGCAAGGCGAAAGCTCTCAGGGTTCGAATCCCTGTTCACCCGCCATTTGAATTTAATATTGTGGAGAAGTGGCAGAGAGGCCGAATGCGCTCCCCTGCTAAGGGAGTATCCGAGCTAAAACTTGGATCGAGGGTTCAAATCCCTCCTTCTCCGCCATTTTTTTATAAGTGCATCCATAGCTCAATTGGATAGAGCGTCTGACTACGGATCAGAAGGTTGTGGGTTCAACTCCTGCTGGGTGCGCCATTTTTTTGAAAGGTATTTAGTAGGTGAATATATGGCAAAAGTTATAGTTCCTAAAAATTATGATGCAAAATACGGAATAATGGAAACTGAAATAGCTATAAAGTTAATAAAAGATTTTTTTGAATCGGAACTTTCCAAAGAATTAAATCTTACAAGAATTTCAGCACCGTTATTCGTAAGAAAAACAACAGGTATAAACGATAACCTGAACGGAGTGGAAAGACCTGTAAGTTTTGAGATGAAAGATTACGAAGGGGAAATTATTGAAATTATTCATTCGTTGGCGAAATGGAAAAGATTGGCATTAAAAAGATACGGAATAGATACGGGGAAAGGTATTTATACCGATATGAATGCCATAAGACGTGATGAAGAACTGGATAACGTACATTCGATTTATGTAGATCAGTGGGATTGGGAAAAAGTTATAACAAAAGAAGAGAGAAATTTGGATTTTTTGAAGGAAACTGTAAAAAAAATATATAAAGTATTTTTGAAAACTCAGGACATGTTGGTAAACAAATATCCGAAATATAAAAAATTTCTTCCTGAAGAAGTTACATTTATTACTTCACAGGAGTTGGAAAATATGTATCCGGATTTGACTCCTGATGAAAGAGAAAACAGATTTGCAAAAGAAAAAGGGGCAATATTTATAATGCAAATTGGAAAAATTCTTGAATCGGGAGAAAAACACGACGGAAGAGCTCCGGATTATGATGATTGGGAATTAAACGGAGATCTTATTATGTGGGATCCTGTTCTTGACAGAGCACTTGAACTGTCATCTATGGGTATAAGAGTAGATGAAAAATCTCTTTTGAAACAACTTGAGATTTTAAATCTTGAAGAAAGAAAAGGACTGGAATATCATAAAATGCTTCTAAACAGCGAATTACCTCTTACAATAGGTGGAGGAATAGGACAGTCGAGAATATGTATGTTTTTATTACAAAAAGCACATATAGGAGAAGTTCAGGCTTCTATATGGGATGAAGAAACTATAAAAATTTGTGAACAAAACGGAATAAATTTATTATAAAAAATAGGGATGTTTAAAACTTTCGTATCATAAAATCTGAGAGATTAAGGATAATGGGAGTGTGAGATTAACTGCAGATCTCACTTACAAACATCCCCGTTTTATTATTTGAAAAATTATGATATAATTAATTAAAAAACAGAAAGCGAATATTTCCGGAATCCCCTCAAATGAATAATATTTAAAAGAATAAAATCAGATTTGAAAGAGTATTTGCTTGAAAAAGGAGAAATTATGTTTTTACAAAAAACTGACAGATTGGCATTAGTCGATTTTGAAAATAATCATATTAATTATACTGAGGTGGTAAATAAAATAAAATATTTTTCCGAAAATGTAATTGAACTTGATAAAAATAAATTCGGATTAATCATAATGGAAAACAGAGTTGAGTGGATTTACAGCTTTTTTGCAGTATGGGATAAAAAATCTGCACCGATTACAATAGATTCGGCAAGTAATCCGAAAGAAATATTATATGTTCTTGAAGATTCTCATCCCGAAGTAATCATATGTTCAAACGAAACTGAAAAAAATATAAAAGAGGCTTTATTATCTTATGGATTAAAAGATAAGGTTAAAATTGTCAATGTTGATAATTATCCTATTGATAAAGAAAAATTGGAAATCATAAAAAATAAAGAATTTGAATTGTATAATCCTGAAGATGAAGATACGGCAGTAATGCTTTATACTTCGGGAACTACAGGACTTCCCAAAGGGGTAATGCTTACATATAAAAATTTGAATACGGAAATGGACGGAATATTTGCTAAAAATATTTTTACTCACGAGGATCAGATATTGGCACTGCTTCCGTTTCATCATATATTGCCGTTGACTGCAACTGTTTTATTAATGTTGAGACATCAAACATCAATAGTATTTGTAGAAAAAATAGCAAGTAAAGAAATATTGGAAGCATTAAGCAGAAACAGAGTAACTGCTCTTATAGGAGTGCCGAGAGTCTTTAAACTTTTTTATGACGGTATAAAACAGCAGATAGATGCTAAATTTATAACGAGATTTATCTATAAAACGATGAGCAAAATAAAATCAATGAAATTGAGAAGAAAAGTATTTAAGAAAGTTCATGACAAGTTTGGAGGACATCTTGATTTTATTGTTTCGGGAGGAGCAAAACTGGATGCTGAAATAGCTGAATTTTATGAAATTTTAGGGATATACTCACTTGAAGGTTACGGACTGACTGAAACTTCGCCTGTAATAGCAGTAAATTCTCAAAAAGAAAGAAAAATCGGAACAGTAGGAAAAAAACTTGAAAATATAGAAGTAAAAGTAGTAGATGAAGAACTGTGGGTAAAAGGTCCTATTGTTATGAAAGGTTATTATAACAAACCTGAGAAAACAGCAGAAGTAATGACTGAAGACGGATGGTTCAAAACAGGGGATTTGGCAACGATTGATGATGAAGGATACATTACAATACGTGGAAGAAAAAACAGTATGATTGTATTATCAAACGGTAAGAATATTGATCCTGAAACTATTGAAAATAAAGTTATAGCAAAAAGTAATTATTTAATAAAAGAAATAGGAGTATTCGGACATAATGACAAAATTGCCGCTATTATAGTTCCGGAATTGGTAGAATTTAGAAAAAAAGGAATTACCAATATAAATGCGTATATTAAAAATGTAATAGAAGATTATAATTTAACTGTTCATAATCATGAAAAAATATTGGATTATAAACTTTATGAAGAAGAACTACCTAAAACAAGGGTAGGAAAAGTAAGAAGATTTATGCTTCCTAATTTGTATGAAAAAAATACAACTGAAAAGAAAAAAGTTGAAGAACCTGATAGCGAAGTTTATAAAATATTGAAAGAATACATAAAAAAACTTAAAGGGATAGAGCCTCTACCTGAAGAAAATCTTGAATTGGAAATCGGAATGGATTCCCTTGATATAGTAGAGCTTTTTGCTTACATTGAAAACAGTTTCGGAATAAAACTTAATGAAGAACAATTTTCCGAAATGTCAAACTTAAAAGCATTATCCGAATATATAAACGAAAAGGCAACTAAAATAGAAGATTCTGAAGTGGATTGGAAAAAAATAATAGAAGAAGCTCCTGCAGTTGAAGAAAAAAATCGTTGGGTAACTAAAGTTCTCAGACCTTTGCTGGATGTAACATTAAAAGTTTATTTTCGATTGAAAAGAGTTAATAGAGATAAAATAAGTGCCGAACAGCAGATATTTGTTTCAAATCACCAAAGTTTTATCGATTCGTTAGTTTTAGGAAGTCTTTTGCCGCATAAAATACTTTATAACACAATGTTTTTAGCAATAGACTGGTATTTTAAAAAAGGAATTATGAAATTGCTCGTATCCAATGGAAATGTTGTTCTGATTGATATAAATAAAAATATAAAGAAAAGTGTCGAAGAAATAGCGGCTCATGTAAAAGCAGGAAAAAATGTACTTATTTTCCCTGAAGGAGCAAGAACTAAAGACGGAAAAGTAGGTAAATTTAAAAAAGTATTTGCGATAATAGCGAAAGAATTGAATGTGGATATACAATGTTTAGGTATAAAAGGAGGGTTTGAAGCATATTCAAGATTTATGAAATTCCCTAAACCTAAAAAGATTGAAGTAGCTGCATTGGAAAGATTTAAGCCTGAAGGAACATATGATGAAATAGTCCGAAAAGCTGAAAATATTATAAGAGAATATGTAGAAGGAAATAATACACAAGTTTAAAGTTCATCATACAAACAAAAATTAATTAAAAATTAACTTGAAATTTTTCGAGAAATTTTATAAAATGATTAGGTGCTTAAGAGAAAAGAAAATAATAAAAAGCACCTAATCAAAAAAAAGTTAAAAAAATGAAAAAAAGTCCTTGACAAATTTGTAGAAAAAATATATAATCTACCTTGTCAGTGTGATTGAGGATTATGCCTTGGTGGCGAAATCGGTAGACGCACAGGACTTAAAATCCTGTGGTAATTATTACCGTGCCGGTTCAAGTCCGGCCCGAGGCACCACTAGATTTTAAAACTTTCATAATTATGCGGGAGTAACTCAGTTGGTAGAGTGTCAGCCTTCCAAGCTGAATGTCGCGAGTTCGACCCTCGTCTCCCGCTCCATTATGAGCCATTAGCTCAGTCGGTAGAGCACATGACTTTTAATCATGGTGTCACTGGTTCGATTCCAGTATGGCTCACCATTAAAACATACATAATGTGTGCCTGTAGCTCAGTTGGATAGAGCAACGGCCTTCTAAGCCGTGGGCCAGGAGTTCGAATCTCTTCAGGCACGCCATTACGGATCCATAGCTCAGCTGGTTAGAGCACTCGGCTCATAACCGAGTGGTCGCTGGTTCAAGTCCAGCTGGATCCACCACTTATGCGCCCTTCGTCTAGAGGTCAGGACCTCGGGTTTTCATCCCGGTAACAGGAGTTCGATTCTCCTAGGGCGTACCATTAATTTTGTTACCATAATCTAAAATTGTGGTATTTTTTTTAGAAAAATCTTTTGGAAGAAACACCTTATGGGTGAATGTCCGAACGGCTAAGGGGTCGGTCTCGAAAACCGATAAAGCTATTATACAGCTCTCAGGGTTCGAATCCCTGTTCACCCGCCATTAATAAAAATATGCCCAGATAGCTCAGTCGGTAGAGCAAGGGACTGAAAATCCCTGTGTCCGTGGTTCGATTCCGCGTCTGGGCACCATCAAACTAATAGAAAATTGACATATAAGTGCAAGACGATATTATATCGAATTGGGCTTTTTTTGTAAAACTTTTGAGATAATTGTGAAAAATTTAAAAAAAACTTGATTTTTTTACATGTGTACTTTATTATGTACATAGAGGGTAGTGATGTTATGACTAATACAAATGCTACTAATTTAAGAAAAAATTTGTTTTCTTTTTTGGATGCAGCAATAGACTACAATGATATTATCAATGTAAATACAAAAAAGGGAATGCAATTATTATAAGTGAAACTGAATATAACGGATTATTAGAAACCCTTTATTTAACTTCTGTGATAGGAATGAAAGAAAGATTAGCAGAAGGGTTATTTGGAACTGAAAAAGATTATGAGAATTTTGAATGGTAGAAAAATATAGGATAAAAATTATGAAACAAGCTATAAAAGATAAAGAGAAAATAAAACAACATTCTCCATTAAAAAAAATGTGAATAATTTATTTGATATTCTCAAAAGGAATCCATTTGAAGTTCCTCCGACGTATGAGAGTTTAGTCGGGAATTTTAAAGGACTTTATTCAAGAAGGATTAATAGGCAACACAGACTTGTATATCGTATATTAGAAGAAGAAAAAATAATTATTATAGTCGGCATGTGGATACATTATGAATTTTAAAGATTTGAATCACAGTTATAATTTAGCTGTGATTTATTATTAACAACTATTAAAGAATAAAAAAATTATAATAGAGTATATTAGAAAAATTAATAATAAACACTTTGAAATTAAGAAAACAGGAGAAATAAAATGATTAAAATAAGTGCATGTATTTTAGCCAAGAATGAAGAAGAAAATATTGCTGAATGTATACGGTCTGTCAAGCCTTATGTGGATGAAGTAATCGTTGTGGATAACGGCAGCACGGATAATACCGGAGAAATAGCCGAATCATTGGGAAGTATTGTGTTGGACGGTAGCAATCTGTTATTGGATTCTGCGAGAAAACTTTACATGGAAAAAGCAAAATATGACTGGATTCTCATTTTGGATGCAGATGAGAGATTCGGGAAATTAGGAGAGGTTTCGCTGAAAGAATTTCTATCCCGAATAAAAGATAATATTTGGGGATACGGTATTTTGTCGTACCAACATTCAGGGCTTGGAAAATGGGCTGAAGTACATATTTTAAGACTGATAAGAAATAATAAAATGATTCATTATAACGAATCACCTATCCATTCGTCTGTCGCACCGTCTATATTTGAAAACGGTGCTGAAATAAATGACACTTCTCTTTTTGCAATTCACCATCTGGATATTTTGATTAAAGGAAGACCCGTTCCAAAAAGAAAAAGGTACAGAACTATGTTGGAAGAAATTTTAAGTAATAAAAACAGAAATTTGGATAAAGATACAGAAAATATGTATAAATGCTTCTTAGGATTGGAATATGTTGCTGTCGGAGAATATGATAAGGCTGAAAAGATTTATGAACATGCAGTGGAAGAAGATTTTAAATATAGAAATTTTGCATTGGAATGCTTATGTCAATTATACATGTACCGAAAAAAATACGAAAAAGTTAAAAAATATATTACAGATAAAAACATTTTACTTTTTAGAAATAATGCTGTTTTAGGAAATTATTACAATTATTTTGATAAAGAAAAAGCTGCAGATTTTTATGAAAACATTATAAAAAATAGTAATGCGACTGCATCGGATTATCTGAATCTGGCTTATCTGTTGAAAGATAAAGACAGGATTAAAGCACGAGAATTATTGGAAAAAGCAGTCGAAAAAAATTCTTATTTATTGAAAAGAGTATCTTATGACTTGGGAGAAAAACAGAATCTGTTTATAATTCAGTCGAATATTTTATTTGAAATTGAAAATGTCTATAATTTATTTGAAGATCTGAAAATGAGCGAATTGATTAACGGATAGGAGATTTGCAGTGGAAAAATTTTATTTGAAATATTGAGGAGCAGTTAAGTAGAGAAGCCTGTTCCGAAAAAAGCATTTGAAAAATTAATGTAAATATAGTAAAATTATTAGTAAAACAAATTATTCATTTCAAAATTATAATCTCTGAAAGGAGCATTTATGTTCAATTACAGTATTGACACATTGATTTCAAAAGAAGAAATAGCACTTAAAGTAAAAGAGCTTGCAAGGCTTATAGATGAGGATTTTAAAGGAGAAAAGGTACTGCTTATAGGACTGCTCAGAGGATCGGTTATATTTTTAAGCGATTTGGCAAGGGAACTTGAAACTGAAGCAACACTTGATTTTATGGTAGTATCCAGTTACGGAAACGAAATGGAAAGCTCAAGGGATGTGAAAATAAAAAAAGATCTTGAGGAAGATGTCAGAGGAAGAAATGTCGTTATTGTAGAGGATATCATCGATACAGGAAATACTTTGAAAAAAGTTATGGAAATATTGATGACAAGAGATCCGAAAACAATAAAAATATGTACATTGCTTGATAAACCTGAAAGACGGGAAACTGAAATAAGTATAGATTATACAGGATTTAAGATACCTGATGAATTTGTAGTAGGATACGGAATAGATTTTGCACAGAAACATAGAACATTGCCGTATATAGGCATTGTAAAAAAAGAGGAGGAGCAAAAAGATGAAAAATAACACTTTTGTAATCGTAGGGACACAATGGGGAGATGAAGGAAAAGGAAAAATAATAGATGTACTGTCTCCCAAAGCAGACTATATTGTGAGATTTCAGGGAGGAAACAACGCAGGACATACAGTTGTAGTAAATGATGAAAAGTTTATTTTACATTTACTGCCTTCGGGAATTATAAATTCAGACGGCAAATGTATAATAGGTGCAGGAGTAGTTGTAGATATTGAAGTTTTACTGGATGAAATGGAAAAACTTGAAAAAAGAGGAAAAAATATGGATAATCTTTTTATTGATGAGAGAGCCCATATTATAATGCCGTATCATATTGAAATAGATAAGGCGAAAGAAGAGGCAATGGGAGAAAATAAAATAGGGACAACACAAAGAGGTATAGGTCCGTGTTATATTGACAAAATCGCAAGAAACGGAATAAGAATAGGGGATCTGCTTGATTCGGAAAGATTCAGAGATAAACTCGAATGGAATGTAAAAGAAAAAAATGATATGCTTACAAGATACGGTGAACCCGTGTTTGATTTTGATGAATTGTATGACAGATTTATAAAACTCGGAGAAAAAATAAAACATAGAATAATAGACGGTGTTGTTGAGATAAATGAAGCTATAGAAGATGAAAAAACGGTTCTTTTTGAAGGAGCACAGGCATTAATGCTTGATATTGATTACGGAACATATCCTTATGTAACGTCATCTTCGCCTACGGCAGGAGGAGTAACGGTAGGTACAGGCGTTTCTCCGAAAAAAATAAACAGAATATTGGGAGTGATGAAAGCATACACTACAAGAGTGGGAGAAGGACCTTTTCCGACAGAACTGAATGATGAAACAGGAGAAAAATTAAGAACTGTAGGACATGAATACGGAGCGACAACAGGCAGACCGAGAAGATGCGGTTGGCTCGATTTGGTAATAGGAAGATATGCAGCATTGATTGACGGACTGACTGATATTGTACTGACAAAACTGGACGTGCTTACAGGATTTGAAAAAATCAAGGTTGCTGTAGGATATGAAATAAACGGAAAAATCTATAATTCCTATCCAGGAAACTTGAGAAAGTCCGAAAATCTTAAAATAATTTATGAAGAACTGGACGGCTGGAAAGAAGATATAACTCAAATAAAAAATTATGACGATTTACCTGAAAATTGCAAAAAATATGTTGAATATATAGAAAAAAAATTAAAATGTAATGTTTCTATGATTTCTGTGGGACCTGAAAGAAGTCAGAATATTTATAGGTATGATTTAATAGATAAAGTTAAAATTAAATAATAAAGGAGTGAGTTAATTGGACAAATATTCAAATCCGTTAGAGGAAAGATATGCAAGTGAAGAAATGCTTTACAATTTTTCTCCTGAAAATAAATTCAGAACATGGAGAAAACTTTGGATTATACTGGCTGAAGCGGAAAAAGAATTAGGACTTGATTTTATTTCTAATGAGCAAATTGAAGAACTTAAAAAATTTAAAGACGATATTAATTTTGAAAAGGCAGCAGAGTTTGAGAAAAAACTCAGACACGATGTAATGGCTCATGTTCATACATATGGGGAGCAAGCAATAAATGCACGGAAAATAATTCATCTGGGAGCCACAAGTGCTTATGTAGGAGATAATACGGACTTAATACAGATTAAAGACGGACTTATCATAATAAGAAAAAAATTGTTGGCTTTAATAAAAAGAATGAAAGAATTTGCACTTGAATATAAATCTCTTCCAACTCTCGGATTTACTCACTTTCAGGCGGCACAGCTCACAACAGTAGGGAAAAGAGGAACTTTATGGCTTCATTCATTGCTCATGGACTTTGAGGAACTGGAATTCAGGCTTGAAAAACTGAGATATAGAGGAGTGAAGGGAACAACCGGAACACAGGCAAGTTTTAAAGAGCTTTTTGACGGGGATTTTGAAAAAGTCAAAAAACTTGATAAACTGGTTACTGAAAAAGCGGGATTTAAAATAAAGCAGGGAGTGTCGGGACAGACTTACGATAGAAAAACTGATGCTCAAATATTGAATTTGTTGTCAAATATAGCTCAATCTGCACATAAATTTACTAATGATTTCAGATTGTTGCAGCATTTGAAAGAACTGGAAGAACCTTTTGAAAAAAATCAGATAGGATCCAGTGCCATGGCATACAAAAGAAATCCGATGAGAAGTGAAAGAATCTCATCTCTTGCAAAATTTGTAATGTCTTCGGCAATGAACGGGGCATTGGTTTACTCAACACAATGGTTTGAAAGAACTCTGGATGACTCGGCAAACAAAAGGTTGTCAGTGCCGCAAGCGTTTCTTGCAGTAGATGCCATACTCATAATATGGCTTAATATAATGGACGGAGTAGTAGTTTATCCTAAAGTTATAGAAGCGAATATTCAAAAAGAGCTTCCTTTTATGGCTACGGAAAATATCATAATGGAGTCCGTAAAAAAAGGAATGGACAGACAGGAAGTACATGAAATAATAAGAGAACTTTCTATGGAAGAAACTAAAGAAATAAAAATAAATGGAAAGCCGAATAACCTGATTGATAGAATTATAAAAGACGGAAGACTCGGGCTTAAGTCAGAAGATATGGAAGGAATACTTGTTTCAAAAAATTATACAGGATTTGCAGAGCAGCAAACAGAAGACTTTATAAATAAGGAGATAAATCCTGTACTTGAAAAATATAAAGATGAAATAGATGAAAAAAGAGTGGAATTGAGGGTGTAGGAAAGATGTCCGAAACAACTGAAAAAAAGGATGAGGATATAGATGAAAAGTAAATTATTAAAAATTATGGTACTACTTATTTTGACAGGAAATATAATAAAAGCTGAATACTTTGCAATAAAAGATGATTTTACGAAAGACAGTAAGAATGTTTATTATTTCGGAGAAAAAGTGGAAGGATTAAGTCCCGAAGGTTTTATAATATTAAATAATTATGTGGTTAAAGATAAAAAAAACGTATTTAATATTTATACAAGAAGGAAAATAAAAAATGTCGATGTAAACAGTTTTGAATTAGTTGATAATAATTATTTTAAAGATAAAAACAATGTTTATTTCCAATATGAAGAAAATTTTGAAAAAATAGAAAATGCGGATAATAAAACGTTTGAAGTTATAAAAGATTATTTTGCAAAAGATAGAAATAATGTCTATTATTTTGGGAAGAAATTAGATAATATGAAATCGAACAGTTTTAAGATAATAAAAGTATTTTTCGATAATTATATTATTCAAAACAGTAAGGATGATTATTATTTAGCTATAGATATTTTCAAAAGAGAAAGTTTCCGAGACGATAAGTTAGAGTTAAAAAATATAAATAATTTGAAGATTGATTTCGCTACTTTGGATGATTTTATCGGAGGAAAATTTTTAAAGGATAAAAACAATTTTTATTATTTGAATGATAATAATATAATAAAAGTAAAAACAGGAATTAATACTGAAGATTTTAAAATATTAGAAAATAAAGACGAAAATACTTCCAACTTTGTAAAAGATAAAAATAATGTTTATTATTTTGATAAAGAAACAGGAAATATAAAAAAATTAAAAATAAAAACAGATATTGAAACTTTGATGCCAGCTGAAAAAAAGTTGAATACAAATACGAAGATATTTATTATGTAAAAGATAAAAATAGTGTTTATTATTTAGATAATGAAAATAAAAACATCAGAAAATTGAAAAGTGCTGATAATAAAACCTTCGGCTCTATGAAAAACTCTTTCGCAAAAGACAAAAACAATGTTTATTATCGAGGAAGAAAAATAGATTTTATAAGTTCTGATAAGTTTCAGATTTTAGATGAATATTTTGCAAAAGATGACAAAAACTCGTATCAATATTTTGATTTTAATCCAAATATAGAGATTATAAAGAATTCCGATATTGATATAGATACTTTCGATATATATAAAAATAAAATGGTAACTTTTTATGCAGATAAAAATAATGTTTATTATCATTCAGATGAAGGGCTCAAAAAATGGGAAGGAGCAGATCCTGAAACTTTGGTGATTGATTTATTTTCAAGAGACAAAAACAGTGTTTATTATTTAACAAAAAAACTTGATGGCGTAAGTCCTGAAGGCTTTGAAATAATAGCATATAATTTAATAAAAGATAATAAAAATCTTTATTATATACAGGAAAACAATGAAAACGATGATGTAAAAGTGATCGTATTGGAATTAAAAGGAATAGATTTAAAAACTTTTGAGGGAGTTATTAAAGATTACTTAGTCGAAAATCTTTATTATAAAGATAAAAATAATGTCTATTACTCTTATATTGATTCCGATGAGAGTATGATATATTTAAAAAAAATAGACAATGCCGACCCTGAAACTTTTACACTCATTGGAAATGAGATTACAGGAGATAAAAATAATATATATTATAAAGATCAAAAAATAAAAGGAATAGACAGAAAAAGTTTCAAGAAATTTGATTATGATTTTATAAAAGATAAAAACGGGATATATAATTTTGAAAATGAAAATGATAATATAGTAATTAAACCTCTGAAAATTGAGGATTTGGATCTGGATAGTTTTGATATGATTATTTACGGTCCACGTAGAACTGTTAATGATGATATAAACTTCTATAGAGATAAAAAAAGTATATATTATAGAGAATACGGGGTTATAAAAAGAATTAACGGAGCAAATACCGAATTATTTGAAGCCTTAGACGAAAAATTTTCGACAGATGAAAGTAATGTTTACTATAAAGAGAAAAAATTAAGCGGTATAGATGCCGACAGTTTTAAAACATTTGAAGGCAATAAGGGGATTTTCGCAGATAAAAACGGTTTATATATTATAAATGACAAAAATAAAAAAACAGATATAATCAAGATTGAGATTAAAAATGTAGATTTAAAAAGTTTTGAAAGATTTGAAAATTATTTCAGAGATAAAAACAACGTATATTATGTTGATGATAATGGAATGAGAGTGTTAAATGATGCAGATGTTAAAACTTTCGAAAGATTTCAACAGGAATATACATTTTATAAAGATAAAAATAATATTTATTATGAGGATAAAAAACTGGAAGGAGTTGATAGAAAAACTTTTGAATCGACATCTCTTTTCGGTAAAGATAAAAGTAATATCTATTATAAAAATAAAAAATTGGGATTAACTTCTAAAAATTTTCAAATTATTTCAGACATCGAAAATATATTTAAAAATGCTGAAGGAATTCATCTCATTAATGATGAAGATGTTAAAGAAACAGGAGCGGAAAATATAAAAATAGTACCTATGGAGAGCAAAAATGTTGATTTGAAAACTTTTGAAAATCTTTCAACACCTATATTCAGTACAAATTATTATAAAGATAAAAATAATATATATTATAGAGATGGAAATAAGTTCATTAAAGTCGAAAATGTTGACACAGAAAGCTTTAAAGTGATTGATAATGACAATGCTGAAGATAAAAACAGAAAATATTTTAAAGGGAAATAATATTCGGTAAATATTAATTCTAAGGTATCAGGAGGAAAAATGGAGAAAAATAAAACAAGTAAAAAAGTAATTATGGTAGGGATGTTAGGAGCAGTAGCAGGACTAATAGGAGCTATACTCATATATCTATTAATCACAGCGATAATGAATGCATATCATCCTATAATGACGGTAATGATTTATTTCGGAGGATATGTAGGATATGTTGCAGTTGCCTGCAGAGTCAAGAATAAAGAAAAAAATATCAATGAAAATTATAATACAGTAAGAGAAAAAAGTAAATTTTATTATGAAACAGCAAATGATGTATTATCTCAAACTGAAATGATAATAGGTTATGTCGTTTCTTTTATAATGGGATTTTTCGGAATATATATTGCTGAAATGCTTAATTTGGTTTATCTTATTTGGAAAGATAATAAAGAAATACCGTTGTCCGAAATATTCCGTTATTCTTTAACAGGGGTTTTTGAAGAAGAAGTAAGTAAAGGTTATATTTATTGGGGTTGGATAGGAGCAGTAGTCATAACAATCATAGTAGTAATATATAGCGGGATTCAAAAAAGAAAAAATCAAAAAAACAGTTGACATTATCAATAAAATAATGTAATATTTCTTTATGAGCAAAAATTGCGGGAATAGCTCAGTTGGTAGAGCGCAACCTTGCCAAGGTTGAGGTCGCGAGTTCGAGACTCGTTTTCCGCTCCAAAATAAATTTCAATTAAACGGATAAATAGAAAAATCGTCTTGAAATAAAGAGGCGATTTTTTATTATAATTTTTCTGTTGTAATGCATGAAATCAGTTAGTTCCGATAAAATTTTCTATAAAAAAATCCCGCGTTGTCATAAATTCAGTATAAAAACTGAAATAACCAAGCGGGTATAAAATTATAATATAAAGCAGTTTTAATTATAACTCTCCTGCGTAATTATGATGAACTTTTTGCACATCATCATCATTTTCAAGAATATCTATAAGTTTTCTGAGTTTTTCCGAATCTCCTTCAGAAAGAGTTTCTACTTCTATTGAAGGAACAAATTCTATATCGGATTCCAACAACTCATATCCTGCGTTTCTTAAGGCTGAAGAAACCGAATCAAAACTGTCTGTAGCAGTAGTGATATAAAAACTGTCGTCATAAGTCTGCATATCTTCCATTCCTGCTTCAAGGGCTATGTCCATTATCTCGTCTTCGGATGTTTTATCTGTTTTTTCTATTTCTATTACACCTTTTCTTTCAAACATGTATGAAACACAACCTGAAACTCCAAGATTTCCTCCGTTTCTGTCAAATGCCGTTTTTACTGAAGAAGCAGTTCTGTTTTTATTGTCTGTCAGTCCTTCTACAATAATCGCAACTCCTCCCGGTCCATATCCTTCGTAGCTTAATGCTTCGTAGTTTGTAGAACCGTCAGCTCCCGAACCTTTTTTTACGGCTCTCATAATGTTATCGTTAGGCATATTTATAGCCTTGGCTTTTTCTATAGCATGTTTTAATGCTACGTTATATTCAGGGTCCGCACCGTTTCTTGCGGCAACAGTTATAAGTCTTACAAATTTAGTGAAAGAAGCAGCTCTTTTTCTGTCCTGTGCCTCTTTACGTCCTGCTATTGTACCATGTCTTCCCATAAAATCCTCCATTCAAAATATATAAAAGATTATAGCATATTTTTTGAAAAAGAAAAAATAATTTTGAAAAATTGATATCTAAATTTAATAATAGACTCAATCATTAACAATTATTTGTAAAGTCGGTATAAGTTTCTTTTTTCTTTATAAAATTATTCTTTATATAATTTCCGGAATATTGTATAATATAAAAAATAAAGTTGTTTTTAAAAAAGGAGAAAAAATGACTTCGGAACAGTTGAAAAATCTGCCTTTGATAGACAGATTCAGAGAAGAAAGAGAAAGCGGACTCAGAAATTCGATTTATGATTATACTCAAACTCAAATGTCGTATCATACAAACGCTATTGAAGGCAGTAAACTTAGTTTGAAACAGACTGCAGATATATACGATACCGGCAAACTGCATATTACTGAAGGCGAAATAATAGAGATAGACGATATTATAGAAACAAAAAATCATTTTAAAACATTTGACTATATTATTGACAATGTGAATAAAGAGTTAAGCGAAGATATGATTAAAGAACTTCATAAAATAATGTGGACAGGGACATCAAAAGAAAAACTGAAATATTTTAAAATAGGAGATTATAAGGATTTAAAGAATACAATAGGAAATATAGTCGAAACAACGGAAGTTGAAAATGTTCAAAAAGAAATGGAAGAATTGTTGAGAGAATACAATCATATTGAGAAGAAAACATTGGAAAATATTCTTGATTTTCATGTGAAGTTTGAAAGGATACATCCTTTTCAGGACGGAAACGGTAGAGTAGGTAGACTTATTATGTTTAAAGAATGTTTAGCTAATAATATAATTCCTTTTATTGTTCTAAAAGAAGAAAAAGAATACTATATAAGAGGACTTTCCGAATATTCTGCAGAAAAAGAATATTTGACAGATACATGCCTTCATTTTCAGGACATTTATAAAGATAAATTGAAATATTTCGGATTGAACTTATAAAAATTGATAAAGGATAGAAGAATGACAGCCAGATATTTAAAATTAAAACCGGATAATAAATTTACGGTAAAATATGATATGAAAAATTTTGAAATAGAATATATAAATCTGTATTCCCAAAAAAAAGAAATGGAAATACATGTAATAATAAATCATTATGATGCAAATAAAGAGCTGAAAGAATTAAGACAGCTTATACATAAAAATTTCGGAAATGATTTGACCTTGAAAATAAAAATAGGTGTAAAGCCTGAAATTATTGAAAAAGATGTTACGGAGTTTATAAGATTTATAATAGAAAATTATAAATCCGAAAGTGTAAGACATCAGTACATTTTTGCCAATTATGAAGTGGAAAGCTTTGAAAATGAAGTATTTATAAAACTTCCGTCTGAATATATGATAGAAGAAGGCAGAAAAATCGAGATTTTAAAAGAGTTGTCCGACAGAATTTTTGATATAACAAATAAGAAATTTAATATAGAATTTACAAACGGTGATTTTGAAGAAATTCAGGAAAAAATAAAAGAAAAGAAAAAACATCTGGAAAGAGATGTAAAAGCTGAAGAAGTGCCTAAAATCGAGATTAAAAAAGATGAAACAAAAGATCAGCAGAACGGAAATAAAGTAACGACAGCATATAACGGCTTCAGAAGAAAAGTCGAAAACAGAGAAGCAAGTGAGTTCAGTATACTTGAAAACTTAAATTCGGGCGAAGGAATAGCACTCGAAGGGCAAATATTTGATATAAACATTTCCGAAACGAAAAACGGTAATCTTAAATACGAATTTTTAATTACTGATTATACGGATTCTATCAGATGTGTGATTTTCCCGAAAAATAATGAAACTTTGAAAATTAGCTTGAATGACTGGGTAAAAGTAAACGGGATATTTGAACCTGATAAATTTACGGGAGAGTTTTATATAAGAACTCAAAAAGTCGATAAAATTGAACCTAAAATATCCAAAAGATTTGATAATGCCGAGAAAAAGAGAGTGGAACTTCACGCCCATACAAATATGAGTGAGATGAGCGGTGTAGTGTCTGCCAAAGATTTGGCGAAAAGGGCAAAAGAATTCGGACACAGTGCAGTTGCTGTTACGGATTTCGGAGTAGTTCATTCGTTTCCTTTTGCGTACAAAGAATCGGACGAGAATTTTAAAATAATATTCGGAGTGGAAGCCTATGTCGTAGATGACGAGCAGGAAATGATAACGAAACCTGCAGATCGGTTAATTGAAGATGAGATTTATGTAGTATTCGATATAGAAACGACAGGACTTGACCCTTATAAAGATAAAATAATCGAAATCGGAGCTATAAAACTTAAAGGAAAAGAAATAATAGACGAATTTTCGGTATTTATAAATCCTGAAATTGATATTCCTGAGGAAATTACAGCACTTACGAATATAACAAACGATATGGTAAAAGATGCTGAAAAAGTTGAAACTGTATTACCGAAATTTTTGGAATTTTGTAAAGATACGACTGTCGTAGCACATAATGCTAAATTTGACGTGGGATTTATTAATCAAAAGGCTAAAAATCTCGGATTGGAATATTCTCCGAGCGTAATAGATACACTTCACTGGGCAAGAATACTGCTGCCCGAACAGAAAAGATTCGGCTTGAAATATATAGCAAATTATTTTAATGTCGTACTGGACAATCACCATAGAGCTGTGGATGATGCCAAAGCTACAGCGGAAATTTTTCAGAAATTTTTGAATATGGTCCTTAGCCGTGGGGTTTTAAAGTTGAGCGAGATAAATCAGGAGTTACAGACAAATATTCAAAATGCCGATACGCTTAATACGATGATACTTGTTAAAAATCAGGACGGATTAAGAGATTTGTATGAACTGATTTCACGAAGTCATATAGAGTTTTTCGGAAACAAAAAACCGAGAATACCCAAAACTCTGTTAAACAATATGAGAAAAAATCTCCTTCTTGCAAGTTCGGCATCGGCAGTATTTGGAAATAGCGGAGAACTTGTAAATCTATATTTACGTGGAACTGAAAGAGAAGAGATAGAAGAAAAAGCAAAATTTTATGACTATATTGAAATACAGCCTCTTTCCAATTATGCGGATTTGGAAGGAGACAGCCTTATAGAAAATGAAAATGCGAAAATAGTTTTGGAAATGAATAAGTATTTTTACGATTTAGGGAAAAAACTCGATAAAATTGTAGTCGCTACGGGAGATGTGCATTATCTTGAGGAAAGAGAAGCAATAAACCGAAGTGTACTTGTTTTGGGAAGCGGAATGGGAAGACGTGTATTTTCTTATGATAAAAAGTTATTCTTTAAAACTACCGAAGAAATGCTGGAAGAGTTTTCCTATCTCGGAAATGACGAGGCTTATGAAGTTGTCGTAGAAAACACAAATAAAATAAATGATATGATAGAAAGTGTAAGACCTATTCCTAAAGGATTCTATCCGCCGAAAATCGAAGGAGCGGAAGACGAAGTCAGAAAAATGACCTATGAAAAATTACATGAATTATACGGAGAAAATGTTCCCGAACATTTGAACGAAAGAATAGAAAAAGAACTTAATTCAATTATCGGGAACGGTTTTGCAGTGCTTTACCTTATAGCTCAAAAGCTTGTGAAAAAATCTCTTGATAACGGTTATCTCGTAGGGTCGAGGGGATCAGTAGGATCTTCAATTGTGGCATATATGATGGGAATAACCGAAGTAAACGGACTTTATCCTCATTACCGATGTCCTAACTGTAAGCACAGTGAATTTACGGAGTTGGAAGGTAGCGGAGTGGATTTGGAAGATAAAATCTGTCCTAATTGCGGAACTAAATATATAAAAGACGGACATGCAATACCTTTTGAAGTATTTATGGGATTTAACGGAGATAAAGTTCCTGATATAGATTTGAACTTTTCGGGAGAATATCAGGGAGAAATACATAAATATACAGAAGAACTTTTTGGCTCGGATAATGTGTTCCGAGCGGGAACTATTTCCACATTGGCAGAAAAAAATGCTTTCGGCTATGTAAAAAAATATTTTGAGGAAGTAGAAGGAACAACTGAAATAAGCAAAAGAAAATCTGAAATAATGAGAATAGCCAAAGGCTGCGAAGGGGCGAGAAAAACTACAGGACAACATCCCGGAGGAATGATAGTCGTGCCGAAAGATAAATCAATATATGACTTCTGTCCTATTCAAAGACCGGCAAACGATGTAAATGCAGACTCGAAAACGACCCATTTTGATTATCACGTAATGGACGAGCAGCTTGTAAAACTGGATATACTCGGACATGACGATCCGACTACTTTGAGAATATTGCAGGATTTGACGGGAATAGATATTTATACTATTCCACTTGATGATAAAAAAGTAATGAGTCTGTTCAGCGGAACAGAAGCACTGGGAGTAACTCCTGAACAAATCGGATCTCCTGTGGGCTCATCAGGAATACCTGAATTTGGGACTTCATTTGTAAAACAAATGCTTGTGGATACAAAGCCGACTACATTTGCGGAACTTGTCAGAATATCGGGACTGTCTCACGGAACGGATGTATGGCTTAATAATGCACAGGAGTATGTAAGAAACGGAACAGCAACTCTTAGTGAAATAATAACAGTGCGTGATGATATTATGAACTATTTGATTGATAACGGTCTTGATAAATCCGTTGCATTTACTATAATGGAATTTGTCAGAAAAGGGCAGCCTACAAAAAATCCTGAAAAATGGAAAGAATACTCAAAAATAATGAAAGAACACAAAGTAAAACAGTGGTATATAGATTCGTGCGAAAAAATAAAATATATGTTCCCGAAAGGACATGCGGTAGCATACGTAATGATGGCTGTGAGAATAGCTTACTTTAAAGTTCATTATCCTTTGGAATTTTATACTGCGTTCTTGAACAGAAAAGTCGAAGATTTTAAAATGACTGCTATGTTTAAGCCAATCGACGAATTGAAAAAATCGAGAACCGAACTTGACAGAAAAGGTAACCTTAATGCAAAGGAAAAACAAGAGCTGTTTTTATACGAAATTCTGATAGAAATGCATTACAGAGGAATAGAATTGATGCAGATAGATATTTATAAATCCGATGCAAGGCAGTTCAGGATAGAAAACGGAAAGATAAGAATGCCTTTGATTGCAATGGACGGTCTTGGAGAAGCGGTAGCGATTAATGTAATAAACGAAAGAAAAAACGGTGAATTTTTATCAATAGAAGATTTGGTAAAAAGAACAAAACTTAATAAAACTGTCGTTGATTTGTTGAAAACATATAACTGTGTGCCTGAATTATCAGCAACTAATCAACAGACGTTGTTTTGATTTTGTTAGATAAAGAAAGGGTATTACAATGTATGAGATAGAAGACTGTAATGACGAAGAAAAAGAATATCTGATTAGTAAACTGGTTGAATATAATTTATCTAAAGTTCCTGCAACACAGGAAGTTAATTTTGTTAATTTTGATAAGAAAATCAAAAATGAAAAGGGAGAAATAATAGCAGGTATTATTTCAAGAATGTATTGTTGGAATTGTATTTATGTAGATACTTTGTGGGTTTCAGAAAAATATAGAGGAAAAGGCATAGGAGAAAAACTGCTAAAAGAAGTGGAAAAGGAAGCATCTATAAATAAGCTTTATTTGGTACATCTAGATACATTTGATTTTCAGGCAAAAGATTTCTATGAAAGATACGGATATGAAGTATTCGGAGTTTTAAATGACTGTCCTGAAAATCATATCAGATATTTTATGAAAAAATTTTTGAAAGGATAGTAAAATGAGAGAAAGAAACTTAAAATTACTTGCGGGAATTTGCCTTACATTACTTGGAGTAATAGGTATAGTGTTTCAAATAGTATTTATAGTAGGAATTTTAGTATCACCTGCAAAAGATAATCCTATTTTGATAGCTTTTATAGTGACAATAATGATAGAACTGATATTTACAACAATAGGAATTGTATTTTTAAGGTCTGTATTTAAAAAAGACAAAAAATCGAAACAGTTAAAAATTTCGGGAATAGAGAAAAAAGGAAAAGTTGTTGATATTGTAAAAACAAAGTACACAGTTAATAAAAGACATTTAATGAAAATTGTTGTAAAAACCGATGACGGAAAAGTCTATCATTCTGAAGGAGATTCCGAAAAGAAAATAAGAAATTATTATAAAATCGGAGATAAAGCTACAGTTTTAGTTTCTTCAGAAAATGAAAAAGATTATGAAGTGCAGTTATATTTGTGAATCTGCAATACAAATTAATAGAAATCAGGTGAAATTATATGAAAAAAACGGCTGTTTTACTTTATGAATCATTTTGTAATTTTGAATTTAGTGTCTTGCTGGAAATATTGGCGATAAATAAAAAGCCTGTTGTATTTTTTGCTAAGGAAATTTTACCGATAATAAGTGAAGAGGGTTTGAAAGTGATTCCTGACATAAAAATAGAGGATTTGGATATTTCGGAATTTGATTCATTGATTTTAACAGGAGCAGCAGATATACGTAAAGCTATAGAAGACGAAGAAATCCTTTCTTTTATTAAAAAATTCGATGAGAGAGATTACATTATAGGTGCTATTTCCATTGCTCCTATTCTATTGTTAAAAGCAGGAATTTTGAGCGAAAAGTCTTTCATGGCAGGAGTAAATAAAGAAGAATTATATGAAGAAGGATTTTCGGAAAAAGATTTGACTTTAATGATTGATTGGAACGAATCCATTAAAAATCCTGTGCCTAACGGATATATTAAGGACGGAAATATTATAACTTCAGTTTCGTATGAGTTTGTCAGATGGGGTATAGAAGTAGCAAAAAAATTGGGACTTAATGTTAATCCGCTATCATTCGGGATAAAAGAATAATTTTAAGTCTTGAATTTATTAAAAAAATATGAAAAAGTGTATTGCAAAAAATCGAAAAATGAGGTATAATAATTTCAAGAGGGAGTGGCTACAGCTCCATTGATTAAATTCAATGTGTTAAAAAGTGTGCAGTAAAAGACACGAGGTGATAGCGATATCACCTTTTATAATACAAAATAAATGAAAGGGTTAATTTGAGGAGGAAAAATGAAATTTAATGAAAAATATACAGAGGAACTATTTTTCGTTATGGTAAATGAAAAATATTCAGATTATTTAAGGAAATATGATAAAAAAATAAGAGAAAAAGAAAAAAGACCTTATATAGGAATAGTATTACAAATAAAAGAAAAACAATATTTTGCACCTTTATCATCTCCTAAAGAAAAATATAGATTAATGAAAGAACAGATGGATTTAATAAAATTAAAAAATGGGAAATTAGGAGTAATAAATTTAAATAATATGATACCTGTAATTTCAAATAATTTATATATAGAAAAAATAAAGTTAAGTGATTTGAGAAAAAGTAAAATAGAAAAAGAAAGAAGATATTATTTTTCATTAAAAGAACAACATGAATTCTGCATACAGAATAAGGAAAAAATTTTGAAAAAAGCAGAAAAAGTTTATGAAACTTTTACAAAAGAAAAATTTGAATTAACAAAAAGAGAAAAATTTATATCAAAAAGAGTGATAGATTTTAAATTAATGGAAAAATTATGTGAGAAATATACAGAAAAATTGTAATTTAAAATAAAAAAATTTTTATTTTTTAATGCTTGAAAGCCAGTAAAAATAATAAATGCTACTTAGAGTAGCAAAAATTTTTAAAATGTAATTTCTATTTTCTCGTTTTTTTGAAGAAGATAATTTATACTTGAGCATCAAAACTAAGGAGGAACCATTATGACTTTTGCAGAAAAATTAAAATCATTCAGAAAACAGGCGAAAATGTCTCAGGAAAAACTTTCGGAGAAATTGGGGGTATCAAGACAGGCAGTAACCAAATGGGAAACAGGATTGGGAATACCTGAAATTGAAAATATAAGAGCAATATCGGAACTTTTTGAAATTTCTATTGATGAGCTTTTATCTGATGAATTGGAAGTGAAAAAAGAAAAAGATTATCTTTTTGAAAGCATAACAGAATATGATATTGATTCGATAAAACATTATGACATAAAGCTTATAGGAGCATATAAAATCATTTTAACAGGATATAGCGGAGAAAAAATTTATGTTCGTTTTGCTTCAAATACACTGGCTGATATTGAAAAAGATTTAAAATTGAAAATAGATGACGGAAAATATAATATTGATTTGGATGTGAATTATTTTAATCAGACAACAAAAGCCTTAACAAAAGAGGATTTGGTTATTTTTATGAAATTGCCGGAAAAATACATTGAAGGGATTGAATTGGCTGCTGCAGCAAATACTGTAGAATTTCATTCATTAAGCTGTGAACAGATAGAATTTGACGGAAAAGCTGAAAATGTTATGTTGGATAATGTAAATGCGAAAGTAAAATTGAACTGTAATCTTGATATGAATATTGTATGCAAAACTTTAAACGGAAATCTCAAAATAAATCAGCTATTTGCAACATCGAAACTTTCAGTGGTAGAAGGAATGTCATTTTTTGCTAAAAAAAGAGGTATAGGAAACTCTTTATTATATGAAAAAGACGGGAAATATGTGGAGTCTTTCGGAGATGAAGATTCAGAAAATATTATAGAGCTTAACGGAATGAAAAGTGAACTTATTATTAGTAGAAGTTTGAAATAGATTACTGACAGAATAATTTTAAAAGGAGCAGTAGGAAAATGTCTGATAAAAGAAAAGATTCAACGGAAAAGTCGATAAGAATACTTAAAATTCTGAAGAGACTGTCTAAAGGAGAAATAATAAATATTGAAAAAGTTTCAAATGAATACAATGTTCACAGAAAAACTGTGCAAAGAGATATTGAAAGTTTGAGAGCCTATTTTTTAGAGGAAAATTCTTCGGAAATCAAGTATTCAAAGACAAAAAAAGGATATTATCTGATAAATAATGATCAAAACAATTTTACAAATGAAGAAACATTGGCGATAAGTAAAATAATCCTCGAAAGTAGAGCGTTTAATAAGACTGAACTGGAGAAACTCCTAAAAAAGTTGATAAAGCAGGCTACAAATGAAGACAGGAAAATAATAGAAGATATAATAAAAAATGAAGAATTTAATTATAGCCCTTTACAACATGGTAAAAATCTTTTGTCGATAATTTGGGATTTATCTCAATATATTGTAAATAAAGAACTGATTAATATAAAATACACAACAAAAGACGGTGTACAGAAGAATTATGAAGCAAAATCTTTATCAATAATGTTTTCCGAATATTATTTTTATCTTATTACTTATGTTAATGGAAAAGAAGAATATCCTGCAATTTTAAGAATAGACAGAATTAGTGAAATAAAAAGAAAAAATCAAAAATTTTTACTTCCTTACAACGAAAGATTTGAAGACGGGAAATCCAGAAAATATGTATCTTTTATGCATTCAGGACCTGTAAATATAGAAGTTGAGAAGGAGAGCGATGAAGAAAAATTAAAAAATTTGGCTATAAAATTTATTGAAGAAATGTCGGGAGAAAAGTTAAATGAGAGAAAAGTTAAGATTGAACGTCAATATGTTATGAGTGGAGAAGATGAGAAAGGAAAAAGTAGAAAATATATTATAGATATTTTATTAGGAATTAAAAATAAAGAAAATGATGGAATAGTTGATAAGTACATTATTATTGAAGACAAAACTTTTACAGGAGTTCATGGAGATCAAATAAATAAATATAGAGAATACTTGGCAAAAGAAAAAAAATAAGTAAAAATAGTATTAGATGTATTTATTATAAAATAGGAGATCAACCTAATCCTCAAGATGAAGCTGATTTTGAATACAATAGAAAAAAAATAATTGAGTTATTCAAAAATAGGAATATAGAAAATTCTATTTTTAAAAGCTATCTTACATATTTAGAAAGAATGGAAAATGAAATAAATTTATATGTGAATATGAATATAAAGAAATGGGAAAAAAACCAGTACATAGGCTTTTTTAAATTTTTAAAAGAGAAAGAAAAAGAATTATTGAAATGTGATGAATGTAGTTGGGGCTATGTTCCGAATGCTTCAGGAGGATTTATGGGATTTTGGTGGTTTCCGTTAAATGATGAAGAATTTAAAAAAATACAAATGGAAAACGAATTTCTATATTTTCAGATCGAACAATATCCTGTAAAAGAAAAGAAAGAAAAAGAAGAAAAATATATAACAAAAGATATTATAGCTGTAAAATATACGGTAGATAAACCTGATAGTGATGAGAAAAAAGAAACTGAAGGAATAAAAATAGGAGCAGAAAAGAGAAGAATAATATATGAATATTTTCAAAAGAAAGCTAAAGAAAAAGGAGAAGAGTTTAAAAAGAAAGCTTTCAGAAGTGGGAAATATATGACAGTTGGATATTTGGAATATGATTATGAAAATTATAAGAAAAAAATAAAATGCTTGCAGGAGATTCTAGAAAGTTTAAGAAATGATGAGAAGCTTTTGGAGGAATTACAAAATACTGAAAATAACACAAGATAAAAGTAAATTACTTTAATTTGAGGGCTGTTAAGCCCTCATTTACTTTCAATTATTTTAAGATTCTTTTTTCATTCTCACCCCTCTAAGATAAAGCCCAATACACAAATAAATTACAGTAGGTATAATTCCTGAAGATAGTGAAAAAGCAAAAGCCCATTTAGGAATAACATAAACAATGTTAAAAAGTAAAAGAGGATTTATAACGGCATCTTCTGTTGCGTGCATAATTACTAAAGGCCAGATTGAATTTGTGGCACGATATATTTCGACATACATTACATTCCAGCAAAGAATACAAATTGTTGCGACAATGACAAAACAAAGTCTTCCGCCGGGAATAGTCGCTTCAATTTCTTCTTTGGACAAAAAAACAAGGTAGTAAGGCAAATGCCAAAAATTCCAGATTAGAGCAGATACAACATACAATTTCCAATCACTCCATGAAAACTTCATCAATTTACTTGTCAAATATCCCCGCCAAAGAGATTCTTCAAAAAAGTTTTTTATAATCTGTATAACGAGTTGCCCGATTAACATTGTTAAATATACGGAAATACTTATGGGATTAAATACCATTGTTTTTGTCAAATAACCGAGTATAAGCATAAAAACTGTAACCGTAGGATAAATGAGACAGGAAAGTAAATACCATTTTCTATTTTTACGAAAATTCGGCTTATAGCCCGTATCTTTCCAGCCGTCTCCGCAGAAAGTTCTGAGGATAAAGACAAGTATAAGCGGAGAAGATATAAAAATACCCATGCCGAGTGTGCCGTCGTTACTTAGTGTTCCCATATTTTCATAATGTGCCTGATTTGTAATTTTATCTATAAATACTCCTACCCAGCCGCAAATTAAAACAAAAACAGTGAATATAGTTACATTTCTTTTGGTTACTTTTAAATTGTCCATAATATCGCCTCTTTCTAAAGATTTTATTTTTTAATTTTTTTTCATTCTCATTTCTCTAAGATAAAGTCCTATACACAAATAAATTACAGTGGGAATGATTCCCACAGATAGTGAGAAAATAAAAGCCCACTTAGGAATAACATAAATGATATTAAAAAGCAAAAGGGGATTTATAACGGCATCTTTTATTGCGTGCATAATTACTAAAGGCCAGATTGAATTTGCGGCACGATATATTTCGACATACATTACATTCCAGCAAAGAATACAAATTGTTGCTACAATGACAAAACAAAGTCTTCCTACCGGGATAGTGGCTTCAATTTCTTCTTTGGATAAAAAAACGAGATAATAAGGTAAATGCCAAAAGTTACAAATTAGAGCAGATACAATATACAATTTCCAATCACTCCATGAAAATTTCATCAATTTACTCGTCAAATATCCTCGCCAAACGGATTCTTCAAAAAAGTTTTTTATAATTTGTATAAATAGTTGCCCGATTAACATTGTTAAATATACAGAAATACTTATGGGATTAAATACCATTGTTTTTGTCAAATAGCCGAGTATAAGCATAAAAATAGTAACTGTAGGATAAATAAGACAGGAAAATAAATACCATTTTCGATTTTTCCGAAAATTCGGCTTATAACCTGCATCTTTCCAACCGTCTCCGCAAAAAGTTCTGAGGATAAAAACAAGTATAAGCGGAGAGGCTAAAAAAATACCCACACCGATTAGTGTACCGTTGTTGCTTAAAGTTCCTATATTTTCATAATGTGTCTGATCTGTGATTTTGTCTATAAATACTCCTACCCAGCCGTAAATTAAAACGAAAACAGTAAATATAGTTACATTTCTTTTTGTTATTTTTAAACTGTCCATAATATCGCCTCTTTTTAAAGATTTCCTTTTTTAATTTCTTTCTTTACATTTTCAAACCATTTAATATTGAACTTTGTATTGTCAATCCCATATTGGAGTGTAAGCAATTCGTAATTGTTAATATCATGACCGAGATTTTCTATATCCGACTGTTCAGATATTTTTAAAAGACCCTGTTTATAATCTTCGTTATTATTGTGAAATTCAATTATATTGTTAAATTCTTCATTGGAACGGAGCTTTTTTATATTTTCCAGAAGTCTCAGCTCTTCTTTCTGACTCTCAATAATTTCGGAAATTAAAGAAAGACGATTTTTTACAGGAACCATACCCATAAAAAGTAATTTTCCTATTTCCATATTCTTAGTTTTACTCATATCAATAGGTGTTTTCAGCCATTTTATAAATTCATCACGACCTGTATCGGTAATAGAATAGAGTTTTTTTGTTACATTTTTTTCTCTAATCTCGTTGAAAACTATTAAGTTTTCAGCCAAAAGTTTTTTTATTGCAATTTGTATACTGCCCATACTGTCACTGCACATAGACTGAAAATTTTCATGAATAATATTTCTTATTTCATAAACTGTAAATTCTTTTATTACTAAAATACCGAGTATTAAAAATTTCATATTTCGTTCTCCTTTTTTAAAAATGTTACTATTAGATATATCTAATAGTAACACTAAAAAATATTTTTGTCAATTAAATTTTTAAAAGTCATTAAACATGAAAAAATTAAATACAAAAAGTTATTATAAAATGCTATAATACAAATATAAATTTATAAAAACAGGAGGATAAAATGACGGATTTGGAAATTTCTCAGAAAGCAAAGTTGGAAAAAATTAATGTTATTGCTGAAAAGATAGGACTTACAGAAGATGATTACGAACAATACGGAAAATATAAAGCAAAAGTTAATTTGGATGTATTGGAAAGAAATGCCGATAAAAAAGACGGTAAACTGATACTTGTAACGGCTATAACTCCTACACCGCCGGGAGAAGGGAAATCTACGGTAACTGTAGGGTTGACACAGGCATTGAATAAATTCGGATATAAATCCATTGCGGCATTGAGAGAACCGTCATTGGGGCCTGTATTCGGAATGAAAGGCGGAGCTACAGGGGGTGGAATGTCTCAAGTAGTGCCGATGGAAGAGATAAATCTGCATTTTACGGGGGATCTGCATGCTATTTCAGCTGCTCATAATCTTATTTCCACGTGCATTGACAATCATATAAATCACGGAAACGAACTTGATATAGATGTAAACAATATCACTTGGAAACGTGTGTTGGACATGAATGACAGAGCATTGAGAAACATTGTTATCGGATTGGGTGGAAAAATAAACGGTATTCCGAGAGAAAGCTCTTTTCAGATAACGGTTGCATCGGAAATAATGGCGATATTCTGCCTTGCAGAATCGATTACTGACTTGAAAAACAGAATAGGCGAAATAGTATTCGGATATAACAGAAAAGGAGAAATACTGAAAGTAAAACAGCTGAATGTACAGGGAGCAGCAGCATCGCTTTTAAAAGAGGCTATAAAACCTAATCTTGTTCAAACTTTGGAAAATACACCGGTATTTATCCATGGAGGACCTTTTGCCAATATTGCTCATGGATGTAACTCGGTTCTAGCTACAAAAACGGCACTTAAACTGTCTGATTATGTCGTAACCGAAGCAGGATTCGGTGCGGACTTGGGAGCAGAAAAATTTCTTGATATAAAAGCGAGAAAAGCGAATCTTGAGCCTAATGTTATTGTTCTTGTGGCTACTGTCAGAGCGTTGAAACATCACGGAAGTAATATGGATGGAAATAAAGACAGCATTGAAACATTGAAAAAAGGTATGACAAACTTGGAAAAACATATAGAAAATATGCAAAAATACAACGTTCCTTTAGTTGTAGCAATAAATAAATTTGTAACGGATACTGATGAGGAAATAGAAGAAATAACAAAATTCTGTAATAAAAAAGGTGTCGAAGCGGCTCTTTGCGAGATTTGGGAAAAAGGCGGCGAAGGTGGAAAAGAGCTTGTCGAAAAAGTAATGGATGCTATTGAAAAAAATGAAAAGTCGAAAGTCAAGTTTTCTCCTTTGTATGATGAAAAATTGCCGATTAAAGAAAAGATAGAAATAATATGTCGTGAGATATACGGAGCAGACGGAGTGAAATTTATGCCGAAAGCGTTGAATAATATAAAAAAATATACTGAAAACGGATACGATAAACTGCCGATATGTATTTCAAAAACCCAGAAATCTTTGTCGGATAATTCGAATTTACTTGGAAGACCTGAAGGATTTGAAGTTACAATAAATGAAGTGAGATTGTCGGCAGGTGCGGGGTTTTTAGTGGCAATGGCAGGAGAAATTATTGATATGCCGGGACTTCCTAAAAAACCGTCGGCTGAGTTGATTGATATAGATGATAACGGAGTAATAACAGGGTTATTTTAAAATAGGAGGAAAATTAAAATGAGTAAAAAATATGACTTTGAAACAGTAATCAGCAGAAAAGGGCAGGGAGCTTATAAATGGGATCAGATGTATGAAAAATATCCTGACCTTGAAGACAGTATAGTTCCTTTTTCGGTAGCGGATATGGAGTTAAAACCTGCAACTGAAATAACAGAAGGATTGCAAAAATATATAGGGGAACAGATACTCGGATATACAGGACCGAATAAAGATTATTTTGATGCAGTAATAAAATGGATGAAGAAAAAACATGATTTTAATATTGAAAAAGACTGGATTTCCTGTTCGCCGGGAGTAGTTTCGGCAATATATGACTGCGTTAAGGCGTATACCGAAGAAAATGACGGGGTAATTATATTTACTCCTGTATACTATCCTTTTTACAATGCAATAAAATTCAATAACAGAAAAATTATAGATTGCGGACTTATTGAAAAAGAGGGATATTATACGATTGATTTTGAAAAATTTGAAGAATTTGCCAAAGATCCGAATAATAAATTGCTTATTTTATGCAGCCCTCATAATCCTGTAGGAAGAGTCTGGACAAAAGAAGAATTGGAGAAAATAGGAAAAATAGCTTTAAAAAATAATTTGATAGTAGTTTCCGATGAAATTCACTTTGATATAATAATTCCGGGACATAAACATACTGTTTTTCAAACTTTATCCGAAGAACTTGCAGAAATTACAATAACTTGTACAGCACCTACGAAAACATTTAATTTGGCAGGTGTCGGAGTATCAAATATTATAATAAAAAATAAAAAATTAAGAGAAAAATTCAGAAATTCACAGGAAAAGTCTGCAACACATGTATTTTCTCCGTTACCATACAGAGCGTGTGAAATTGCATACAGTCAATGTGAAGAATGGTTGACTTTGTTTTTGGAACTTGTGGACAGAAATCAGAAAACAGTAAATAAGTTTTTTGAAGAAAAATTCATAGAATTGAAAGCTCCTTTAATAGAGGGGACTTATTTACAATGGATTGATTTCAGAGCTTTAGAACTTAAAAACGAAGAGCTGAAAAAATTTATGAATGAAAAAGCAAAATTATTTTTCAGCGAAGGATATACTTTCGGAGAAAAAGGAAGCGGATTTGAGAGAATAAATCTGGCTGTTCCTTCAGCTGTTTTGGAAAAAGCACTGGACAGATTATATAATGCGATAAAAGAAGATTTTTCTAAATTATGCAAATAAAATAAGTGAAAATAAAGATATTGATTGTATAATAAGTAAAACTTATAAGAATAGTTGAAAAATAAAATGTAGAGGTGAAAGAATGAAAATATTGAAAATAATGACATGTTTATTGATTTTAGGAACGGTAATTTCATGTACGGAAGTATCAAAAAATACAGGACCTGAAAAAACAATATCGGATGTACATTTAGAAAAGACAGGACATCACAAAGGTGGGCATAAGAAAAAAGGACATCATCCAAAGAAAGACGGAGATCGTATGATAGGAATGCCTAATCCGGCTTCTGTTTACTGCACGGAACAAGGCGGAGAGTCTGTTACGAAAAAAGATGAGCAAGGAAATGAATACGGAATTTGCAAGTTTAAGGATGGAAAAGAAGTCGATGAATGGCAATTTTACAGAGAAAATCATGAATAGGAAATAGTTGTTTTAAGAGTGTGGAATTTATATGCTTCAAATACACACTCTTTTTCTTTTGTTGACTTTTGTTTATTAAAATGTTATTATTCTTTATATTTTTATATACAAATGTTTTGAAAGCTAAAAAATGCAAAGAAAGGAAAATTATAGAAATGAAAAAATACGGACTTAATTTTGATTTTATAACTTTAAGAGTGAAAAATATAGAAAAAATGAAAGATTTTTACTTGAAATTATTGAAAATGAAAGTTTTAAGCGAAAAAAATGAAGGAGAGAAAAAAGAAATAGTTTTGGGAACAGATACAAAAGAAATCATAAGGCTGATTTCCTATGGAAATGAAAGTATAGAATCACAGGAAGAAACCAATGTATATCATATAGCTTATCTATTGCCGACAAGAGAAGATTTAGGGAATTTTTTGAGAAATTGTATAAAAGAGCAGATAAGACTTGATGGAGTGGGGGACCACGATGTCAGTGAAGCTATATATTTAACAGATCCCGAAGGGAACGGAATAGAAGCTTATGCCGACAGAGATTATAATACTTGGAAGTGGAACGGTAATTATGTTATAATGGGAACGGTAGAAGTCGATACGGAAGATTTGTTAAGAATTTCTGATAATATGCCTGATTTTGTAATTCCCGAAGGAACAAAAATAGGACATGTTCATATGGAAACGTTTAATATTGAAAATGATAAAGAATTTTATATTGAAAAGTTGGGACTTGATGTAGTATCGGAATTGCCGAGAGCTTATTTTATGTCTGTGGACAGATATCATCATCACTTCGGAATGAATCAATGGAATGGAAACAGAAAAATACCTAAAAAGGAAAATTCTACAGGAGTTGAGGAAATCTACATTACAATGGATAAGGAAAAGTTCAGTAGAAAATTTTCGGGGGATAAAACAGTAATTGAAACTCCGAACGGCATAAAATTGGTTATCAAGTCTGAGTAAATTTAATGAAAAGAGGCTGATATGAGAAAAACCGGAGAAATATTGGAAGAATATTTGAGAAAAAAAATGTCTCAGGTGGATTTGGCAAAGATAATAGAGGTATCTCCTCAGTATATTAACAATATAATAAAAAATCTAAAAAGTCCGTCTGAAAATTTTTTGGAAAAATTTTATAAAATATTTGATGTGAGTGAAGAAGATAGAGCTGAAATAAAAGAATATGAAGAATTCAGAAAATTACCGAAAAAATTTCAGGAAGAAATATCGGCTTTGAAAAAATCAAATGAAAATGACGGAAATGTCAGTAAAAACGAGAGAACTCAAAAGATTTCTCTGTTAGGAAAGTTTGATAACAGCGGATTTTTCAGATATTCAGAAAATAATGAATCAGTATTTTTACCTAAAATTGAAACAAATAATGAGCTTTTTGCTGTAAAAACAGAATATATTGACTATATTCCCGATTTTTATATAAATGATACTTTGATTTTCGAGAAAAAAAATATTACAAGAAACAGCGATTTACATGGGAAAATATGTTTGACAGAGTGTAACGGAAAAATTGAAATAAAAAAAGTCGAATATATTGATGAAGTTATTGTATTAAAATCTCCGGGAGAAAGAGAAAATATGATTTTATTGACAAAAGAAAAATATTCTCAATTAAAAATAATCGGGATTTTAAAAGTACATATGAGAATATATTGATAAAATATAAATTGTTATATAGAAAAGTTCAACTGAGAATATAATTATATTTTTACTTAAGTCTTAAAAAACAAAAGAAAATTCTAAGAAAATCATTGACAACACTTGTTTTGTCTGATAAAATCTTATAGAAAAAAATTTATGGAGGTGAGTGTTTTGAACGAAGAAACCGGTCGGAGTAAATTTAAGATGGGAAAGAATATTTTTATAAATGTATACAGGATGATCGGAATATCTTCGCCATTGTTATTCTTTTCATCCAAAAATTTGTATGAAGAGTAGAGAAAGGAAAAATAATGGAAAATTCAATTCAAAACCTTATAAAAGAAAAAAAATATTTTGAAATAAGAAAATATTTGAATGATTTGAATACGGTGGAAGTTTCGGAATTGTTGAATCAATTTGAATCTTCCGAACTTATAATGATTTTCAGATTATTGTCTAAAGACAGAGCCGCAGATGTATTTTCTTATTTGGATACGGAACATCAGGAAATGATAATTAATACCATGACCGATGTGGAAACAAAAAATATATTTGATGAACTGTATTTTGACGATATAGTAGATATTATAGAAGAAATGCCGTCAAATGTAGTAAAAAAAATATTGAAAAATACCGATACCAAAGACAGACATATGATAAATCAGCTGTTGAAATATCCCGATAATTCGGCAGGAAGTATAATGACCACAGAATATGTGGATTTGAAAAAGGATATGAAAGTATCCGATGCAATCAGAGAAATAAGAAATACTGTTGAAGATAAAGAAAATATATATACCTGTTATGTAATAAGTGCTGACAGAAAACTGGAAGGGGTAGTTTCGCTTAAAGAAATTATTACAAGTGATAATGATGTTATTATAGAAGATATTATGAACCGTAATTTTGTGAGTGTTCATACTAATGATGATCAGGAAGAAGTAGCAGAAATAATTAAAAAATACGATTTAATAGTGTTACCTGTTGTAGATATTGAAAATAGGCTTTTAGGTATAATAACAATAGATGATGTAATGGACGTAATTGATAAAGAAGCTACAGAAGATTTTCATAAAATGGCAGGGATTTCTCCTGTGGAAGAGTCGTATCTTAAAACAAGTGCCTTTACAATGGCAAGACAGAGAATAATGTGGCTTATAGTCCTCATGATTTCTGCTACATTCACGGGAAGAATAATCGGAAAGTATGAAAATGTACTGCAATCTGTAGTTATACTGGCTTCGTTTATTCCGATGCTGATGGATACCGGCGGAAATGCCGGTGCACAGTCTTCAACTATAGTAGTTCGTGCGTTGGCATTGGGAGAAGTAGACGTAAAAGATACTTTCAGAGTATTGATAAAGGAGTTTTCTATTTCATTTATAGTGGCGATAGTTTTGGCAGCAATAAATTATTTGAGGCTGATAGCTTTGACAAAGGTACCTTTAAATGTTGCTTTGACTGTTTCCGTAACTCTTATATTCGTAGTTATAATTTCCAAAATAATAGGGGCTTTGCTTCCTATAGGAGCAAAAGTTTTGAAAATGGATCCGGCTATTATGGCAGGACCGTTAATAACTACAATATTGGATGCTTTAACTCTTACAATTTATTTTAAATTTGCAACTGTTTTTTTGAAGATTTAGCCTACTTTGCTTTAAGAAAAAAGTAGCAAAAAACAGACTGAAATTTTAATGTCGGAAAAATTGAAAATAAATATTGAGAAAAAATTAGTGAATGTAAGATAATAAAAAATCCTTAATTAAATCAAAAAGGAGAATAAGAATGAAAGAAATAATAGAAACTCTTATAAAAGAAAAAAAATACTTTGAAATAAGAAAACAGTTAAACGAATTAAATACAGTAGAAATTTCCGAAGTAATAAATGAATTTGAAATTTCAGAGCTTGTAATAATGATTTTCAGACTTTTGAAAAAAGATAAAGCTTCTGATGTATTTCCTTATCTGGATTCCGAACATCAGGAAATGATTATTCATGCAGCAACAGACATTGAAACAAAAAATATATTTGATGAACTTTATTTTGATGACATAGTAGATATTATAGAAGAAATGCCTTCAGATGTAGTAAAAAAAATATTGAAAAATACTGATGCGAAAGATAGACATTTGATAAATCAGCTTTTGAAATATCCCGACAATTCTGCAGGAAGTATAATGACTACAGAGTATGTGGATTTGGAAAAAAATATGAAAGTATTCGAAGCCATTGAGCAAATAAGAAATACAGGGAAAGATAAAGAAAATATTTACACATGTTATATAACCGATGAACAGGGAAAACTCGAAGGTGTGCTTTCTCTTAAAGAGCTGATAGCTAAAAAAGACGATACGATAATAGAAGATATTATGAACCGTAACTTTATAAGTGTTCAGACTAACGATGATCAGGAAGCTGTAGCGGATATGTTTAAAAAATATGACTTGATAGTTATGCCTGTTACAGATCATGAAAACAGACTTTTGGGAATAATAACAATAGATGATGTAATGGACGTAGTTGAACAGGAAGTTACCGAAGACTTTCATAAGATGGCAGGGATTACTGCTCCGGCAGAAGAAACATATTTGAAAACAAATGTATTTACTATGGCAAAACAGAGAATAGGCTGGCTTGCCGTACTTATGATTTCCGATACAATATCAGGAAATATAATTCAGGGATATGAAAAAGTATTGGCACAGTCGATTATACTGACGGCATTCATTCCGATGCTGATGTCCACAGGAGGAAATGTCGGTTCTCAATCTTCCACAGTTGTAATACGTGCATTGGCTTTAGGGGAAATTTCTCCCAAAGATGCCTTTAAAGTGCTGAAAAAAGAATTTTCGATTTCCATAATGGTTTCGATTGTTCTGGCAATTTTGAATTTTATAAGATTAATTACGTTGGAAAAAATAGATTTGATGATAGCTCTTACAGTTTCTGTAACACTTGTGTTTACAGTTATAGTTTCAAAAATAGTGGGTGCGTTGCTTCCGCTCGGAGCAAAACTCATTAAAGCGGATCCGGCAGTAATGGCAACACCTTTAATAACTACAATATCCGATGCAGTTACGCTTATTATTTATTTTAAATTTGCTACATTGTTTTTGAAAATTTAATTTAAAATAAAATTTGACAAAAAATAAAAAATATAGTAAAATAACTGAGTAATTAAATTAGAAGTAGAAACGTTGTTTCTCACCTTTCCATCATATACAGTATTTTAGCTGTTATTGAGTCTATTTAATAGACGGTTTATAAGAGATGAGTCAGGTATATAGTTTTATTTATCCTTATATTTTGATATATAAGTGATTTTATATGACTGGTGAACAAGGTTTCTTATATCTTGTTTTTTTATTTCAAAAATCTTTAGGAGGTGTTCTTTATAAAAGGAACTAATAAATCTGACGAACCAAGAATGAATGAGAGAATCAGAGCGAGAGAAATAAGAGTAATAGGAGAAGACGGTGAACAGTTCGGAATTTTATCGGTTAATGAAGCTATAGCTCTTGCCAATGAAAAAGGATTGGAACTTGTTGAAATCTCTCCCAATGCAACACCGCCTGTATGCAAAATTATGGACTATGGAAAATTCAAGTATGAGAAAACTAAAAAGGAAAAAGAAAACAAAAAGAAACAAAAAAATGTTGTAATCAAAGAGTTAAGAATAAAACCTCATATTGATGAACATGATAAAGAAACAAAAATATCTCAAATTGAAAAATTCATAGCAAAAGAGTATAAGGTGAAAGTAAGCTTGAGATTAAGCGGAAGAGAAAAAATGCATGCTGAATCTGCTATTAAAGTCTTGGATGAGTTTGCAAGTCATTTTGAAGAAACTGCAACTGTAGAAAAAAAATACGGGAAAGAGCAGTTACAAAAATTCATTATGTTATCACCTAAAAAGTAAAATAAGGAGGAAAGAAAATGCCAAAAATGAAAACACACAGAGGAACAAAAAAAAGAGTTAAAGTAACAGGAAGCGGAAAACTTGTTATTAAACATTCGGGAAAAAGTCACATATTGACTAAGAAAACACATAAAAGAAAGAAAAGATTGGGACAGGATGCAATTGTTCCTAAAGGTGCAGAAAGAAGAATCAAGAAATTATTAGCAGGACAAGAAGGAAGATAATCGACCTAAAAAGTATAAGGAGGAAAGAAAATGCCAAGAGTAAAAACAGGAATAGTAAGAAGAAAAAGACATAAAAAAGTATTAAAAGAAGCAAAAGGATATAGAGGATCCGTAAAAACAAACTTTAAAAAAGCGAATGAAGCTGTTAAAAAAGCAATGGCTTACGCAACAGAGCATAGAAAACAGAAGAAAAGAAAAATGAGAGAATTGTGGATAATAAGAATAAATGCTGCAGCAAGATTAAATGGAATTTCTTATTCTAAATTTATGAACGGATTGAAAAAAGCGGGAATCGAATTAGACAGAAAAGTATTGGCTGATTTGGCTTTAAATAATCCTGCAGATTTTGCAAAATTAGTAGAAAAAGTAAAATAGTTATTTATATAAAAGATGCTCTTCAACAACTGAGGAGCCTTTTTATTATAAAAAAAGCCGAATTGAAATTCGGCTGATTTTTTTGTATACTGTATTTATGACTAGTAAACACTTTATACAAAATAAACTGAAAGATATCTTCAGTAATAAAAATATTGTACTAAATTCTTTAAACTTTTGCAAGAAAAATTATCTTAATCCTATACATCTACAATATATTAAATCTTCTATCTCTAAATTTCTTGCTTGTAGAGATTTATCCAAAGGCTTCGTTTCTTTCAAATGCCCTAAATGCCCTATTACTCACAATTTTCCTCTTTCCTGTAAATCCAGACTCTGTCCTTCTTGCGGTTACAAATATTCTCAACTTTGGACTGATAATATTCATAAACATATTCTAAACATTCCTCACAGACATGTTCTTTTTACTATTCCAAAAATATGCAGAATGTTCTTCTTCTATGATAGAAATCTCCTTTCTAAGCTTTCTGTCGCTGTTAATGATATCTTTAAATTTCACTTCCATAATACTTCTAAAAAGAATAAAAGAATTAATAAAATTTCCAAATCTTCTAAATTTTACTTCACTGATTCTGATATTCTTCATTATGGTCTTATTTCTGTTATTCATACTTTCGGGCGTGATTTAAAATGGAATCCTCATATTCACGCTATCGTTTCTCTCGGAGGATTTAATAAAAATTTTGATTTTAAAAAACTTGAATACTTTAATGTTGATACTATTGCAGCTCAATGGAAATATCACGTCCTTGATATTATTTCTAAGGGAACTATCCTAATCAAAAAATTAAAAGATTAGCTAAAATTACTGTCAATAAGCTATATAGTCAAAATGCAAGATTCTTTTTAATGTCAGAAGCGGTGATGTCAATAACACCAAAGGTATTATCAAATACTTAGGTCGATATCTTGCACGTTCTCCTATTGCTGAGTATAAAATTACTGATATTACTGACAATGAAGTTACTTTCTTTTACAATGATTTAGCTAATGATAAACAAAAACATTTATTACTATGCCTATTCAAAAATTTATTTCCCAAATTTTAATCCATGTACCTCCTAAAAATTTTAAAATGGTTAATAGATATGGACTATATGCAAGACATATTTCCAATAAGCTAAAAAGAGCTGTTATTCCTTTTAAGAAGAATATTGTCCCTAATAAATTTTCTTTTATCAAAGACAAACATTTAAAACTTTCGGTATAAATCCTTTCTATTGTCCTATATGTAACATTAGAATGATTGTATGGGAATTTTATCATTATTTATATCCCAAACCTAAAAGATATTATTAAATCTTTTTAATCCAACTATGTTGGATATTTTGTCATACATTTTTTTTGATAAAAAGATAATAAAGAGGCTTACGCCTCTTATATAATTTGCAAAACATATCATTGAATTTGATTTCTAATCATTTATTTAATCATTAAATTTAAATTTACTTTCCTTAGGAATAAAAAATGTGAGGACAGTAAATCCTCACAATATTTTTTATCTCATAATTTTTAAAATCAATTTTTCCTGTGCATTTTTCAAATACTCATTTATATCATTTCTTGAAATATCATCAGCAATTATAATATAAAAGCTGTCTATTTCATTATATATTTCAAATGGAGATTTCTCAATATCAAAATCCGATGAAACTCTTATATAATAAGAATTTTTTATAGTATTAATATCAACAACATCAAATATCTTAGTAGAGTTAAAGAAATAATCCGATTCTATATGTATTCTTGCGGCAATTTTTACTATATCAGAAACAACAGCGGAAGCTGTAGGATCCATTCCGGCCCCTTTTCCGTAGAATAATGTTCTTCCTGTATAAGAACCTATTGTTTCGATAGCATTGTACACATCATCAACTTTTGCTAAAATTTCAGAATTTTGTACAAGTGTCGGCTCTACTGAAATCTGTACGGAATTTTCCGAAAGAAGTTTTGATTGAGCAATGAGTTTTATAGTATGATTCATTTGATTTGCAGCAAAAATATCAATAGAATTAATATCTCTGATTCCTGAAAGCTGCATATCCTTAAATTTAATCGAACCTCCATAAGCAAGTGAAGCCAAAATATTGATTTTATGTCCTGCATCAATTCCGTCAACATCATAAGTCGGATCAGCTTCGGCATATCCTTTGGCAGAAGCCAGAGATAATGCTTCGGCAAAAGATAATTTTTCCTCTTTCATTTTAGTAAGTATGTAATTTGAAGTACCGTTCATTATACCTCTTATCTCAGTCACTGTATTGGCTACAAGGCTTTCCATGAGAGGAGTTACAATAGGAATTCCTCCTCCTACAGCAGCTTCAAATAAGAAAGAAACTTTATTTTCTTTAGCTATCTGGAATAATTCCACACCATGCTTGGCAACGAGAGCTTTATTTGCAGTAACTACACTCTTTTTAGCCCTGAATGCTTCAATAATAATATTTTTAGCAATTGTTTCTCCTCCGATAAGCTCCACAACAATCTCAATTTCATCATCATTTATAATTTTCTTGTAATCATCAATGAGAATTGATTTATCGAAATCAAAAGAAAATTCTCTGTTAATATTCAAATCGCATGCGTATTTTACTTCGATGTCCATAGTCGACTTTTCAAAAATACTTTTTCCTTCAGTCGTAAGAACTTTCAAAACTCCCTCTCCGACTGTTCCAAGACCTATAATTCCTATTTTCATATAAACCTCCTTTTATACTTCAATAAATTTTTGATGCAAAGCTTTTACAGCTTTTTCAATGTCATCTTCTTTTATAATACATGATACGTTGATTTCAGAACATGAAATCATATCTATATTTATACCGTTTTCAGCAAGAGTATCGAATATTTCTGCAGTAGTTTCATAGTGAGTTTTGAGCCCTATTCCTATAACAGAAACTTTTGCGATTTTTTCTTCATGAATAACACCTTGAGCTCCAAGTTCATCTTTAAGTTTTTCGGATACATTAAGAGCTTCTTTAAAGTCTTCAGTTTTAACGGTAAACGAAATATTGTTGAACTCTTTGTTTATGCTTGAGCTTTGAAGTATTATATCTGTATTTATTTTGGATTTTGCCAGTGTTGAAAATACTTTTGCAGCTATTCCCGGTTTATCGGGTACTCCCATTAATGTTATTTTTCCTTCGTTTTTCGATGATGTAACTCCTACTATTTTTACTTCTTCCATTGAATTTTCTCCTTTTTTTTCATCAGTTACTATTGTCCCCGTAGAATCATCAAAAGATGATCTTAAATGTATATTTATACCGTATCTCGCAGCAATTTCCACAGATCTCGGATGAAGTACCTTGGCACCTGAAACTGCCAATTCGAGCATTTCCTGATAAGAAATAAATTCCAGTTTTTTAGGGCTTTTTACTACTCTCGGATCGGCAGTATAAACTCCGTCAACATCTGTATAAATCTCTACTTCATCGGCATTTAAAGCTGCCCCCAAAGCAACAGCAGTGGTGTCCGAACCGCCCCGTCCTAAAGTAGTAATATCGTTGTTTTCCGTGATTCCCTGGAAGCCTGCAAAAACAACAACATTTCCTTCGGAAAGTTTTTCTTCTATAAGTTCCGTGTCAATATCAAGTATTTCAGCTTTTGTGTGATCTTCGGTTGTTTTGAATTTTACCTGAAAAGCATTTAATGAAACGGCTTTTCCTCCTAAAGCTTCGACGGCTATAGCAAGAGAAGCTATAGAAATCTGTTCTCCCGAAGTTAAAAGCATATCAAGTTCTCTTTTATTCGGAGTGTCCGAAATTTCATATGCCCTTTTTATAAGCGAATCGGTAGTTCCTGCAGGTGCAGATACTACAACTATTACGTCATGCCCCTCTTTCTTGTATCTTAAAACTCTTTTAGCAACTTCTTTTACTCTTTCGGCATCAGCAACGGAAGTTCCCCCATATTTTTGAATAATTAACGCCATATTTCACATCGTATAACACTTAAAATAAGTTATTATCTCTCTCCTTTTTTAAAATTTAGGTTATTTTAGGAACCTATTACCTTTAAAAATTTATTCTATACTATAATATACTATTTTAATACTTAATTCAATATTAAAACGAATATTATTTCATTAATGATTATATAAATTTTTCAATCTATTATATATACTATTAATGATAAGATGAAAACACTTGTTTTTTAAGGGATTAAAAAGAATAAACAAAAAGCATAATATTGATATAAAATAAATATAAATCAAAAAAAGACTTCCAATTCTGAAAAAATGTGGTATAATAACTATAGAAACCAAAAGCAAGTGTAACAAAATATATAAATGTAGTTTGTAACAAGGTTGTTTGAGGTGTAAATTTTTAGGAGGTAGTACTTTGTTAGGTAAAGTAAAATGGTTTAACGACAAAAAAGGATTCGGATTTATTTCAGGAGAAGACGGAAATGATTATTTCTTGCATTTCTCTAAAATCAATAAAGAAGGATTCAAATCAGTTAATGAAGGTGAAGAAGTAAGTTTTGATGTAGAAGAAGGGCCAAAAGGACCTCAAGCAACAAACGTAGTTTCTCAATAGTAATTAATTAAATGTCAGAATTAAGAGTAGGAGTGATCTTTAAGATTGCTCCTTTTTTTTGAATAAATAATTCAGAAATTTTTGAAGAGTTAAAATTCTTATTGCTTTTTGACAATATATTTTGTATACTTTTTATGTAAAACTTCTTTTTTGTTGAACAAATCGGAAGTTTTCTTTTCTATATAAATAAGCAAAATTTACTAAGATATTGAACAGTATATAAATCTATTAAAAGGTATAGGAAATGAGGTAGTAAAAGTAATGAATATAATTTTAGAAGACAGTATATATCATAGAAGCGGAATAAAAGATTTCGGAGTAGATCCTGTAAATGAACGGATAATCATGACAGGAGAAAAACTTGTATTTTTCAAAAATGGTAAAATAGAAAAAGAAATAAGCGGAAAAGTTAAGAATTGTGAAATAATAAAATATATTAAAGAGAAGAATCAGTTATTTGTTTCAAGTACATTTTTTGTTTCTACCGGAACGGGAAAAGTTTATAAATGCGACAGTTCAAAGAAAAAAATAGTTGAACCTGTTTTTGATTCGGAAAAATTAATAGAGTTTATAAATTTTACAACAGGCGGAAAAATAATTTATATTGAAAATGATATATTGTATTCTTATGATTCGAACAGCTTGGAACTTAATCAAGCTGAAATTTCTGAGAAAGAAAGCAGACAAAGGGGAAATTATAAATTATTTACGAGCGGTGAAAATGTTATTTTAAAATACAGAGAGCTTCACAGCCAGACAAATATAATCAACATTTTTGACAGTAAACTTGAAAAAATATTTGAAATAAAAACCGAAAATAATCATATATATGCAAAAATTTCCGACTTGGAGTATATTGCGGGAACTGCAACAGGAGAAATAGAAATATGGAATATACTCGAAAAAGAGCTGTATAATTCCATAAAAATAGCTGATTCGAGAATAACATATATTGAGAAGAATAACGGAAATTATTTTATCGGTACGGGAAACGGTGATTTGATTATAACCGATTGGGAATTTAAAATATTGAAAACACAAAGTGTTTTTAAAAATGAAATTATAAAAATATGTTATATTGAAGATCAGATTTTTATTTTAAGTGCAGATAATAAAATAGTAACTTTAAAAATTATCGATGAAGAAAATGACAGTAAAAATACACCGTTAAGAGAAAAGTTTTTGGAAGAATATAATATTCATAGTGATTATTATGATTTTTTTACGTTGGACAGAGTTATAAAAATAGATAATTTTATAAAAGAAATGGATATAAAAAAGATAAACTATACTCCATCAAGAGAAAACATATTTAAAGTATTTTCCGATTCGATTTCTTCGAGAAAAGTGTGTCTGATAGGAAAAGATCCTTATTTTCAGGAAGGAGTAGCAACAGGACTTTCTTTTGAAGTAAATAAATCTTCGTGGGATGATCCTGAAATAAATACATCACTGAAAAATATAGTTAAGTTAATTTACAAAACTTACACGGGAAAATCTGAAGATATAAGTAAAATCAGAGAAGAAATCGAAAATAAAAAGTTTTTGATATTGCCGCCCAACAAACTTATAAAATCATGGAAAGAGCAAGGAGTTCTTCTTGTCAGTGCCGCTCTTACAACGATTGTCGGGAAAGCGGGAGAGCATCATAAATTCTGGGACCCTTTCACAAGGGATTTGCTCGAATATATTTCCGCAAAAAATCCCAATATAGTGTATTTCTTATGGGGAAAAGACGCCGAAATATTTGAAAAAAATATATTGTCGGGGGAAATTATAAAGCACAATCATCCTGCTATATCGGGAAATCTATCCAATGAAAAAGATTTTATGAACGGAAAATCTTTTGAAAAAACAAAAAATATTATAAACTGGACAGGATTTGAAATAAAACCTGAAAAAGTCGTAGAAGATACTGAAAATACAGGAAGACTTTTTTAAAAAGGAGATTTTATGTCTACAGTACTCATTACAGGAGCCGGATCGGGAATAGGAAAAGAACTTGCAAATTTATTTGCAGAAAGAAAGTATGATTTACTTTTATGTGGAAGAACATTGGAAAAACTGGAGGATGTTCAAAAAGAGATTTTAAGTAAATATGAGATTAACTCCACTGTAATTCAATATGACTTAAATAATACCGAGAATATTGAAAAAATAATAGGAAATTATGATGCGGATGTACTTATAAATTGTGCAGGAACAGGAAAAATGGGAGATTATGAAAGTCTATCTTTGGAAGATGAAAAAAGAATGATTAATGTAAACTTTGTTGCTCCGATGATTTTAAGTAAAATTTTTATAAAAAAGTTTATGGTTAAAAAATACGGAACAATAATAAACGTATGTTCTACAGCCTCGTTATATCCAAATCCTTATCTTAACGTGTACAGTGTGTCCAAAGTTTCGCTTCTTTATTATTCTTTGGCTTTGGATAAGGAAATAAGCATGAAAAATAATAATATAAGAGTATTAAGTGTATGTCCTGGACCTGTAAATACTGATTTTTTTGAAAAAGATACAAGAGAAAAATTTTCTTCGTGGAAAAAATACGAAATGAAAGTTTCAAAGGTTGCAAAAGCTATAATGCAGGCTTTTGACATGAAAAAAAGATTTACTGTTATAGGTTTCGGAAATAAAATTTTTTCATATATAATGAGAGTGCTTCCGATTTCTTTTCAACTGAAAATAGTTGAAAAATTTTTAAGAAAAGGAGTTTGAAATGTTTATTTATTATTTCTTTCTTTTTACATCAATATTTTTATTGGTTTTGAAATTATTTTTTGCATATAAATATTTCAAAAATATAGAAAATCAACCCAAAAGTTATATTAATGAAGAAAACTACACTGTTATTCAGCCTATTCTTTCGGGAGATTTGAGACTTGAAGAAGATTTGACGGAAAATTTGAAAAACACTGAAAAAATGAGGTTTATATGGCTTATTGATAAAAGTGACAGAGTCGCTCTGGAAACAGCGGAAAAAATTTTGGGAAATAAAGATTTTTTCCAAAGAACAGAAATTTTTCAAATGGACGATGTACCTCAGGAAATAAATCCGAAAATCTTTAAAATAAGTCAGATTATTGAAAAAGTCAAGACAAAATATACGATTATTTTAGACGACGACACTGTTATGGACATTAAAAGAATAAATGAATTTGCTCTTTATGAAAAAAGAAAAGAAGAATGGATAGCAACGGGAATACCTTATAATTACGGTATTAAAGGATTATTTTCAAAATTAATTGCAGCATTTGTAAACGGAAATTCTTTTTTGACTTATTTTCCTATGGCATATTTAAAAGAAAGCAGAACATTGAACGGAATGTTTTACATGGCAAAAACAGAGCTTTTTAGAAAATATAATACTTTTGACGAAATAAAATATGAATTATGCGACGATTTGGCATTGGCAACTTTTTTATCGGAGAAAAAAGTAAAAATTATTCAAACTACTGTTTTTTGTAATGTACGGACTACCGTAAAAAACAGTTTAAACTATATACTTCTTATGAAAAGATGGTTTTTATTTACAAAAATCTATATAAAAAAAGCTTTTTCAATGAAATTTTTTGTATTTATACTTTTGCCGTCTTTATTACCGGGCATAGTGCTTATAATGAGCTTATTTTTAGGGATAAAGTTTATATTTGTTATTTTCGGATATTTTGTATTAAAAGCCTTTATTTTGTACCTTTTCAGATACAGTCTTTTGAAAAAGAAAGAAAATATGAATGTAATTTTATATGAAATAATAAGTGATTTAATCCTGATACCTGTTTTTATATACACTTTAATCACTCCTCCGGTAATAAAATGGAGAAATAAGAAAATCCGTGTTTCCGACGGGAGAATACACTATGAATAATTTTAATGAATATCTTAAAAAGCTGCAATGTCTGGAAAGTGAAAAAACACTTATAAAAAAAGAAAGATCCGTAATATTGTTAAGTGGGAGCAGTAATTATAAAAATGCCGCTTTATCTCAGATTCAGAAAGAGTTTTTAAATATTTTTGAGAAATTCGGATATAATGTTGTAAATTCAAACTTTCCTTATAATGAAGATTTTAAACATAATGATTTTGATGATGTCCATATATTAAAAGCTTCAATATCCAATATAGTTTATTATTGGCATACCTTATATAATATAAATTTTCAAAAAGAAATAAAAAGGCACTTAAGTCCTTTATTTGAATTGGAAAATGCGATTATTGTAACTCAAAGTTCAGGTTTAAATTTATTAAATTGTGTTTTAAAAGATCGAAATATAAAAGAAAAGAATTTTAGAATATTTTGCTTGGGACCTGTCGCACAGGGAAGTGAAAAAATTGAAAAAGCGATAATTTTCAAAGGTAAAAAAGATATGTATACTAAAATTCTCGATAATCATAAATGTGATGTGAGAGTTGACTGCAAACATTTTGATTATTTGAAAAACAAAGAAATAAAGGAGTTTATTTATGACACCCTCCAAAAAGATAAAAGTTGATGTTGTTGCACCGCCTTTCAGCGGACATTTATATCCTTTACTGGAAATGATAATTCCTCTTTTAAATAACAAAAAGTATGACATTCGTGTCTATACAGGAATACAGAAAAAGGAAGTTGCAGAATCACTGGGAATAAGCTGTAAAGTTGTACTGGAAGATTATCCCGATGCTTTTGAAAATATTGCAAATACTCCTGAAAAAACCGATGCGACTATTTTGTATAAACAGTTCAAAAAAAATATGAAAATTATTCCGATAATTATAAAAGAACTGGAAGAGGAATTTAAAAAGAGAGGAACTGATATTGTAATAGCAGACTTTGTAGCAATTCCTGCGGGAATAGCCTGTAATAATCTGAAAATACCGTGGATAACTTCCATGCCTACACCTTTTGCTCTGGAAAGTAAAAGTACCACTCCTTCATATTTAGGGGGCTGGTATCCTAAAAATAATATATTTTATAAAATAAGAGACAGTATAGGCAGATTTGTAATAAGAAGTTTTAAAAGAATAGTTTGTCTTGCAGTGTCAAAAGAATTAAAAACTTTGAATTTTAAACTTTATAATGAAAACGGAGAAGAAAACATATATTCTCCCTACTCGATTCTAGGAGTAGGAATGAAAGAGCTTGAATTTAGAGATGATTTTCCTGAAAGATTTATATGGATAGGTCCCTGTTCGCCCTCTTTTGATAAAAAAGAGTATACTTTTACAGATACATCAAAATTTAAAAAGACTGTATTTTTGTCAAACGGAACTCATGTTTTATGGGCAAAAGAAAGAATGATTAAAATAGCGAAAAATTTGGGGAAATCTTATCCTGATATTTGTTTTATAGTATCTTCGGGAGATTATTCAAAAAAGGATGAAGAAGTAAAAAAAATATCTGAAAATGTATATGTCTATAAATATATAGATTATGAAACGGCATTGCCCCGTGCAGATTATGTTATACATCACGGAGGTGCGGGAATTATGTATAAAGTGATTAAGCATAATAAGCCTTCAGTTATAATTCCCCATGATTATGATCAGTTTGATTATGCAGTTCGGGCAAGAATAGCGGATATAGCTTTTGTTGCAGATTTGAAATCGGAAGATTCCATAAATAAAGCTTTTCAAGATATGCTGAACAGGAAAGAATGGAAAAATCTTGAAAAAATTCATAACAGTTTTAATAATTATCCGTCAGCTGATATTTTGGAAAAGGAAATAGAAAGATTGCTGAAAGGCAGGGAAAATAATAAATGAAAGTTTTAGTAACAGGAGCTACAGGATTTCTGGGGAAATATATTATTGACGAATTAGTCGAAAATAACTATAAAGTCGTAGCTTTCGGAAGAAATGAGAAAATCGGAAAAAGTCTTGAAAATGAGAATGTACGGTTTTTTAAAGGAGATTTTACAGAAAAAGAAGATATAATAAAAGTAATAAATAGTCAGAAAAGTCCGGAATCGAAGATTAATGCAGACTTAAATCACGAAAATCAAACAAAATCAGACTTGAAAGTTTCCCGAAAATACCATACGGAGGAAATTTCAGCAGTTATTCACGCGGGAGGGCTGTCGACTGTATGGGGAAAATGGCAGGATTTTTATAATTCCAATGTCAAAGGAACAGAAAATATCCTTGAAATATGCAGAATATATAAAATAAAAAAACTTATTTTTATATCTTCGCCGAGTATTTATGCGGAACCTAAGGATCAGGTGAATGTCCGTGAAGAAGAAGCACCTGAAGAAAACAATCTGAATTTTTATATAAAAAGTAAAATAATGGCTGAGAAAAAAATAAAAGAATATGCTGACATACCTTCTGTCATAATTCGTCCGAGAGGGCTTTTCGGAGTAGGAGATACGAGTGTTATTCCGAGACTTTTAAAATTGAATAGGGCAAAGGGTATTCCTTTATTTAATGACGGAAAACAGATGGTAGACGTAACATGTGTTGAAAATGCGGCGTTTGCAATAAGATTGGCTTTGGAAAGTGAAAATTCTTCAGGGCAGATCTATAATATAACAAATAACGAACCGATGGCATTTAAAAATATTTTGGAACTTTTTTTCAAAGAATTCGGTGAAAAACCTCATTTTATTAGGAAAAACTATAATACAGTCAAGTTTTTTGTAAATGTTATAGAAAAAATATATCATTTATTCGGTATAACAAAAGAACCTCCTATTACAATGTATACTCTTTATCTTATGAGATACAGTCAGACACTGAATATTCAAAAAGCTGAAAAAGAACTGAATTACAAGCCGAAGCTGACCATAGCCGAAGGAGTAAAAAAATATGTCGAAAACAATCGAAAAAATTGATTATTTTTCATGCGGATATTGTACTAATGATATGCAAAAAATATTTAAAGGGGTATGCAGCGGAAAACGTAATTTTCATGCGGGAGTATTTTTGATAAAACATAAAACAAGAGGATATATATTATACGATACAGGTTACAGCATGAAAATCTTTGAAAATAAGCTGGAATACAAGATATATACAGGATTAAATCCTGTTACTTTAAAAAAAGAGGATATAATAAATGAACAGTTGAAAAAAGAGGGGATCGGAACAGAAAAAATAAATTATATTATTTTATCCCATTTACATCCTGATCATATAGGAGGAGCGGAATTTTTTCCTGATGCTCAAATTATAATTACAGACGAATATTTTCAGGAATATAAAAAGAGTTCTTTCAAATCTCTGATTTTTAAAGAAATACTGCCTGAAAATTTTGAAGAAAGATTGAAAATAATAGAAATTAACTCTCATAATTCGGCTTTTCCTTATATCAAAAGTCATGATTTATTTAATGACGGAAGTTTGTTTTTAAGTCGGATAGATGGTCATGCAAAAGGACAGGGATGTCTTTTTATACCCGAAAAAAACCTGTTTTTAGCTGCCGATGTATGTTGGGGTATAGATTTGTTGGAATTGACTGACAAAATAAAGTTTATACCGAGATTAATTCAAAATAATTTTTCCGAATATAAAAAAGGTGTCGAAATATTGAAAAAACTTATGAAAAATAACATTGACGTAATTGTCAGCCATGATATGCCCGAAAGGATAAGAGGTATTTTAAATGAAAAAGATAGTTAAGACGTTATTGACTTTTATTCAGGTCCGTTGGATAAAAAAGTTTCATTCAAGAAAAGAACTTGAAAAATATCAGAATAAAGAAATAAAAAAACATTTAAATTATTTAAAAAATAAATCTCCTTATTTCAGAAAAAACAATATTAAAGGCGATTTTATAACCGACAAAAAATTTGTGATGGAAAATTTTGATGAGTTAAACACTTTGGGAATAAAAAAAGAAGAGGCAATGAATATCGCATTGGAGAGTGAAAGAACAAGAGATTTCGGGAAAAAATATGAAAAATTTTCTGTAGGTCTGTCTTCAGGAACTTCGGGACATAGAGGGATTTTTGTAACTACTGATAGTGAACAGGCTGTTTGGGCGGGAACAATTCTTGCTAAAATGCTGCCCCGAGGAAAATTATTCGGTCACAGAATTGCATTTTTTCTAAGAGCTGACAATGAACTGTATAAAACAGTAAACTCTTTTATTATCCGTTTGGAATATTTTGACACATTTAAAAGCGTTAATGAGCATATTGATAGATTGAATAAACTGAATCCGACTATTTTAATAGCTCCCGCTTCAATGCTGATTTTATTGGGAGAAAGAAAAAAACACGGAATGTTGAAAATCTGTCCGAAAAAAATAATTTCTGTTGCGGAAATATTGGAGAAAAAAGATGAAGAATTTATTTCGGAATGTTTCGGGAATAAAATAATACACCAGATTTATCAGGCAACAGAAGGATTTCTTGCCTGTACCTGTCCATGCGGATCGCTTCATCTGAATGAAGATATAATAAAATTTGAAAAAGAATATATTGACGAAAAAAGATTTTATCCTATAATAACCGACTTTAAAAGGACCAGTCAGCCTTTTGTAAAATACAGATTAAATGATATTTTAGTTGAAAATAACAAGCCTTGTAAATGCGGATCTGTATTTCAAAGGATAGAAAAAATTGAAGGACGTTCTGATGATATTTTTGAATTTTACAATAAAAAAAATCAAATTGTAACTGCTTTTCCCGATTTTATAAGAAGATGTATGTTATTTTCAGAAGGAATAAGGGAATATCAGGTATTTCAGACTGAATATGACCGCCTTGAAATAGCAGTTCCTGAGATTAATGAAAATCAAAAAGAGCAGATATTAAGAGAATTTGAAAAGCTGTTTGATTCTTTAAATGTAGAAAATATAAGAATAAAATTCGTTGAATACAATACGGATAATAAAATAAAATTGAAAAGAATATGTCAAAAAATGAAAAAAGAAGGTAGAAAATGAGAAAAATAAGAATAAGGGGTTATGGAGTAAGTTTACCTAAAAAAACTGTGAAATTCGGAGAACAGATTCGTTATAGACTGACCGGAGAAGAAAGTCAGTTTAATTTAGCTGTAGATGCCTGTAAAAAGGCATTGGAAAATGCGGACTTATCCATAAATGATGTAGATTGTATTGTTTCGGCAAGTGCCGTAGGAGTACAACCTATACCCTGTACAGCTGCACTTATTCATGAAAGTATTGCTAAAGGAACTGATATTCCTGCATTGGATATTAATACAACTTGTACAAGTTTTATAAGTTCATTGGATATAATGTCTTATATGATAGAAGCGGGAAGATATAAAAGAGTTTTAATTGTTTCGAGCGACTCGGCTTCTATGGGATTGAATCCGAATCAGAAAGAAAGCTACGAATTATTCAGTGACGGTGCGGCAGCAATTATTATAGAAAAAACTGAAGAAAATAAAGGTATCATTTCTGCTGTCCAGAAAACATGGTCAGAGGGAGCTCATTCTACTGAAATTCGTGGAGGACTTGCAAATCTTCATCCTGAAAATTATTCTGAAGAAACAAAAGAAGAATTTATGTTTGATATGAAAGGAAAAATTATTTTATCTCTATCAAAAAAGAAGATACCTGAAATGCTGACAGAGTTTCTAAAAGAAAATAATATAGATATTGCGGATATTGATATGACAGTACCTCATCAGGCAAGCTCTGCAATGCCTTCAGTTATGAAAAAACTGGGTATTTCCGAAGGAAAATATATAAATATCGTTGCCGAATACGGAAATATGGTATCGGCTTCGGTACCGTTTACGTTGTGTTACGGATTGGAAAATGGAATGCTGAAAACGGGAGATACTGTATTGCTTATAGGTACTGCGGCGGGACTGACAACAAATATATTACTTATAAAATTATAAAAAATAATAAATGAGGGTTTTTAACCCTCAAATTTTATAATATAGTCAAAACAGTCAAAAATTCCACAGTTTGTTATATTATCAGAATATATTTTAACTTTTTAAAAGCAGTTTTTTGTAAGTCATATCAATAGCAAAGGCCCCTAAAGGAGCAGTTATCAAAATAGACAACACTGCAACAGTAAGTATGGTATTTCCTGAAGAAAGTCCCATTGCTAAAGGAATAGAACCTATTGCAGCTTGAACAGTGGCTTTCGGACAATAAGCAATCATGCAAAAAATCCGTTCTTTAAATGATAAAGAAGTTCCAAGTAAGCATATAAATACACCGATCATTCTAAAAATCAAAACAAGAAAAATCAGAATAATAGACGGAATTGCTGAAAATAAAGCATATTTTATATTTACAGCAGCACCTACAAGAACGAATAGTATAATCTCTGCTCCGATCCACAGTTTAGAATATTTTACCGAAAGTCTTTTTGAAAGACCGGGTTTCTTCTTTTGAATCGCTATTCCGATACTCATTATTGCGAGTAAGCCTGAAAAACCGATAATTCCTTTTAAAGAATGCTCAAAAGTAACGAGCATAAAAGAAATACATAAAATAATAATAACTTTGACACTGTCACGAATATGCAGTTTTTTAAAAAGATAAACTGCTAAAATGCCGCAAATAAATCCTCCCGATATACCGAATAAAATGGAAGTAGGTATTTTAACAAAATCAAGGAAAGAAAAAGTTCCTTTGGAAGCAAGTCCCGTGAAAGAAGTAAAAAGAACTATGACATAGACATCGTCCACAGAAGCTCCCGCCATAATAAGCTGGGGAATACTTTTGTCAGTACCGTAGTTTTCTTCCATAAGTTTTAACATTTTCGGAACAACAACAGCAGGAGAAACTGCAGCAATGACAGTTCCTAAAATAATCGAATCGAGTAAATTCAATCCTAAAAATTTAGGAGCAAAAAGTATCATTCCCAAAATTTCCAGAGTGGCAGGAACAAAACACATCAAAATTGCAGGACGACCGACTTTCTTCAAATCGTTTATATCGAGATTTAATCCTGCACGTGTAAGTATTATAATTAAAGATATTTGTCTTAAATCGGCAGAAATTGTCAGAATTTTCGGATCAAGCAAGTTCAAAACATAAGGTCCTAAAATTATCCCTGTAAGTAACATTCCTAATAGTTGAGGAAGTTTCAATCTGTTAAAAATACTTCCCAATATGAGTCCCGAAAGAAAAATAAGAGTAAGACTGAATAACATAAAATCTATCCTTTCATAAATAAAAAAAGTGATGTTTTCCGCATTACAAAAATATGCAGAAGTCATCAGCTCAAATAAAGCGGTTTAGGCACTTGCCTCGGGAGACATCATTCCCGTGAAATAATGTTAACATATATAAACGTATTTTTCAAGAGGAAATTTTTTTGAAAAAATGATATACTGTAATAGAAAATCTAAAAAGGAATAAGAGAGAAATGCTTATAAAGTTAGAGATAAACAGAAAAAATATAGAAAAAAACCTTGAAAAAATAAAAAGTATAAATAAAAATATAATCTGTGTGTTAAAAGATAATGCCTATGGACTGGAAATAAAAAATATATTACCGATACTTATAGAAAATGACTGCTTTTATTTTGCAGTTGCATATATCGGAGAAGCACTGGAAATAAAAAAGATTATTCAAAAAAAATATCCTGATAAAGCTGATAAAATAAAAATTATGACATTGAATTATATAGAGGAAAAAGAAATAAAAAAAACTGTAAAAAATGATATTGAATTGACTATTTTCAATTTTGAGCAGTTGGAAAGCTATATTAATGCTTCGGCAAAAGGTAAAAAACTTAAGATTCATATAAAACTTAATACAGGAATGAACAGACTCGGATTTAATGAAAACGAAATTGATAAATTAACGGAAATTTTAAGGGGAAATCCGAATTTAGAAATAATATCCGTTTTTTCTCATATATCTCATGCCGAAAATAAAAAAGAAACAGAAGAACAAATAATAAAATATGATAAAATGATGTCGGTTTTTGATAAAAATTCTATAAAATATAAGTTCAAACATATTCAGGCAAGTCCTTTGCTTTTTAAATATAAGGAAAAGTATAATTATGATTTTGTAAGGACAGGAATGGCAATATACGGAATGGAACCTTTAAAAGAGAAAGTCGGACTTTATAATACGGTAAAATTAAGTTCGAAAATTATAAATATTCGGAAAGTAAAAAAAGGAGAAAGCGTATCTTACGGAAATGGCGAACCTCTTGAAAAAGACGGAAAAATAGCGATAATTCCTGTAGGATATGCACACGGGCTGCAAAAACAAATAGAAAATAAAAATGCCTATGTCCTTATAAAAGGAAAAAGGTCATATATTTTAGGGGAAATCTGTATGGATATGATTATAACCGATATTACAGATATTGAAGATGCTGTAATAGGTAGTGAAGCTGTTATTATAGGAAAACAGGGGAGTGAAGAAATTTCATTATCCAAAATGGCTGAATGGACGGGAACAATTCAGGATGATGTGCTGACGAAATGGGAAAGAAAAATCAAAAGAAGTGTTGCAAATTTGCCTAAAAATTGATACAATACAGTTGTCATTTAAAAAATGGTATTACATATTTTAAAATTTAATTGCAGGAAAACAGTACCAGTAATTAAAGAAAACATTAATAAGAAGGTAATAAACATCATGTTTATAAATATTTATCAAGGAGGAAATTTTTAATGGAAAAAAAATTGTTCAAGTCAAAATCTGACAAAAAATTAATGGGAGTATGCGGAGGATTAGGAAAATATTTTGATAAAGATTCTAATCTTGTAAGAATAATAGCTGTAGTTTTAGGTCTTTTTACAGGGGGAGCTGCTTTAGTTGCTTACTTAATAGCAGGATTTGTATTGCCTGAAGGTGAATAAAACTTTAAAATATACCTTGAAGTGAGAAAATGCGATAGGATAAAACCTGTCGTTTTTTAATATCTATGAAATATTTCTCATTTATGATAAAATAAATTATAAAAATTGAAATTTAAAGAGGCAGGATAAAATGAATAAAAGAGAGAAAAAATTTTATGAAAGATTTAAGTCGGAAAATATCGATTCGGAACAAATTAATAAAGCTAAAAATATGGCTTCACATTTAGGAAAAGTATCATCAAAGTTTTTATTACTTATAAAAATGCTGAATTCGGATTTAAAAGGGGAATTTAAAATTCCTGTAATTGATAAACTGAAAATAATAGGAGCGATAGTTTATGTAATAACTCCTACAGATGCGATTCCGGATATTTTGCCGATATTGGGCTTCGGAGATGATATAGCAGTCGTAACTTATGTGCTGACAAAGCTGAATAAAATTATTTCCGAATATGAAGAATTTGAAAATAAAAAAACTCAGGATAAGAAAAAATCCGATGGACCGGATTTTGAAAATATGAGAGTAGTAAATGAAGATGATTAGAAAATTATTTTAGAGATTGAAAATTTACCGGTAAATACTTGGAAAACAGGGATTGGGGAAAAATAGAAAGTCTTTAGATTATAAGAAAGGAAAAATCAAGTGAAAAAAGAAATGTTTCTGAAACAGTTTCCTAAAGATTTGGAGTATGAAGTGAGTAAGCTGTATAATTCTTTTGAAATTGCGAAAGAATACAGTGTGCCGGCTTATACGGAAGAATTTTATACGCCGAATATTTGGAAGAAACTTACAGAAAAAATCGAAAATATAAAAATAGAAGCAAACGGAATATTTGAAAACAGCGACAGAAGACAAATAGCTTTTATTCCTGAAGGATTTTATGGGAAAAACAGTTCAGGCATTGAAGAGATATATTCGGATGCCGATGGGGATAACAAAAATTCTGCTGAATTTCCGTCTAAACTTTTAAAAATAAAAATAAATTCAAGATTCAGAGAATACGGGCATAAAAACTTTTTGGGAAGCTTAACGGGACTTAATATAAAAAGAGAACTTATGGGAGATTTGATATTTGATAAAGGAACAGCTTATGTTCCTGTTTCCGATAAAATTTCCGATTATATTTTGACCGAATTGAAACAGATAGGGCGTGATAAGTGCAGTGTGGAAGAAGTGGACATAAAAAATCGTGAGATTATACCTGAATATAAATATGATGACAAGTTTATAACTGTTCCTTCCAAAAGGCTCGACAGTATTGTGGCGGCAATTACGTTGTTGCCCAGAAATAAAGTAATAGAGCCTATTGAAAAGGGAAAAGTTTTAGTGGATTATTATGAGGAAAAGGATAAGTCCAAAATTATTGAAACTGGAAGTCTTATAACAATAAGAGGTTACGGGAAATATAAACTTTTTTCGGAACACGGCGAAACAAAAAAAGGAAAAGAAAGACTGCTCATAAAAAAATATATATAGGAAAGGAAAAGAAAATGGCGGAAAAAGAGATAAAAAAAGAATACAAATGGAATTTAAGAGATATTTATAAAAGTTACAAGGAGTGGGAAAAAGATTTCGGAAAAGTTCAGAAATTAAAAGATGAACTTCTTATGTACAAAGGAAAATTTTCAGATGAGAAAAAGTTATCGGAATTTCTCAAAAAACAGGAAGAACTGGATAAAATAGCGTACAAATTATACGCATATCCCCAATTGGCAAGGGATTTGAATTCGTCTGACAAAGAAGCAACGGAAAACTTGCAGAAAATACAGTTTCTTTTTTCTGAAATAACTACGGAATTGTCTTGGGTTAATCCTGAACTTATAGAAAACAGAAAAAAGATAGAAAAATATATAAAAAAAGAAGAATTTTCCGACTATAAATTCGGACTGGAAAACTTGTTCAGATTGCAAAAACATGTTTTAAATGAAAGAGAGAGTAAACTTTTATCTTATTTCGGCTCGTTTTTCTCAACTCCGAGAACGGTGTATACCGAAGTTACAGTAACAGATGTAGAATGGCCTGTAGTTAAATTGAGTACAGGAGAAAAAGCCGAAGCGACACCTGCAAATTATACCAAAGTTTTAACTAAAAACAGAAATCAGAAAGACAGAAAACTGATATTTGACAGTTATTACGGAGTATATAAGAGAAAAGAAAATACAATAGCCGCAATATACAACTCGATTTTACAGAAAGATATAGCTAAAATGAAAGCATATGAATATGATTCGTTTTTGTTAAGTTTTCTTGAAGGGAACAACATTCCCGAAGAAGTTTATATGAACCTTATAAATACCGCTAAAGAAAATACAAAACCTCTAAAAAGATATTTGAAACTCAGAAAGAAAATATTGGGCTTAAAAAAATATCATAATTATGACGGTTTGGTAAATCTTATAGAATTTAATAAAGAATATGAATATGACGATGCAAAAGATATAGTTTTGAAATCTGTGGCTCCTTTGGGAAAAGACTATGTTAAAAAAATGAAAAAAGCTGTAAGTGAAGGTTGGCTTGACGTATTTGAAGCAAAAGGCAAACGTTCGGGAGCTTATTCAGCGGGAATATACGGTGTTCACCCTTATATGCTTTTGAACTATAACAATACTTTGGATAGCGTATTCACCTTGGCACACGAATTGGGACATACTTTACATACATTGTATTCTGACGAAAATCAGCCTTTTTCAATGTCCGATTATACAATATTTGTAGCTGAAGTGGCTTCTACTTTCAATGAAAGACTTTTACTTGATTATATGCTTGAAAATACTGATGATCCTAAAGAGAGAATAGCATTACTGGAACAGGAAATAAGAAATATAACAGGAACTTTCTATTTTCAGGCACTGTTAGCCGAATATGAATATCAGGCTCATTCCCTTGTTGAAAAAGGAGAACCTGTTACAGCCGATATTTTAAGTAAAATTATAGAAAAACTTTTTGACGAATATTACGGAAAAGAAATGGAAAAAGATGAATTAATCTATGCATTATGGGCAAGAGTGCCTCATTTCTTTAATTCTCCTTTTTATGTTTATCAATATGCTACATGTTTTGCATCATCGGCAATATTATATGATAAAATAATAAATGAGAAAGATAAAAAGAAAAAAGAAGAAGCACTTAAAAAATATATAGAGTTACTGTCTTCAGGCGGAAATGATTTTCCTATGGAACAGCTTAAAAAAGCGGGAGCCGATTTATCAAAAAAAGAAACAGTAAAAGCTGTGTCCGAACAGTTTGATTTGCTTTTGGATAAATTGGAAAAAGAAATAGAAAAGATGGATTTAAAATAAAATTTTCAGTTTATTTTAAGTTTTGTATGGTAGTATACAAAAAATCATACAGACATAAAAAAGTTACAGTTATAAAATCGGTATGATTATATAAAAAATCGTACGAAAGGAAATGATTTTTATGACTTTGAAAGAAAGAATAAAAAAATTTTTACCGAATATGAAAAAAGGAATTGAGAGATTTCCTATAACTATACTTTTCAGTGTGGTTATTTTCGGTATATTAGTATACATGATTCATCAGGAAGGAGACATTGCAAGCAGTTTAGAAGAAAGACTCAATAAAATTTTGACTTTACTCGGGATAGGACTTCCGATGACTGCAACTTTGGAATTAATAAGGGAAAAATATTTTCCGGATAAAAATAAGTTGTTTTCAAGAGTTGTTGAAGGAACGGTAACTTTAATCTTCCTATATATTATAAAACTACAGTATTTAGGACATGCTTTTATAGAAAGTGACTTTATAAGACTATTCTTTATAGGAGTTATTTTTACTATTCTATTTTTCTTCATTCCTGTAATAGGCAGAAAAAAAGATGCTGAAAAATATATTGAAACTGTTGTAGTAAATATATTTGTAACGAAAGTTTTTTCAGTTGTACTGTATTTAGGGCTGATTGCTATAATAGGAGCAGTAGATGTATTGTTAATAAATATTGATAATAAAGTATACCTTTATACATATATGTTTTCTGTCTTTATATTTGCAATGACTTTCTTTTTGTCAAGACTGAAAGAAGTAAATGAAAATCTTGAAGAATATCAGACGAATATAGTTTTCAAAACTTTACTGAAATTTATAATAATCCCTTTAATATTAGGATATACTTTAGTTCTTTATCTTTATTTGGGAAGAATATTAATACAGATGAAAATGCCTAAAGGGATAGTTTCCCATCTTGTATTGTGGTATACGACTTTCAGTCTGTTCGTTATGATAATGATTACTCCTATGGCAGAAACTGATAAAATTGTAAGTGAATTTAAAAAGAATTTTCCGAAAATATCAATACCCCTTATTTTACTTTCTTTTGTAGCGATATTTCAAAGAATAGGACAGTACGGAATAACCGAAAGCAGATATTATATAGTTGCCGTAGCCGTATGGCTTCTCTTCTGTATGATTTTCTATATTTTCAGGACAAAAGTCACTGTCATTATGATTTCCGCAATAGCAGTTATCTTTGTTACTTTTTATGTTCCGTTTATTGATGCGGAAAGTGTCTCTCTAAGAAGTCAGAATAACAGGCTTGAAAAAATACTGATTAAGAATAGTATTTTAAAAGACGGAAAACTTGTTAAAAAAACAGATTTAGATGAGAAAACAAAAGCCGAAATAGCTGATATCGTATCCTATATCAATAATGTCGATAAAAAAGAAAGCCTGAAAGTTTTCGGGAAAGAATCATACAAAACGGTAGATGAATTTAAAAATATTATAGGAATGGACGATACATGGTATAATTCATATTTGTTGGTTGAAGATCATGAAACAAGAATTTCATATAAACTTCAAAATAGTGAATATATGATAACAAAAACATACGGTTACGAATACCTGATTTCGTCAAATTTTTACGATGGGGATAATTATGAATCTGAAAAATATAAAATAGAACATAAGAACAGAAGCATAAAACTTTCAGATAAAAATAATAAGGAATTATTGAAAATAGATGTTGATAAAATATTTGATGAAATAATGACAAAAAAAGAAGCAGAAGTTAAAAATAATAAAGAGTACTATGTAACAGCTTCACTTCCTGAAAATATAATGGATTACACAGGAGAAAACGAAAATATAAAATATAAGCTGTTAATAAGAAATTTCCTGGTAATAAAAACAAAAGACGGAAAACTCAAATTTGAAGATTATGATATAGACTTTTATTTTTCGGGAAAATAAGTAATGATTGACTAATTCCTTTATATATGATACATTTAGGATATAAATATATTTTTATGGAGGTTTAGAGTATGGGTTTATTTGATTTTTTAAAAGGTAATAATAAAGAAGTTGAAAAAAAAGAATTTGAAGGGAAAATTTACGCACCTATTTCAGGAAAAATCTTACCTTTGGAACAGGTACCCGATGAAGTATTTGCTCAAAAAATGGTTGGGGACGGAGTAGCTATAGAGCCTGATGCTTCGGGAGTAATGTTGGCACCTGTAGACGGAAAAGTTGAGAAAATTTTTGATACAAACCATGCTTTCAGTGTAACTACAACATCGGGAATGGAAGTATTCGTTCATTTCGGTATGGACACTGTAAAGTTGGACGGAAAAGGATTTGAAAGAATAGCTAATGAAGGAGATATTGTAAAAAAAGGAGATCCTTTAATAAAATATGACTATGAATTTTTAAAAGAAAATGCAAAATCTGTTATTACTCCTGTAATAATCTCAAATTATGATGAATTTTCTTCTTTAGAAAAAAAAGACGGAAATGCTGTAGCCGGAGAAACACTGGTTTTGAATGTAATAAAATAAAAATCCTGAATAATTGATAAAATGCTGCCTTGAAAGAAGAAATTTTGAGGCGGCTTTTTTCTGATTTTTAACAGTTATTTATTGAAAAAAAGTTATATATATAGTACAATCTTCTAATAGGAGGAAAGATGAGAATTGCCGATTTTATCAGTAACGAAACAGCAGTAATAATGAAAAAGGAAATAGAAGAATCGGGAGGAAATGAAGTTTTTTTCAGAGGAATACCCGATGAAAACGGATTTGTAGTCGATGTCAAAGTGATAGCAAGAGGAAACGAAAATTCCGTTGCTGCGTTATTGAATATGATGAGAAAAAATGAAGTAATAATACATAATCATCCGTCGGGAGTGCTTATACCTTCCAATGAAGATGTAACGGTCTCAAGCGTGTATGGAGAAAGCGGCGGGGCCTCTTATATAGTAAATAATGATGTAGATGATATATATGTGATTGTTCCTTTAAAAAAGCATAATAAAATAAATATAGACGAATTTTTCGGAGAAAAGGGGAAAATTCATCAAAAAATAAAAAAATTTGAACCTCGTAAAGAACAGTATAAAATGTCCAAATATATTGAACATTGTGTAAATGAAAATAAAAAACTTATTATAGAAGCAGGAACAGGAACAGGAAAGACGATAGCTTATCTGCTACCTACACTTTTATATGCTCTGGAAAATAATCTGAAACTGATTATTTCCACGAATACTATAAATTTACAGGAGCAGCTTATAAATAAAGATATTCCGCTGATAAAAAAGATAATAGAAAAAGATTTTACTTATGAAATAGTTAAAGGACGGGGAAATTATCTTTGTAAAAGAAAACTTAAAAATCTTAACGTAATTGAAAGTGATAAAGATACAGAAGAAGAAAGAAAAGAAAAAAAAATATTGAAAAATATTCTCGAATGGGATGAAATAACGGAAACAGGGGACAGAAGCGAGTTGAAAAATGAAATACCCAACTATATTTGGGAACAGGTAAACTGTGAATCGGATTTATGCACTCAAAGCCATTCGCCTGACTGTTATTTTTATAAAGCAAGAAAAAAAATAGGAAATGCTGATATGCTCATAGTAAATCATCATCTGTTTTTTGCAGATCTGGCAATAAGAAACGAGATAGGATTTTATACCGAGTATTCCATATTGCCCAATTATGATATTGTTGTTTTTGATGAAGCACACAATATAGAAGATACCGCAAGAAACTATTTTACTTATGAAGTATCAAGGCATACCCTCGGAAGACTTGCAGGAAATATACATAACAGAAGGGCTACAGGAGCAAATAATGCGGGAGCTTTGGCAAGGGTTATGGTTTTTCTTAATGAAAGTCTGAAACAGGAAGAGTATGTCAAAGCCGACGAGATGAAAGATGAAGTTATAAAAGCTTTGAATGAGTATTATGATATGGGAAATGTGATTCTGGACAAGATAATATTTCCTTTTGCTCAGGAGCTGACAAGCGGAGAAATAAAAAGAAGAATAGATAAAAATGAAATAAAAAACAGTCAGTTCTGGAGAGAAATAATGGAACTTAAAAAAGAGATGAAAGTAAAATACGGGGATTTTTTAAGAAAAACAGCGAGATTTCTTACTTTTATCGATAATTTCGAGTTGGAAGACGAGAACGGAATAGTATTTGATTTTATGAGATATTTTGAAAGGATGAAACAGTATAACGCAAATTTTGAGTTTATATTACAGGGAGATGACGAAAATTATGTTTACTGGCTTAATATAAACGCTTCGAGAGCAAATATAAAGCTTTATGCGACACCTTTTGACGTAGCGGAATCTCTTGAAGAAAATCTGTTCAACAAAATGAATAGAATGATTTTTACGTCGGCAACATTGGCAGTAGACAATAAATTCAATTATTATAAAAAAAGTATAGGACTCCAAAAAGAGGAGAAAAAAAATATAGAAGAAAAAATTATAAGTTCTCCTTTTGATTATGAAAAACAGATGAAAGTATATATTCCCAATGATACTTTAGATCCTAACGATATTAATTTTTTAGATGATTTGGAATATTTTACGGAAAAAATTATAAAAAAAACAGAGGGACATTGTTTTTTACTGTTTACTTCATACAGTTCCATGAACTATATGTACAACAGACTCAAAAATTATTTTAATAAAAATGAGTACACTTTTATAAAGCAGAATGATTATCCGAGACATGAAATGATAGAAATATTTAAAAACTCTAAAAATCCGGTGCTATTCGGAACAGACAGTTTCTGGGAAGGAGTAGACGTTCAGGGAGAACAGCTGAAATCGGTAATTATAGTAAAACTTCCTTTTAAAGTGCCTAATGATCCTGTGACGGAAGCTATTATAGAAGATATAAGAAAAAAAGGAAAGAATCCCTTTAATGATTATCAGGTACCTCAGGCGGTTATTAAATTTAAACAGGGAGTGGGCAGACTGATAAGAAGTAAAAAAGATACAGGAATTATAACAATTTTAGATAACAGAGTAATAAAGAAATCTTATGGCAAAAAATTTTTAAAATCATTGCCTAAAAATATAATAGAAAAAAGCAAAGATGAAATTCTTGATTTATCGGAATCTGAGTAATTGGAGGTTAAAAATGACGATTAATATATTCGGGCGGGAAATAGTATTTGAAGTAAAAGAAAAAAATCAGAAAGAGGAACAGAAAAAAACATCCGATAAAAAATTTATAAACAGATTTATATGGTCTATGATAGTATTTTTTTGTTTCGGAACGGCTATAGAGCTTTCCAAAATAAAAGCCAATTATATAGTGGGAACGGTGGCTCCTACTGATATTATAGCGTATAAAGACGTTGTTTATAATGTGGATATTATGGATAAGGGCGTAAAAGATAAAATTATGAAAAATACTACACCCGAATACGATAAAATCCCTTCTGTTCCTGAAGAATCTGTAGTCAGAATAAATAATTTTTTCAGAGATATAAAAAACATAGATTTGTCAAATGAACAGAGTATAAGTAATTTTATAAAAGAAAATAAATATAACCTGACGGTAAAAGACATAAAAGCCATCACTGAAAGGGAAAGTGTCGGTTACGTGGTAAATCTGATTACTATAGTCAAAGAAATATATGAAATAGGTGTAGTAAAAGCAAGTGATTTTGAAAAAATAATAGCTGCAAACAATATAAAAATAGATGAATTGGACAAGAAATTTTTGAAAAACTTTATTAAGCCCAATTTAAAGATAAACGAGAAAAAAACTGCCGAAAAAATAGAAGATAATATAGATTCTTTGAGAAATAACGAGATAAAAATTTATAAAGGAGATATAATCGTTAAAAAAGGTGAAATCATTGACAGTGATGATTTTGAAAAGCTTGAGCGTCTTAACCTTGTAAGAGGACAGGATAAAGCTAAAAAGATAGCGGGATTATTTATAACTTTTGTCGTTGTGGGAGCAGTGTTTTATTATATAACTAAAAAATATTGTGAAAAAGTCGTAGAATCAAAAGCTTTTTATCCGTCGTTACTGACAGTGATAATGATAAATCTTTCTTATGTATTATTTGCAAATGATGAGTTTTTCATATATTTGCTGCCGTTTGCTACGATTCCCATAATACTGACGGTACTCGGAGATAAAGTTTTTGCACTGACGTTTACGTTTTTCAATATGATAATTCTTTCAAGAGATGAAACGTGGTTCCTTGTAATTATAGCTGTTACTCTTGTTGCAGTATATCGAGCCGACAAACTTACAAACAGAAGCGATATAGTAAAACTGGGAATATTTACGGGGATATTTCAGGGAATAATGTCTCTAAGTTACGGGCTTGTAAATCAGCTTGAATTTCCTATGCAGATAGTAATGATTATATTTTCAGTATTATCGGGGATTTTGACAGGAATGATTTCTTTGGGAATATTGCCTTATCTGGAAAATTCCTTTGATATACTGACTGATATAAAACTTCTGGAATTAAGTGATTTTTCACATACTTTGTTAAAACAGCTTTTAGTTACGGCACCGGGAACTTTTCATCACAGTATAATGGTAGGAGCCTTAGCCGAAGCGGGAGCTGAAGCTATAGGAGCCAATGCCACGTTTACAAGGGTAGCTTCCTATTACCATGACATAGGTAAAATGAAAAGACCGATGTTCTTTGTGGAAAATCAAAGAGGAGGGAAAAATCCTCATAATACTATAAGACCGTCATTAAGTGCGTTGATAATAACATCACATACAAAAGACGGATATATAATAGGAAAGCAGAATAAACTGCCGAAAGAAATTCTTGATATAATATTGGAGCATCACGGAACTACGCTGGTTCAGTTTTTCTACTACAAAGCACTTGAAAACGGCGAAGAAGTACTGGAATCTGACTTCAGATACAGCGGACCTAAACCGAGAACAAAAGAATCAAGCATAATATTACTTGCAGACACTATTGAAGCGGCAGTAAGGGCATCAGAGGATAAAAGTAGAGAAGGTATAGAAAATCTGATAAGATACCTTATAAGATACAAAATCGATGATAATCAGCTGAATAATTCGGATCTGACTTTGGGAGAAATCGAAAAAGTAATACAGGCATTTTTAAATGTATTGCAGGGTGCTTATCATGAAAGAATCAAATATCCGAAACTGGATGAAAAATCCGAAAGGAGAGAAAAATAATGTTGGAATGTGATATAACTTATGAAATAAATGAGATTGAAGAATTTCTGGACGAAAAGAAAATCGAAAATTTTATAAAATTTATTCTTGAAAATGAATTTAAAGAAGAATACAGTGAAAATGACTATTATTTATCATTACTTATAGCTGATAATAAAATAATAAGAAAAATCAATAAAGAGTATAGAGATAAAGACTCTGAAACTGATGTTATCTCTTTTGCTTACAACGAAACCGAAAATATCGGAGGAATGAATGTTTTAGGAGATATTATAATATCCCTGGAGAGAGTAAAAAGTCAGGCTCAAGATTACGGGCATTCTGAAGAAAGGGAGTTTTACTATGTTCTGTGTCACGGTATGCTCCATTTGCTAGGGTATGACCATATAGAAGAAGAAGATAAAAAAGTTATGAGAGAAAAGGAAGAAAAAATATTGAAAGAATTTAATTATACGAGAGATTAAATTTTGAATTCGTAAAAATAATCCGAAAAAATGAGGTGTTTTATGGATAAAAACAATGCGGAAAAAAAAGAGAAAAAGAAAAGAAAATCTTTCTTTTTCAGAAAATATGAAAATTATAATTGGGATATAAAAAGCGAAAGAGAAAGAGACAGAAGAATTGTAGACAGTTTTAATTTTGCGATAGAAGGGCTGACTGAAGCTATAAGAAATGAAAAACATATGAAAGTCCATATATTATTAGCTATAATTGTAGTTATTCTGGCTATATTGACAAATGCTGCAAAAACTGAAATACTTATAATTTCGGTATCTGTTTCTTTTGTTATGATTACAGAGCTCATAAATACATCGGTAGAAGCACTTGTGGATTTGATATCGCCGAAAAGACATCCTCTGGCAAAACTTGCCAAAGACGTAGCAGCAGGAGCGGTCCTGATTGCAGCGATAAATGCACTTTGTGTCGGTTATCTCATATTTTACGACAAACTTTTAAATATACTGGATACTAAAAATCAGCTTCATGTTATTGCAGGAAGAAAAGGAAATATAGCAATATTGATACTTGTGTTAATTGCTATTATTGTAATTATTATAAAATCTTTCTATAAAAAAGGGACACCTCTTGAAGGTGGAATGCCGAGCGGGCACAGTGCCATAGCATTTGCGACATTCGGGATACTGCTTTTTATGACTAGTGATGTAAGAGTGTTGGCACTGGTGTTTTTAATGGCACTTTTAGTAGCACAGAGCAGAGTAAAAGCAGGGATTCACAGTTTCAGAGAAGTTTTTGCAGGAGGAGCCTTGGGATTTGCAGTGGCATTTATTATAATGTTTGTAATGATACATTTCGGGATATTGTATAATTGATAAAAAGTAGTGTTATTAATATCAAAGAGGTGAGAAAGTGAAAAAAATATTACAAAAATTAGAGAAAAATTTATTGTTGGAATATTGGAGAACATCAGAGGGAAAATTTTCTGTCGGAAATTTTATCGGAATAAATGATAAATTTGCTGTTTTTATTTCAGTCAGTCCTCACGGAAAAGAAGAAGGATACAATTTTATAGAATTGACTGAATTAAAAAGAATAGCGAAAAATTCGGAATATCTGAAAATAATAGAAGAAAAAATAAAGTCAAGAAACTCAGGGGATAGAAAGACTATTATTTTGAAAAAGGAAAATTTTTTTAAAGATTTATTCAAATATTTCATAAAAAATAAAATTTCGATCAGAGTAATTTCTAAAGAGGATTATATAAATAACGGATATTTGAAACAAATTTCGGAAAACTTTTTTCATTTTCAGTGGATTAGCGAATATGATGACAATTTTGAAGAAATTGTGAAAAAAGAACAGATAGAAAATATAGAAATAGGTAAAAATGTTATTAATGATATTATTGTTGAAGATACGGAAATTCAAAAAAATAAAATTATTGTATCTGGTGAAAATCAGGAAGCGAACATAGTTTTTCAGGATAAAAATTATATTTTGATTTGTGAGAATGATTTATTTTGGGGTAAAGATGAAAATTTTAAAATTTTGAAAGCCGGAGATGTTTGGGAAATTAATGAAAAGTTATATCCGATAGAAACAGAAGATATCTGCCTGAGAGATATTTTTTCCGATATTGCGAATATAAAAATAAGTGAAATTTTAAAAAAATGTTTTGAAAAGAAAATATTTATACATCTCGAATACGAGCAATCCTATTATGAAAAATACGGAATAATAGAAAACTTTTTTGAAGATAGAATAATATTTAAAGAAATAGATAAAAGTATGGGAATTTTTGCTACAAAATCGGAAGTTATGATAAAAGATATTACTTTTCTGTATTTGAGAAATTTTATTTGGAAGGATTGATTTTAGGAAAGCGAGAAAAAGACTTCCTGGAAAATCATATAAAAATTATTTAATATATTTAAAAAATATAAATAAATTAAAAAGCAAAGATTTTAAAAATAATCTTTGACTACAAGAGGAGGAGATACAATGTCAATATTAGTTTTTGGACACAAAAATCCGGATACGGATACAATCTGCTCAGCGATAGCTTATGCAGAGCTGAAAGGAAAAACGGGAAAAGAAGTAAAACCTGCAAGATTGGGGGAAGTAAACGAGGAAACGAAGTTTGTATTGGATTATTTTAAAATTCAAAAACCTGAGTTAATAGAAACTGTTGCAGGAAAAGAAATTATGCTTGTGGATCACAACGAAAGAACTCAAACAGCTGACGGATTTGAAGAAGCGAAAGTACTGGAGCTTGTAGATCATCACAGAATATCCAACTTTAACGTGGATGAACCTTTATACGTAAGAATGGAGCCTGTGGGATGTACTGCTACAATCATACTGAAATTATTTAAAGAGAAAAATCTGCTTCCATCAAAAGAAACAGCGGGATTAATGCTGAGTGCTATTATTTCAGATACATTGCTGTTTAAATCGCCTACATGCACTGAATGTGATGTAAAAGCAGGAAAAGAACTTGCCGAAATAGCAGGGGTAAATTTGGAAGAATACGGGCTTGAAATGCTTAAAGCGGGAACTGCTTTGGGAGGAAAATCTGAGTCCGAATTGCTTAATATGGATATGAAAATATTTGAAATTGACGGGAAAAGAATAGGTGTAGGACAGGTAAACACTGTAAACGAAGAAGAAATACTTGAAAGAAAAGAAAAACTGATTTCTGAAATGAATGCTCTTAATTCAAAAGAAAATCTGGATTTCTTCTTATTCGTAATCACTAATATACTGTCCAACGATTCTGTAGGAATAGTTGCAGGAAACGGCAATGAAATTATAGAAAAAGCTTTTAACGGAAAAGTGGAGAATAATACTGTTCTATTAAAAGGTGTAGTTTCAAGAAAAAAACAGGTTATACCGCCTTTGACAAAAGCAATACAGGGAAATTAAGAGTCATTCGATATTTTTAAATTATATTGAGCTTCTTTACTATAAAAAAGGAGTGAGATTTTAATGAATGAAAATACTGAAAATGAAATAATAAAATGTGAAAAGCTGAATTATTGGTATCAGACATATGAAAAAAGTTCCGGAATAAAAGGAACGTTGCAGGATCTGTGGAAAAGAAAACACAAAAAAGCCCCTGCTGTAATTGATGTGGATATATCAATAAATAAAGGAGAAATAGTCGGATTACTGGGTCCTAACGGAGCCGGTAAAACGACTTTAATAAAATTGTTGACGGGAATTTTGGAATTGAAATCGGGAGAAATAAAATGTCTGAATAAAAATCCTTATAAAAAAGAAAAAGAGTATCTTAAAAACATAGGTGTCGTTATGGGGCAGAAAAGTCAGCTTATTTGGGATTTGCCTTCTATGGAAACTTTGAAAATGCTCAAGGAAATTTACGAAATAGAAAAAAGAGAATTTGAAGAAAGACTGGAAAAATTACTGAAATTACTTAATTTGAAAGAGAAAATCAATATTCCGGTGAGAAAGCTTTCTCTCGGTGAAAGAATAAAGTTTGAACTTATCTGTTCTTTGATTCATAAGCCGGAAATTCTGTTTCTGGATGAGCCGACTATAGGTCTTGACATAACAAGCCAATACGCAGTTTATGATTTTCTGAAAGAAGTCAATAAAACTGAAAATACAACGATAATTCTTACAAGCCACTATATGAAAGATATAGAAAAATTATGTGAAAGAGTGATTATCATATTAAAGGGAGAAAAACATTTTGACTTGACAATCGATGAGTTAAAGCAGAAATTTATAACTAAAAAAACATATATTGTAGAAAGTAAAAATGAAAAACTTCCTTTTGAAGAAAAAGATATTGTTGTAAAAAAATTTGATAACAATACATTTGAAATTTATCGTGAAGACGGCGATATTAAAATCGACGAATTGAATTTAAAGGATATAGTTTCTATAAAGGAAAATACTCCGGAACTGGAAGATATTATTTTTGAACTGTTTACCGACTCTGCTCTTGATGAGAGTAATAAGTCCTAATGAAAGGGAGGAATTATGGCAATAAAAAAATATGTAATAATCGCTTTAAATGAAATTACGATAAAGTTACAATATAAATTCAACAGTTTTGTAGGAATATTTTTAAGGTTTGCACAGTTATCTATGCTCTATTATATATGGAACGGAATATATAATTCGACAAAAACAGGCAAAATAGGAAATTATACAAAAAAAGAAATGCTTATATACATTGTTCTCATAAATCTTACAGTGGCTCTATTTTCATCGTCATATATGATGGAATTGGGCAAAATGATACATAACGGGAAATTGACGACTTTACTTTTAAGACCGATTAATTTGTTGGGGGAAAGTTTTGCAAAATATACAGGAAGAAAGCTATTTCTTATAATTATTTATTTGTCGGCCCTTATTTTCAGCAGATTTACAGGTTTTTTCAAAAGTCCTGTTTATTTTCTCGGCATGCTCATATTTATAATTTTAAGTTATATAATGTTCTTTTATATGATTTCTTTTATGTCCACAGTAGGTTTCTGGCTTATTGAGGTTTGGCCTTTGAGTGCCGTTGTTAACGGAATTTATCTGCTTTTATCGGGGATTTATTTTCCTTTGGATTTGTTGTCGGAAAATTTTTATAATATAATAAAATACAACCCTTTTGCAATAGTCGGATATGCTTCTATTCACGGATTGCAGGAAATGTTTACCGAAAAGGAAGTATTTTTCTATATAATTGTGATAATCATATGGATTTTTGTATTCAGAGCGGCATACCGTTATGCTTTCACAAAAGGTCTCAGAAAATACGAAGGAATGGGGGCGTAAAAGAATGAATATGAAAGTTTATAAAATAATGATAAGTAACAGTATTCAGCAAATGCTTATTTACAGAACAACTTCTTTGCTTATAGTTGTATTCGGGTTGATATTTTATCTGTTTGAGCTTTTTTCAGGATTTGTATATTTTAAATATACAGATAATATAATGGGTTGGACGAAATGGGATTATTTTAGCCTGATTACGACAGCAACAATCATAATGTACGGTTATAATTTTTTCTTTGTATGGGGAGATTCTACATTAGATGAAGAAATTTTGGAAGGTAAACTGGATTATATATTTTTACGTCCGATAAATTCATTCTGGTATTATTCTCTTTACAGGATAGATTTTCCAAGCCTTATAAATATTCTTGCAGGGATAGGAGTACAAAGTTATATAATATACAAAGAAAAAGTTGGCGGACTGCAGATACTTATGTATATTGTATCTGTAATAATGGGAGTATGGTTCATATTTTTGTTTAATCATCTTACTGTAACAGTAGCTTTTTGGAAAGAAAGAGCAAATGAACTGACATGGGTGCCGGAAATATTAACTGATTTTTCTTCAAGGCCTGCTTCTATTTATCCCAAAATAATAAGATTTCTAATGATATGGATAATCCCGATATTGACTTCGATAAATCTGCCTGTGGATATATTAAGAGGAAAAGTAAATATAATGAGTATGCTTTGGTATATACTTTTTCTGATTGTTTTTACAACAGCTGTTTATAAAATGTGGTATGCAGGGATAAAAAAATATCAGTCAAGTAATTAAATTAAAATTTTATAAAATTGAAAAAATTATTTATATATGATATAATTTTTAAAATAAGTGTTTAAAGGAAAAGGTATGGCAATAATAAAGTTTAAGAAACGGGAAGAACCTGAAATTTTATTCGGTATAAAGTTACCTTCAATAGCTGTTGATTTATCCAAAGAAATCAAAAATAAAAAGAAGGTCTATGAAATAATAAGAAATACACTTAATATAGCTGACGGAAGACTTATTAACATTGTGGATGTCCGTGATGCTTATGATAATCCTGCATCGGTGCTTGTAATTTATGATAATTTCGTAACCGAAAGAGAAATACTGAAAATGGATTTGGAAATAGAAATTTTTGATTTTAATATTTTTGAGTTTGATTATAATAATAAAATAAATATTGAAGACGTAATTAAAAGAATTAAAAACTAAATTTTTAAAGAAAGGTTTGATAAAATGAAAAGAATATTACTACTCGGAATTTTAATGATGATGTTTTTTAATTTAGGTAATGCCAAAACAGTAAAGATAAAAAAGACAAGAGAAGAAAGAAAACTCGAAAGACAGGAAAAGAAAGAAGACAGTAAATTTAAAAAACAGATGAAAAAATTTGAATTGGAAGCAGTTATTAAAACTAATAAAGGAAATATTTCGTTGTTTCTTTATCCTGAAGCTGCTCCTCAAAATGTAGCAAATTTTGTATTTTTAGCTAAAAACAATTTTTATAATGGGCTTTCCTTTCACAGAATTATAGGAAATGTTTTAGTTCAGTCGGGAGATCCTAAAGGTGACGGGACAGGGAATACAGGTTACCTTGTCAATGATGAAATAGTCGACTGGTTGACATTTGACAGTGCAGGAAAAGTAGGAATGGCAAATACAGGACCGAATACAAACAGCAGCCAGTTCTTTATTACGGTATCTCCTGTGAGTCAGCTGAACGGTAAATACACAATAATCGGTGAAATAAAATCAAGAGAAGATATGAGTGTATTAAGACTTATAAGACCTGAAGATAAAATAGTGGATATAGAAATAAAAGGAAGAAAAGTAGATGACTTTTTAACTTACTTTTCAACAGAAGTTGCACAATGGGAAGAGATATTGAAACAGAGTAGGTAATAAAAATATGAGGTAATTCAAAAGCCTCATATTTTTTCTTTTTCATAAAGATCGATATATTTATTAAAAGAATCTTCTATAGTTAAAATTTCCTGCCAATTTTTCGGGAAATTCATCATATTAAGAATTTTTATAAATCTTTTTTCTCCTATATTTGAATATAAAAGAGCTAACGGAGAAACAATTAAATCTTTGAATAAAAGAGAATATTCAAAATTTGTCATAAAACTGACTAATATTAGAATTAAGTCAAATAAACTGTATTTGAATTCTAAATTATGCAAATTGTGAAGAATTGTACTTTTAATTTTAATTCCTCTTGTATGGCGATGTTCGTAAAGCCTTTCATTATGGGCACATACATTTCTGAAACTGTTAATAAAAAATTGACCCGATATCGTCCTGCAATATCGGGTTAGCATGAAGCCCTCAGGCAATCAATCATGCATTCCACTATGAAATAATTATATCAAAGATTATAAATAATATCAAGAAAATATTTTAAAATCAGCTTATAAAACTGAAATTTAATTATTATATTTCTCCAAAACTATATTTACATTTTTTTCTTTTCCGTCGGAATAAACTTTTAAATTAACTGTATCGCCTATCTTTTTAGCAGCCAATTCTCCTATAAAAGAACTTGCAGATGAGATTCTTCTGTTATTAAGTTCCAGAATTACATCTTTATCACGAATACCGTATTTTGCCGCAGGCGAATTAGGAAATACTTTATTTACGTAAACACCGTAAGAATATGGCGGTTTTTGCTGATTAGCCGGGATAGACGATAAGTCGGCTATGGATATTCCCAAATAAGGACGTTCAAATTTTCCTGTTTTTATAATAGAGTCTTTAACATTTTGAGCCAAATTTGACGGGATAGCAAAACTGATCCCTATACTTCCACCCGTTGTAGAGAAAATAGCAGTATTAACTCCGATAACATTTCCGTTAATGTCCAAAAGAGGACCTCCGCTGTTCCCTTGATTTATAGCAGCATCAGTTTGAATAAAGTTTTCCACCTGTTCAATTCCGAGAGAACTTCTTCCTAAAGCCCCGATTACACCCACGGTCATTGAACTGTTAAGTCCGAGAGGATTTCCGAAAGCTATTGCCCAATGTCCTATTTTAATATTGTCGGAATTTTCAAATTTTAGCGGAACAAATTTTTTGTTTGAATTGATTTTCAATATTGCAATATCTATTTCAGGTGAGCCGCCTATAAATTTTGCCGAATACTCATTTCCGTCAGAAAGTTTTACAAATATCTCGTTTGCTCCGTCAATAACGTGATTATTGGTCATTACATATCCGTCATTTGAAACTATAAATCCCGAACCCAAACTTCCTGATTCTTTCTTGATTTGTCTACGTCCTGACGTACCGAATAAAAGCTCTTCCAAAGGATTATAAGTATTTACTATAATAGTTTTTTTCGTTCTTATATTTACTACAGAGTCTTTTGTTCTCTCATAAACATTTGAAAAGGCATCCTGTATTCTGTACACATCTCCTGATGTTGTACTTTTTGTTGTAACTTCGACATTCGGTTTAGGATTTGCGGTTTCAGCATGAATGCCGAGAGCAGTCAACAAAAATGTCAAAGCCAAAGTTTTTCTCAATTTCATAAGTATTATCTCCTTGTCATAATTAATTTAAAATGAATTATATTCCTTCTTAATTAGAAAATATATAGAATTTTAACAAATTATTCCTTTGTGTTGTGAAAAAAAATAAAAAAAAATGACAAAAAATGAAAAAAATGATTGACTTTGAAAAAAATAAAGTATATTATATGGGTACAAAAATAAAAATGACAGGAAGAGAAAATATGCTGGAAATAGATAGATTTGAGAAGATAATGCAGGAATTGAATAAAAAAGGCAGACTTTCTTATAGGGAACTGGACGATATTATGGAAGTTTCCTCATCAACTGTGAGAAGAGATATAGAAAAAATGTATTCAAAGGGACTTCTTTTAAAAATAAAAGGAGGTATCTGCCAACAAAAAAAGTTGAGTTTTGATGTTGAAGTGAAAGACAGATTCAGAGAAAATGTCGAGGCTAAAAAAGAAATTGCCGAAAGAATCTCGAAAACTTTAAAAGATAAAGATTTTATTTTTCTTGATGCAGGAACGACAGCTTTTTATCTCATTGAAAAATTAAGAGGTAAAAATATTACGGTTGTAACAAACGGAACTATGCACATAGAAGAATTGCTTAAATACAAAATAAAAACAATCATACTTGGCGGAGAAATAAAAGAATCAACAAAAGCCGTAATAGGATTGGAAGCTATTCTGTCGCTTGAAAAATACAGATTTGATAAATGTTTTTTAGGCGTGAACGGTATAAATCTTGAAAACGGATTTACCACTCCTGAAATAAATGAGGCAATGATAAAAAAGAAAGTGTTGGAATTATCCGAAGAAAAATATATTTTAGCGGATAAAGAAAAGTTTGACAAAATGTCCAATGTGAAATTTGCCGAACTGGAAGAATGTAAAATAGTGACAACTAAACAGGCTATTAAAGAAAATAATAGATATAAAAAATATTTTTATTAATATTCAGATTTTGAAGAGAAAATCGATTGATAATTTCTGAAAATATTAGAAATATTAATAAATGAAGAGGAGGTCAAAATGATTTATACATTAACTTTGAATCCGGCTCTAGATTACGACATGTATATCAAGGAAGATTTGAAAACGGAACATCTTAATCTTGCTGATAAAGTTAATTACAGAGCAGGAGGAAAAGGAATAAATGTATCTAAAGTTCTTAAAAATCTTGATGTGGAATCTGTTGCAATCGGTTATACAGCCGGATTTACAGGAAATTTTATAATCGAAGATTTGAAAAAAGACGGGATAAAATCCGAATTTGTAGAACTGGACGGGAATACAAGAATTAATGTCAAAGTAAACGGTAATGACAAAGAAACCGAGATAACAGGAGTTTCTCCGGTTATTTCCGAAGAAAAGTTAAAATTGCTGATGGAAAAAGTTTCTCATTTAAAAGACGGAGATATACTTGTTTTATCAGGAAGTATACCCGAAAGTGTAAGTAAAACAGTATATAAGGAACTTTCTGAAAAAATAAAGACAGATGTGGAAATTGTACTTGATACAAGAGGTAATTTATTACAGAATAATATACATAATAACTTTTTCATTAAACCTAATATTCATGAATTAAGAGATATGTTTGATGAAAAATTGGAAACAAAACAGGAAATTGTAAAAAAATGTTCGTTTTTCTTGGAAAGAGGAGTAAAAAATGTAATTATTTCACGTGGCGGTGATGGGGCATTGCTAGTAAATAAGGACTTTGTATTGGAGGCATCAGTTCCGAAAGGAGAACTGATAAATTCCATAGGGGCAGGAGATTCAATGGTGGCAGGATTTATAGCAGGATATGTAAAAGGAATGTCGACAGAAGATTCTTTCAGACTTGCAGTTGCGGCAGGAAGTGCTACTGCATATTCGTATGGACTCGCTGAAAAAGATTTTGTCAATAAATTATATGAAGAAATAAATATTGTTAAGGAAGGTGTATAAACTTATGAAAATATCGGATTTACTGATAAAGGAAAGAATCAATCTGGATTTGAAATCTGAGGATAAAGAAAGTGTTATAAGAGAAATAGCAAAATTACATGACAATACAGGAGTTTTGACTGATTATGAAGGATATGTGGGAGCGTTGAATGCAAGAGAAGCACAAAGTTCTACTGCACTGGAAGAAGGAATCGCAATACCTCACGCAAAAACGGAGTATGTAAAAGAACCTGCTCTTGCCATGGGAAGAAGCAGCAAAGGAATAGATTATGATTCAATAGATGGAGAAAAATCCACATTGTTTTTTATGATAGCGGCACCTGCAGGGGCAAATAATACTCATATTGAAACATTGGCAAGATTGACACAGTTGTTACTTGATGACGAGTTTAAAACAAGTCTTGATAATGCCAAAACACCTGAAGAAGTTCTGGATATTATAAATGCAAAAGAAGCTGAAAAATTGGCAGCGGAAAATGCTGAAAAAGAAGCAGCAAATGCTCCAATCGGAAATGACGAAACTTATATAATAGCTGCAACAGCTTGTCCTACAGGAATTGCACATACTTATATGGCTGAAGAGGCTTTGAAAAAAGCGGCAACTGAAATGGGAATTAAAATAAAAGTCGAAACAAACGGAACAGACGGAAGAAAAAATGAATTGACGGCTGAAGATATTAAAGCAGCTAAAGGGGTAATTCTGGCAATAGATAGAAATATCGAAATGGCAAGATTTGACGGAAAACAGTTAATAAAAGTAGGGGCAAAAGAAGGTATCAATAATGCAAAAGGATTAATCCAAAAAGTATTGGACGGGAATTTGCCTAAATATGCAGCTTCGGCTTCGGAAGAAGGAAGTGCTTCAAAATCAAATGAAAAATCAGGATTGTATAAACATTTGATGAGCGGAGTTTCATATATGTTGCCTCTTGTAATAAGCGGAGGAATACTGATAGCATTGGCATTCTTAGTGGATACATTAATGGGGAATACCGATGCGGGGAAAGACTTCGGATCGAAAGCGGCATTGGCTAAAATGCTTATGACTATAGGAGGTCAGGCATTCGGATTATTCGTGCCTATTTTGGGAGGATATATAGCGTACAGTATGGGAGATAGGGCAGCACTAACCGCAGGACTTGTTGCAGGTGCGTTGGCTACATCTTTAGGATCAGGATTTTTAGGTGCAATAGTTGGTGGATTATTTGCCGGTGCAGTTGTTAAATTCTTGATAAAATCACTAAGCGGATTGCCTAAATCATTGAACGGTTTGAAAATGATTCTGTTTTATCCTGTGTTATCAGTATTAATTGTAGGATTAGCAATGATAATAGTAATAAATCCTATTGTTTCAATAGTCAATACAGCGTTGACAAACTATTTGAACTCAATGAACGGCTCAAGTGCCGTGCTGTTAGGACTAATACTTGGAGGAATGATGGCTGTAGATATGGGAGGTCCTGTAAATAAAGCTGCTTATGTATTCGGTACAGGAACATTAGCTGCTACTATGACAACAGGCGGAAGCGGAGTAATGGCTGCGGTTATGGCAGGAGGAATGGTGCCTCCGTTAGCGATAGCGTTAGCATCGACATTATTCAAAAATAAATTTACAGAAGAAGAAAGAGAAGCGGGACTTACAAACTATGTAATGGGATTATCGTTTATTACAGAAGGAGCTATTCCATACGCAGCTGCAGATCCTACAAGAGTTATTCCTGCAAATCTAGTAGGTGCTGCAATATCAGGAGCATTGACAATGTTGTTCGGTATAAAAATAAGAGCTCCTCATGGGGGAGTGCTTGTAATGGCATTAAGTAATAATTTTATTATGTATTTTGTAGCAATAGCTGTAGGAAGTATTATATCGGCAGTGTTATTAGGTCTATTAAAAAAAGACATAAAAAAAGCATAGATAATATATTATTTAGAAAAAGTTGTTAATATAGAAATCCTTGTAATATAAGGTTTGGAAGCGTTCGGAGCAACAAAACGAATGATTATCAGAGAAAAAGAATTAATAAATAATATATAAAAATATATAAAATATATAAAATTGAGAAAACACCTTTAAAATATTTAACATTTGCGAAAAAGTTAGTATTTAGAGGTGTTTTTTTGAAAAATAAAGTATTGAAAAATAATAAAATATGTTATAATATGCATATAGAAAATTAATTTTAATGATTGAATATTAAATAAGAGGAGAAGAATAGTGGAAGAAACTAAAACATTGCTGAAAATTAACAACTTATACACGAGTTTTCGTATTAAGGATGAGTATTATCCGGCAGTTGATAATGTTACTCTCGATTTGCAGAAAAATGAGATATTGGCAATAGTCGGAGAGTCAGGCTGCGGAAAAAGTACACTGGCAACGTCGATTATAGGACTTCACAATCCGATAAATACAAAATCGGAAGGGGAAATTCTTTATAAAGGAAGAAATCTCCTGAAATTGACTGAAAACGAATATAACGATGTAAGGGGAAATGAGATAGGAATGATATTTCAGGATCCTTTGTCGGCTTTAAATCCTTTGATGAGAGTGGAAGAACAGATAGAAGAAGGCTTAATTTATCATACTAAACTGAATAAAGACGAAAGAAAGAAAAGAGTACAGGAATTACTTGTGCAGGTAGGTATTCCAAAGCCTGAAAGAGTTGCAAGACAGTTTCCTCATGAATTGTCGGGAGGAATGCGACAACGTGTTATGACTGCCATTGCACTTTCATGTAAACCTGAAATTATAATAGCTGATGAGCCTACAACGGCACTTGATGTTACTATACAGGCACAAATACTTGATTTGTTGAAATCGTTGCAGGAAGAAATACAGGCAGGAATAATACTTATAACTCATGATTTGGGAGTTGTTGCCGAAATGGCGGACAGAGTTGCGGTTATGTATGCAGGACAGATTGTGGAGATAGCTACTGTAGACGAATTGTTTAATAATCCGAAACACCCGTATACAAGATCGCTGCTTAATTCAATACCTCAATTAGACAGTGAAACTGACAAACTGCACGTAATACAGGGAACAGTTCCTTCTTTGAAAAATTTGGAAAGAAAAGGATGCAGATTTGCTCCGAGAATACCTTGGATAAAAGAGGAAGAACATGAAGAAAATCCTGAATTGCATGAAATTTCACCGGGACATTTTGTAAGATGTACTTGCTGGAAAAACTTTTATTTTAAAGAAGATGAAAGTAATGAGAAAAATATAAACAATTTGAAATCGGAGGAAGTATAAAATGATTGAAATAAAGAATTTGAAAGTCCATTATCCGATTCGTGGAGGGTTTTTCAATAGAGTAGTTGATCATGTCTATGCAGTAGACGGAATAGATCTGAATATTGAAAAAGGAAAAACATACGGTCTTGTAGGAGAATCGGGATCGGGTAAATCCACTATCGGAAAAGCTATTATAGGGCTTGAAAAAATAAAAGACGGAACAATAAAATATGAGGGCGAACTTATTTCAAAAAAAATAGGAAGAAAATCCGATTACAGTCAGAATGTTCAGATGATATTTCAGGATTCGCTGTCAAGTTTAAATCCTAAGAAAAGAATAATCGATATTATTGCAGAGCCGTTGAGAAATTTTGAAAAATTAACGGAGCGTGAAGAAAAAGCGAGAGTAATGGAACTACTTGAAATAGTAGGAATGACAGAAGATGCGTTATATAAATATCCTCATGAATTTTCAGGAGGACAGAGACAGAGAATAGGAGTTGCCAGAGCGGTAGCAATAAAACCGAAACTTATTATCGCCGATGAGCCTGTTTCGGCACTGGATTTGTCGGTTCAGGCACAAGTATTGAACTATATGAAAGAGATTCAGAATCAGTTCGGACTGAGTTATCTTTTTATATCTCATGATCTTGGAGTGGTAAAACACATGTGCGACCATATTTCCATAATGTACAGAGGACGTTTTGTGGAAACGGGAGAAAAGAAAGATATATATGAAAATCCGCAACATATTTATACAAAAAGGCTGATTGCGGCTATTCCCGAAGTAAATCCTAATCATCGGGAAGCCAATAAGCAGAAAAGACTGGCAGTAGAAAAAGAATATAAGACAAATGAATTGGAATATTATGATGAAAAAGGAAAAGTATACGATTTGAAAAAATTATCCGATACGCATTATGCGGCATTGGCACATGAAGTAAAAGGAGGAGAACAGTAAAATGTGGAAAACGGTATTAAGAAGAATATTGGTAATGATACCTCAATTATTTATATTAAGTATATTAATATTTATACTGGCTAAAAAAATGCCGGGAGATCCTTTTACAGGGTTAATCACACCTCAAACAAGTCCCGCAGTATTGGAAGAATTAAGAAGAAAAGCAGGATTTTATGATCCGTGGCATGTTCAATATATAAGATGGATGACAAGAGCTTTTAAAGGTGATTTCGGATTAAGTTATGCTTATAAGTTGCCTGTCAGTACGTTAGTAGGACAAAGGGTAAACAATACTTTTATATTATCACTTTTAAGTATGATACTTACATATTCAATAGCGATACCTTTGGGAATGATAGCAGGGAGACATCAAAACTCGTTAATCGATAAAGGAGTTACTTTTTACAATTATGTGAGTTATGCAATACCTACATTCGTTTTATCACTTATTATGGTGTGGCTTTTCGGGTATACTTTAGGATGGTTTCCGACAACAGGGTCTGTTACTATAGGGCTGACACCGGGTTCATTCAAGTACTTTATAGACAGGTTACACCATATTATGCTTCCGGCTATAACTTATGCACTGTTGAATACAACCGGAACAATACAATACTTGAGAAATGAAGTTATTGATGCGAAATCTCTTGATTATGTAAAAACTGCAAGAAGTAAGGGTGTACCTGAAAATGTAGTTTATTCAAGACATATATTCAGAAATTCGATTTTGCCGATAGCTGCATTTTTCGGATATTCAATAACAGGATTATTAAGCGGTTCGATATTTATTGAAATGATATTCAGCTATCCGGGAATGGGTAACTTATTTATATCATCTATTTCTACAAGAGATTACAGTGTAGTTACGACATTGATATTATTGTTCGGATTTTTAACATTATTGGGAAGTTTATTGTCGGATATTATCTTAAGTATAGTAGATCCGCGAATAAGAATAGAGTAGGCGGTGTAAAATGAGTAAGAAGAAAAAAAATGATAATCAAAATATAGGTGAAAAACCTACAGGAATAAGTATTATATTAAGAGAGTTAAAAAAAGACAAACTGGCAATGGGCTCGGTAATATTGCTTGTAACATTGTTTGTAATTATATTTGTGAGTGCAGCTCTTATAAATCAGGAAGACGTTATGAAGATAAGTTTGCTTGATAAATATGCCAGACCGGGAGAAGGATTCTGGCTTGGAGCCGATTATGGAGGACGTGATATTTTAGGACAGCTTATAATAGGAGCAAGAAACTCTATAATTATAGGATTTACGGTAACAGTATTGACTTCAGGATTAGGTATTATAGTAGGGCTTATAGCCGGATATTACGGCGGAGTTGTAGATGATCTTATAATGAGATTGATAGATTTTATTATGATTTTGCCTACACTGATGCTTGTAATAGTATTTATAACAATAGTTCCGAGATATAATATTTTTACATTTATTATGATAATGAGTGCATTTTACTGGGTAGGAACTGCAAGACTTATAAGAAGTAAGGCTTTGTCCGAAGGAAGAAGAGATTATGTTCACGCTTCAAAAACTATGGGAACGAGTGATTTTAAAATAATATTCAGAGAAATGCTGCCGAATATAAGCTCCATTATTATAGTGGATTCAACATTGGCTTTTGCAGGAAATATAGGAATAGAAACAGGATTAAGTTTCTTAGGATTCGGATTACCGCCTTCAATTCCAAGTTTGGGAACGCTGGTCGGTTATGCTACAAACCCTGAAGTGTTGTCTTCAAAGCCTTGGATTTGGATGCCGGCATCAATATTAATACTAGTAATGATGTTATGTATAAACTATGTAGGACAGGCACTTAAAAGAGCCGCAGATGCAAGACAAAGATTGGGATAAATATAGAATAAATAATTTTTATAAATTTATAAAATAAAAATTGGAGGTAAAATGATGAAAAGAACAGGAACTATTTTAGTTCTATTTGTTTTAATGTTATTGACAGCTTGCAGTCCAGGCGAAAGAAAAAGCCAAGGAGGAGGCGAAAAAGCCGATACTTCAAAGTTTCCTGTAGAAACTTCCAATAATGCTCCTGCAGTAAAAGATGCGGTACTGAAAGTGGCAGTTGTAAAAGATTCTCCTATTGTAGGGTTATTTAATCCGGTATTATATGAAGATGGTCCGGATGGATATATATTGGAAACATTCTTTAATAGTCAAATCTTTGATGTAGATGAGAATTTTGAGGTTACAGATACAGGAATGGCTACATTAACAGTAGACGCTTCGAATAAAAAGGCAACAATAAAAATAAAAGACGGAATAAAATGGTCTGACGGTCAGCCTTTGACTGCAGATGACGTAATATACGCTTATGAAGTGGTAGGAAATAAAGATTACACAGGAATAAGATATAATGATGAAGACTTAAAAATAGTAGGTATGAAAGAGTATCACGAAGGAAAAGCACCTAATATTTCAGGATTGAAAAAAATAGATGATAAAACAGTAGAAGTATCATTTACAGAATTAGGACAGGGTATTTATACTGTAGGAAACGGACTTCAGGGATCGGCATTGCCTAAACATTATTTAAAAGATGTACCTATAAAAGATCTGCCAAAATCTGAAAAATCAAGAAGTAAAATAGTAACTTTGGGTGCATACACTATTTCCAACTCTGTTCAGGGAGAAAGTCTGGAATTAAAAGCTAACGAGTATTATTTTAAAGGAAAACCGAAAATAGAAAAAGTAGTAGTTCAGGTTGTAGGTTCTAATACAATATCAACAGCTCTAAAATCCGGAGAATACGATATGGTTATTCAAATGCCTAATGAGCAGTACAAAGTGTATAAAGACTACGATAACTTGGAAATATTAGGAAGACAGGATTTATACTATTCATATATGGGATTCAAAGTAGGGCATTATGATAAAGTAAAAGGAGAAAACATAACAGATCCTAATGCAAAAATGTCAGATGTAAGATTAAGACAGGCTCTTGCTTACGGACTTGACAAAGATCAAATGGTAAACGCTTTTTATGACGGTTTAAGAGAAAGTGCAACATCATCAGTACCGCCTGTTTATAAAAAATATTTCTCAAAAGACATAAAAGGTTATCCTTATGATAAAGAAAAAGCTAAAAAATTACTTGATGAAGCCGGATATAAAGATAAAGACGGTGACGGATTTAGAGAAGATAAAGACGGAAAACCTTTTGAAGTCAGAATAGCTGCAATGGCACAAGGGGATATAGCTGAACCATTGGTACAATTTTATATCCAACAATGGAAAGAAATAGGAATAAAAGCTGTATTAACTACAGGAAGACTTATAGAATTTAACAGTTTTTATGATAAAGTTCAGGCTGATGATCCTGAAATAGATGTGTTCTTTGCTGCATGGACAGTAGGAACGAACTTAAATCCTATAGAAGGTGCAGGAAGAAAATCCCAATTTAACCTTACAAGATTTGTTTCTGATGAAAATGATAAATTAATGGCTGAAGTTGCGAGTCCTAAAACATTGGAAGATCCTAACTATAAAGCCGAAGCATATAAAAAATGGCAGGAATACTATATAGATCAAGCAGTTGAAGTGCCTCTAACTTATAGATACAGAGTAGTACCTGTAAATAAAAGAGTAAAAAATTATTATATAGGACTTGATGAAGCTACAAAAGGTGAAGGAATACATAAATGGGAATTGACGGCTAAAGAGCCTATAAAAGCAAGTAAATAAATTTAAAAGAAAATTTATAATTAAAAATTTTGGAGGTAAAGCAATGAGAAAAATCGGAACAGTAATGACTTTGTTTATTTTAATGCTGCTAATATCATGCGGACCGGGGAAAAAGAGGAGTAATGCAGGGGACGAAGCAGTAGATGCTTCAAAATTTCCTATAGAAACATCCAATAAAGACGCAGCAGTAAAAGATGCGGTCTTAAAAGTAGCTATAGTTAAAGACTCGCCTCTTGTAGGAGTATTTTATGAGGAACTTTACTCAGACGGATTTGACGGAAAAATAGCGGAAACATTTTTCAATAATCAAATATTTGAAGTAGATGAAAATTTTGAAGTTACAGATACAGGAATGGCTACATTATCAGTAGATGCTGCAAATAAAAAAGCAACGATAAAAATAAAAGACGGAATAAAATGGTCTGACGGGCAGCCTTTGACTGCAGATGACGTAATATATTCTTATGAAGTAGTGGGAAATAAAGATTATACAGGAATAAGATATAATGATGATTCTACAAAAATAGTAGGAATGAAAGAATATCATGAGGGAAAAGCACCTAATATTTCAGGATTGAAAAAAATAGATGATAAAACTGTAGAAGTTTCGTTTACAGAATTAGGACAGGGAGTCTACACTTTAGGAAACGGACTTCGTGGAACAGCATTACCTAAACATCATTTGAAAGATGTACCGATAAAAGATTTGGAAAAATCGGAACTTATAAGAAGTAAAGTAGTAACTTTGGGAGCATACAGTATATCCAATTCGGTTCAGGGAGAAAGTTTGGAATTGAAAGCAAACGAAAATTACTTTAAAGGAAAACCGAAAATAGAAAAAGCAGTAGTTCAGGTTGTAAACTCCAATACAATATCTCAGGCTTTGAAGTCGGGAGAATATGACATGGCTTTAAGAATACCTACAGATCAGTATAAAGTATATAAAGACTATGATAACTTGGAAGTATTGGGAAGACAGGAATTATACTATTCTTACATGGGATTCAAAGTAGGTCATTATGATAAAGAAAAAGGAGAAAATATACCTGATCCCAATGCAAAAATGGCAGACGTAAGATTGAGACAGGCTCTTGCTTACGGACTTGATGTGGATCAGATGGTTAAAGCATTTTATAACGGATTAAGAGAAAGAGCAACATCATCAGTACCTCCGATATTTAAAAAATATTTCTCAAAAGATATAAAAGGATTCCCTTATGATCCTGAAAAAGCTAAAAAATTACTTGACGAAGCGGGATATAAAGATGTAAACGGTGACGGATACAGAGAAGATAAAGACGGAAAACCTTTTGAAGTGAGAATTGCTTCAATGGCAGGCGGAGATATAGCTGAACCGTTAGTACAGTTCTATATCCAACAATGGAAAGAAATAGGGATAAAAGGAGTGTTATCTACAGGAAGACTTATAGAATTTAACAGTTTCTATGAAAAAGTAAAAGCTGATGATCCTGAAATAGACGTATTCTTCGCTGCATGGACAGTAGGAACAAACTTAAACCCTATAGAAGGTTCAGGAAGAAAATCAATGTTTAACTATCCGAGATTTGCTTCTGATGAAAATGACAAATTAATGGCGGAAACTGCAAGTTCTAAAACATTGGAAGATCCTAATTATAAAGCCGAAGCATATAAAAAATGGCAGGAATATTTTATACCTCAGGCAGTTGAAGTACCTTTAACTTACAGATATGAAATGGTACCTGTAAATAAAAGATTGAAAAACTTCTATATAGGATTTGATGAAGCTACAAAAGGTGAAGGAATACATAAATGGGAATTGACAGCTAAAGAACCTATAAAAGCAAGTAAATAATTTTGTATAAAGACCTATATATAATATATATAAAATTTATATAAAAAATATAAAATATACAAAAAACGGAATAATTAAAAGAAATGTCGATAAAATAAGGCTTATCGGCATTTTTTTATGAAATAAAAAAAGATTGATATAATGTATGGAAAGTGATAAAATTAATTAACAAAATCAATAAATAAAACCGGAGGTAGGACAGTATGAAGATGAAGAATGCAGGGTCGACATTAATTATGGTTATTATGTGTATATTAATGGTAGCTTGTGGACCGGGAAATAAAAAGAGTAATGCGGAAAAGGATGCGGTAGATGCTTCAAAATTTCCGATTGAAACATCGAACAATGATCCCGCAGTGAAAGATGCGGTATTGAAAGTGGCTATAGTTAAAGATTCGCCACTTGTAGGAATTTTTTATTCAGAGTTGAATAAAGACGGATATGATCAGGATTTAGTCAGTTCCTTTTTCAGTAACTCAATATTTGATGTAGATGAAAATTTTGAAGTTACAGATACAGGACCGGCTACACTGACAGTGAATGCACCGAATAAAAAAGCGACAATAAAAATAAAAGACGGAATAAAGTGGTCTGACGGTCAACCTTTGACAGCAGATGATGTAATATACTCTTATGAAGTGATAGGAAATAAAGATTATACAGGACCGAGATATGACGATGATTCTGTAAAAATAGTAGGAATGAAGGAATATCACGAGGGAAAAGCAAATACTATATCGGGATTGAAAAAAATAGATGATAAAACGGTAGAAGTATCTTTTAATGAATTGGGACAGGGAGTCTACACTATAGGAAACGGACTTCAAGGGTCGGCATTGCCTAAACACTATTTGAAAGATATACCGATAAAAGATTTGGAAAAATCGGAAAAAGTAAGAAGTAAAATTATAAGTTTGGGAGCATACAATATAGTTAATGCAGTTCAGGGAGAAAGCCTTGAATTGAAAGCCAACGAATATTACTTTAAGGGAAAACCGAAAATAGAAAAAGTAATAGTTCAGGTTGTAAACTCCAATACAATAACAGCGGCATTAAAAGCCGGAGAATATGATATGGTTATACAAATGCCGTCGGATCAGTACAACATTTACAAAGATTACGATAATTTACAAATATTGGGAAGACAGGAATTGTATTATTCTTATGTAGGATTTAAAATGGGACATTTTGATAAAGCAAAAAATGAAAATATAACAGATCCTAATGCAAAAATGGCAGATATAAGATTGAGACAGGCACTTATTTACGGACTTGACGTCAATCAAATGGTAAAAGCTTTCTACGGAGGATTAAGAGAAAGAGCAACGTCGTCAGTACCGCCTGCATTTAAAAAATATTTTTCAAAAGATATAGAAGGATTCCCTTATAATACCGAAAAAGCTAAAAAACTCCTTGATGAAGCGGGATATAAGGATGTAAACGGTGACGGATACAGAGAAGATAAGAACGGAAAACCTTTTGAAGTAAAAATCGCAGCAATGGCAGGTGGAGATATAGCTGAGCCGTTAGTACAGTTTTATATCCAACAATGGAAAGAAATAGGAATAAAAGGAGTATTAAGTACAGGAAGACTTATGGAGTTCAACAGTTTTTATGAAAAATTAGAAGCTGATGACCCTGAAATAGATGTGTTCTTTGCCGCATGGGCAGTAGGAACAAATCTGAATCCTGTAGAAAGTGCAGGAAGAAGATCACAGTTTAATCTCACAAGATTCGGCTCTGATGAAAATGATAAATTAATGGCTGAAACTTCAAGTCCGAAAACTCTTGAAGATCCTAATTATAAAGCCGAAGCATATAAAAAATGGCAGGAATATTATATAAATCAGGCAGTAGAAGTACCTTTGACTTACAGATATGCGATAATCCCTGTAAACAAAAGGGTAAAAAACTATTATATAGGACGTGACAGTGCTAAAAAAGGTGAAGGAATACATAAATGGGAATTAACGACTAAAGATCCGATAAAATCAAGCAAATAAATATATTAAAATCAATAAATAAACTGGAGGTAGGATGGTATGAAATTGAAAAATGCAGGTTCAGTGCTGATTATGATTATTATGTGTGTGTTGATGACGGCTTGCGGGCCGGGAGAAAAGAAAAGTAACGGAGGAAACGGAGATAAAAAAGAATTTAAGTTTCCGACAGAAACATCTAATGACGGTAAAGCCGTTTCGGGAGGAACACTTAAAGTTGCCATGGTTAAAGATTCACCTATTGTAGGAATATTTAACTATGCAATGTATAAAGACGGATATGACGGAGATATTCTGGACTGGTTTGTAGGCGGTTATATTTTAGACATCGATGAAAATTTTGAAGTTACAGATACAGGTATTGCGACATTGGCTGTGGATGTTCCGAATAAAAAAGTAACGATAAAAATTAAAGACAATATGAAGTGGTCTGACGGACAGCCTGTAGTTGCAGATGATGTTATATATGCTTATGAAGTTCTTGGAAATAAAGATTATACGGGAATAAGATATAATGATGAAAGTACAAAAATAGTAGGAATGGAAGAATATCATGCAGGAAAAACTCCAAATATTTCAGGAATAAAAAAGGTTGATGACAAAACTGTAGAAATTACCTTTAAGCAATTAGGACAGGGAATATACACTGCTACAACAAACGGACTGTTAAGATACGCTTTACCGAAACACTATTTACAGGATGTACCGATAAAAGATTTGGAAAAATCCGATAAAATAAGAAAAAATATAGTAACAGTAGGACCTTATACTATATCAAATTCTGTACAGGGAGAAAGTTTGGAACTGAAAGCCAATGAGCATTATTTCAGAGGAAAACCGAAAATAGAAAAAGTAATTATACAGGTAGTAAACTCTCAAACAATAGGAGCCGCTATGAAAGCCGGAGAATACGACATTGCTTTAAATATACCGACAGATCTGTATAAAACATATAAAGATTTTGATAACTTGGAAGTGCTCGGAAGACAAGAATTGTATTATTCTTATATGGGATTTAAAATGGGACATTTTGATAAAGCTAAAGGAGAAAATGTTGTAGATCCTGACAAAAAAATGAGTGATTTAAGATTAAGACAGGCGTTAGCATATGGAATAAGTACTGAAGAAATGGTAAATGCTTTTTATGAAGGGTTGAGAGAAAAAGCTACTTCTTCTGTGCCGCCTGTATTTAAGAAATATTATCCTAAAGATTTCAAAGGATTTGAATACAATCTGGAAAAAGCTAAAAAGCTTTTGGATGAAGCAGGATACAAAGATGTGGACGGTGACGGATACAGAGAAGATAAGAATGGAAAACCTCTTGAAATAAAAATAGCTGCAATGTCGGGAGGAGATATAGCAGAACCATTAGCTCAATATTATATCCAACAATGGAAACAGATAGGGATAAAAGGGGTACTTGCAACAGGAAGACTTATAGAGTTTAACAGTTTTTATGATAAAGTGGAAGCTGACGATCCTGAAATAGATGTATATTTCGCTGCATGGGGAGTAGATACGGATCCTGATCCATATGGAACGGCAGGACGTAAAGCAATGTTTAACTATACAAGATTTGCTTCTGACGAAAACGATAAACTTATGGCTGAAATTGCAAGTCCGAAAACTTTGGAAGATCCTAATTATAAAGCCGAAGCATTGATAAAATGGCAGGAATATTACATAAATCAAGCAGTAGAGGTGCCTTTGACTTATAGATATCAGTTGTATCCGGTAAATAAAAGAGTAAAAAACTTTTATGTGGGATATGATGCTGAAAAATTAGGAAAAATGGTACATTTGGTAGAATTGACAGCTGATGCACCTATAAAAGCGAAAAACTAAATAATGAATAGTTATGTTGTCTTGCGAAGAATAATATTTTGAATTTTATATTCTTTGCAGTGTCATACTTCTTACCCGTATTTTTGTATTAAGTTATGAAAATACGGGTTTTTTAAAAATAGGAAGGCTTTTCAGTTTACACTACAGTAAACATTTAAAAATTGAAAAAATAAGAAAAAAGTTGTAAAATAAGGAAAATAAAACTAGGGGAGAAAAAGTATGGGAGAACTGAGAAAAACACTTGAAAGTCGCCTTCTTACAATGAATGAATATTTTGGAGAAGCGATTAAGTTATTAAAAAAAGTTTGGGAAAAGAAAAGGTATTATTAACAGCCGTGTTTGTATTGGAATTTTACTTTTTTTAATCATTCAGACGGTTATAATAATTTTTCAAATAATGCTGCAGGCAATTATTTATCTGAATGTGGAATATATGGACAGAAAAAAACGATAATAAAGAATTAATAACAGAAACAGAAGATACAGGAGATAATAAAAAGAATTTAATAGAATAATTCTGCTTCGACTATTGACAAATATCGTATTTTATATTAAAATTAAAAATATTGTAATCATTACAAAATTAAAAAAATTATATATAAATTAGGAGGAAAAATGGACTTTAATTTGAACTTGGGAGCATTGGAAGAAGGAAAATTAAAAAAAATAGATGAAAATGAATTATATGATGTAATTGTAGTTGGAACAGGACCTGCAGCGATGTCGGCTTCTATTTATGCTGTAAGAAAAGGACTTTCTGTAGCACAGATAGGACTGAAAGTAGGAGGACAGATATTAGATACAAACGAAATTGAGAATATAATAGGAACTCCGAAAACTACAGGTTCCGAATTTGCAGCGGCAATGGAAAAACACATGAAAGAATACGAAATAGCCTTTAAAGAAGGACATCTTGTAAAAGAAATAAAAGAAGACGGAAAAGATAAAGTATTGGTAACTGATGACGGAAAAAGTTACAAAACAAAAACTGTAATAATAGCTACAGGTGCAGAATGGAAACAGTTGAATATTCCGGGAGAAAATGAATACGTCGGAAAAGGAGTACACTACTGTTCTACATGCGACGGACCTTTCTATAAAAATCTTGATGTAGCAGTTATCGGAGGAGGAAATTCGGGAGTGGAAGCTGCTCTTGATTTAGCAGGGATAGCAAAACATGTTACATTATTGGAGTTTATGCCCGAATTGAAAGCGGATATGGTTTTGCAAAACAAATTATCCGAAAGAGACAACATAAAAGTTATTACAAATGCTCAAACTACATCAGTTGAAGGAACTCAATTTGCAGAACACTTGAAATATCTCGACAGAGCAACTAATACTGAAAAAGATTTGAAAATAGACGGCGTTTTCATAGAAATAGGATTGTCGCCAAAAAGCGGATTGGTTAAAGGTTTGGCAGAATTAAATAAAATGGGAGAAATTATAATAGACGAATATAATATGACAAGCAATAAAGGGATTTTTGCTGCGGGAGATGTTACTGCCGTTAAGCAGAAACAAATAGTTGTGGCAATAGGAGAAGGAGCGAAAGCGGCACTTGGAGCTTTTGAATATATAATTAAGAAATATTAGTTTAAAATATTCCTTTAAATCATGCATAGAATTTTTATTAAAATAACTTGTTTATTATGAGTTAATGTAGTAGAATATAGAAAAGATTTGAAGGGAGAAATAAAATGGAAGAATTGAAAAAATCATTATCAGGTAAATATCTGGAAATGGGAGAGTATTTTAATAAAGCTTTTGAACTGTTTCCTAAAGTAATGCAAAAAGAAGTTATATTAGTAGGAATTATGGTATTATTGAGTATTACTACATTTTTTACCATAAAAACTCCTCTACGTTATATAATTCCTGTGCTTTCAGGATTTGTTACATCATTATTGTTGCAAAAGGTAATACATTCTATTGATAAAGTCGATGATTTAAGTTTTGAGGAAGAAAAATCAAATAATAATACGATGAAGTGTATTGTTATTGCTTTACTTCAGGGGATTCAGGGATTAAATCTTATATTTATAATTTACAGTCTAATATACCCTTATTTTGTTGCTTCATATGTTAGTGAAAATATGACTTTCAGTGAAACTCATAAATATGCAGGAATAATATCTTCAGGAAATAGACTTAGAATAATTTTACCCGGATTTATAATAGCTATATGTAGTGGGTTAATAATAACACCTGTAGTTTATATTTCGGTAATAGGTCCTATAATCTCAGGAATAGTTTCAACGGTAGTCTCGATATTATTTGTATCAATCCATAGTATCATATATCTAAACGTAAAATATATGAACGAAAAGAATAATAACAATAATCAAAATATAATAGAAATTAAATAGTAGAAACATAATATTAGAACTGCTCTCTTTTTGAGAGCATTTTAAAATTTGAAAGATAAAAAGTATCGGAGAAAAGAAAATGAATTTATTTGAAAATTTATATGATGAAAAAAAACCGCTGGCATTCAGATACAGACCTAAAACTCTGGAAGATTTTTACGGGCAGGAAAAAATTGTAGGAGAAAAGGGAGTTTTAAGAAAAATTATTGAAAAAGGAACTTTTATGAATTCAATATTTTGGGGTTCTCCCGGAACAGGAAAAACAACTCTTGCCGAAATTATCGCAAATAGAATGAATTATAATTATGAATATTTGAATGCTATAAAGTCTTCGGTTTCGGATATTAAGGAGTTGTCCGAAAGAGCAAAAAGAATATTCGGGATTGAAGGAAGACAGACTCTACTATTTTTCGATGAAATTCACAGATTCAATAAATTACAGCAGGATTCTCTGCTTCAGGATTTGGAAAACGGAAATATTATTCTGATAGGAGCTACTACCGAAAATCCTTATTACAGTTTAAATAATGCTCTTTTATCAAGATGTATGGCTTTTGAATTTAAAAAACTGAGCAAAGAAGATTTATTTAAAATTTTGAAAAATATAAATGAAAAAGAAAAATTCAATTTTTCCGAAGAAATTCTCGAATATATTTCGGAGATAATAGAAGGGGATGCAAGACAGGCTATAAATGTTCTGGAATTACTTTCAAATACAGGAGTAAACTTCACTTTGGAAGAAGTGAAAGAATTTTTGAATACAAAAAAATCTTATCATAAAACCGAAGATAAGTACGATACGATTTCGGCAATGATAAAAAGTATAAGAGGAAGCGACCCTGATGCTGCAGTTTACTGGATTGCGAAAATGCTGTCGGGAGGGGAAGATCCGATGTATCTTGCCCGACGGCTTGTAATACTTTCATCGGAAGATATAGGACTTGCAAATCCTCAGGCTTTGGCGATAGCCACTGCAGGGATGCAAGCGACGAAAGAAATCGGAATGCCCGAAGCCAGAATAATTTTGTCGGAAGTGGCTATTTATTTGGCATTATCTCCTAAGAGCAATTCGGCTTATTTAGCTATTGACAATGCAATTAGTCACATTGAAAACGATAAGATTCAGGAAGTTCCCAAACATTTGACAAAACTTGGAGCTAAGGATTATAAATATCCTCATTCTTATCCTGAACATTTTGTAAAACAGGACTATATGACAAAAAAAATAAAGTTTTACGAGCATGGAGATAATAAATTTGAGAATGCGGCAAACGAGAGATTGGAGAAGTTGTGGGGTAAGAAGTAGGAAAAATTATAAAAAGTGTTACTTAGATATAAAAAAACACGTTTTGAGAGAAAATTGACAACGGTGGTAAAATAAAGTATACTCTTAATGTAAACTTTAAAGTGTTAAAAATTAAATAAGTTTACAATGAATATATATTATTAAATAGGAGGTATCAGGAATGGGATTTAGTAAGGAATATAAGAATGAAATAAAAAACTATATTATTGAAATTATAGACAAAGGAGAAAATCCTTATCAAAAAGTCCCTGATAAGTACCAAGTAAGCCGTCAAACACTATCTAAGTATATAAAAGAATTTTTGAAAGCAGATATAATTGAAAAAAAATCTAAAAATATTTTTGAATTAAAAAATTATGTAAGTTTTTCTGAATTATTGAAAAATAATAAATTAGAAGAAGATATTATTTATGAGAAGCTGATATCCAAGTATGAAAAGGAAAAAAAAGAAAATGTAATACGTATTTTAAACTACGCTTTTACTGAAATGTTGAATAATGCTATAGAACATTCTAGCGGAAAAGAAATAAGTATTCTGTATGCTGAAAATTATAAAAGAATTTTCATATGTATAGAAGATAACGGGATAGGGATATTTAAAAAAATAAAAGAAAGTCATAATTTAGAAAATGAAAATCAGGCAATTTTTGAATTGCAAAAAGGAAAATTAACTTCAGACATTAAAAGACATAGTGGAGAAGGTATATTTTTTGTATCAAAAGTAGTAAATTTTTTTAGAATAAAGTCATTTGATAAAGAATTTCATACAGGAGATAAACACAACATTTATAGTTTCGAAAAAATTCAAAAAGACAAGCAAGTGAAAGGAACAGAAGTTCTTTTTATCATAGAAAAAGATACAGATAGAGAAATATCCGAAGTATTTAAAGAATATACAAATGATTACATATTTGATAAAACAACTATAACAGTGCATCTGGCTAAGGAATATCTGGGGCAAAAATTTATATCACGATCGGAAGCAAGGAGAGTATTGTTGAATGTTGATAAATTTAAAACTATAGTTTTAGATTTTTCAATGGTAGAAAATATAGGGCAGGGATTTGCAGATGAAATATTCAGAGTTTATGCTGATAAAAATCCGAATATAACAATATTACCGATAAATCAAAATGAGAATGTGGATTTTATGATAAAAAGAGCATTAAATTCAAAAAATACGAAATAAATGTAAAGGCTGCTTTAAAATAGAATATTTTTCTATTTCTTACAGCCTTTTCTTATTTTATAACAACAACCTTGTTATTTTCGATTTTAATATCCTTTATCATTTGAAATTTCTCAACCTGTTTTAAATTTAACAGTTCCTTTTTCTCCAGTTGACCGAAAGCGAAGTTTAAAACAGTTCTTATAATAGGCTTTTTATCCATATCTATTTCTTTGCCTTCTTTTGTAACTTTTATCAACTTAAAATCATTCAGATAAAGTTTGGCATCCATTAAATCATATTTCAAATCAGTTTCAAAAGTCATAGTTCCGCTGATTTTATCATTTAAGGCATCATTCATATAATCGGCTTCTATAATTAACTTATCATTTTCAAAATGAGATTTAGGATTGTATAACTTTATTTTTCCTAACGGATAGGATTTTTCCATAGGAAATTTTGAGTTTACTGCTGCCTGAATCATTGAATTAGGGACTTTTACCTGATTCTGAAAATATAAATAAGTTCCTCCTCCTATTAGTAAAACAAGCAGAAATACTATTAATTTAAAAAAATTTTTCATAATTCACCTCACTGATTGTATGTTATGGCTAATAGTATCATTAAAAACTTTTAGTGTTCTTAGAAAATGTATAAAAATAGGATATTAAAAAAATGAAATTTTTTTGTAAGATTATCAAAAATTGTGATATAATAAACAAATGAAGAGAGTCTCGAAAGGGGAAAAAAATTATGGAAAAAAATGTCAAAAAACAGCTTGTTATAATAACAGGAATGAGCGGTGCAGGAAAGTCTCAGGCTATGGATTTTTTTGAAGACAGAGGATATTTCTGTATTGATAATTTTCCTTTAAATTTGTTTCAATATCTGAACGAAATATTCATAAGCAGTGAAAAAAGAGATAAAGTTGCAGTAGCTATTGACATAAGAAATCAGGAGTTTATAACTCAGTTTCATAAACAGATGAAACTTTTGGACGATTTGAAAATAGATTATACGATAATTTATCTGGATGCCAGAACTGATGTACTACTTAGCAGATACGAGCTTTCCAGAAGAAAACATCCGCTTAATGAGCATGACACGCTTTTGGAAAACATAGAAGAAGAAAGAAATATTATAAAAAATTTTATGCTTAAAGCGGACATAATAATTGATACAAGTTCTACTACAGTAAAAGAATTTCAGGAAATTTTACAAAAAGAATTTTCGGGAAAAATGACTAAATTAAGTATAAATTTGACTTCTTTCGGTTTCAAATACGGTATTCCTTTGGATATGCACTTAATGTTTGATTTAAGATTTTTGCCGAATCCTTATTATATAGAAGATTTGAAGAAAAAAACGGGAAATCATCCCGATGTCAGCAATTATGTAATGGGATTGGAGGAAAGTCGGGAATTTTATAAAATTCTTTATGATATGCTCGTTTATTTGATACCGAAATATGAAAAGGACGGGAAATCCCATTTGAGAATAGGTATCGGATGTTCCGGAGGACAACACCGTTCGGCAACATTTGTAAACAGACTGTATGAAGATTTATCAAAGAGATTTGATTATAAAATTACGAAATTTCATAGGGAAGTCGGAGATGAACTTGAAATAAGCTAAAATTTCAAAAAAGAGGAAAAAATGGGAAAAATAAAACCGCCGGTAGAGTACAAAAATATGCCGAACAGTCCCGGTGTTTATTTAATGAAAAATATAAACGGGAAAATTATTTATGTAGGAAAAGCGAAAAATCTGAAAAACAGAGTTTCTTCGTATTTTAAAAATATAAATTCTCATAATGTGAAAACACTTGAACTCGTTAAAAATATTGATGATATAGAGTTTTTTATATGTAAAACCGAAGTTGAAGCACTTATTTTGGAAAATAATCTTATAAAAAAATATAGACCTAAGTATAACATTTTATTAAAAGATGAAAAAACGTATCCTTATATTAAGTTTACGAGGGAGAAATTTCCAAAAATAGAAATAGTGAGAAGTACAAAAAAATTGAATGAAAAAGCCGATTATTTCGGACCATATCCTTCGGGAATATTTTTTGCGGTAAAAACTTTGCTGAGAATATTTCCGGTAAGAGATTGTAAAAGAAGTATGGAAAAGGTTACAATACCGTGTCTGAAATACTTTATGAATACGTGCACGGCTCCTTGTAAATACAAAGATATAGAAGAAGAATATAACGAAAATGTGGACAATTTCAAAAACTTTTTGAAAGGACAGAGAACGGAAATATTTGACGTACTTGAAAAAAGAATGAAAAAATTCAGTGATAATATGGAGTTTGAAAGAGCCTTAGCCGAGAGAAACAAAATAGAAGCACTGAAGAAACTGCTGCAAACTCAAATTATTGAATACAGCAAGGAAATAGACGAAGATGTATTTGTTTTTGAAGAAACGAGTGAAATGGTGTTTTTATGTGTGCTGAACATAAGGGAAGGAAAAGTAATAAATAAAAATCATATAAAAATTTCTCTTGAAAGAGGACATGAGGACAACCTGTTTGAAAGGCTTGTAACATCTTATTATGAAAAGCGGAACATTCCCAAAAATATAATCAGTGATGTGAAATACAATGAAAATGAAGAACTTATAAAAGAATGGGCTAAGATTGAAAAGGAAAAAGACATTAAATTACATTTTCCGAAAATTAATAGTAGACGTCAGCAGCTATTGGAAATGGGGTATTTGAACCTGAAAGAAGAAGTTGGAAAACACTTCAGACAGAAAAAAATTGTTCAGGAAGGGTTGCAAAAATTAAAAATCGAGTTACAATTAAAGGAGCAGCCTCAAAGAATAGAATGTTTTGATATTTCAAATATTCAGGGGAAAGATGCCGTGGCGGCAATGACTGTGGCGATAAACGGTGAAGTTGAACCGAGAGAATACAGACATTTTAAGATAACTGTGAAAGACACCCCTGATGATTTTCTTATGATGAGAGAAGCATTGACAAGGAGATATTCAAAGCTGTCCGAAGAAGAATTTCCCAATCTCATTCTTATAGACGGAGGAAAAGGACAGCTGGGAATTGCGGTGGATGTTCTTGAAAAGTTAGGCAAGATAGAGTTTACAGATATTATAAGTATCGCTAAAAGAGAAGAGGAAATTTTTAAAAGTTACGAAAGCGAGCCTTATATATTTGAAAAAACCGATGAAACTTTGAAAATACTTCAAAGATTGAGGGATGAAGCTCACAGATTCGGTATAACTCATCATAGAAAATTAAGAAGTAAAAGAAATATAAAAAGTGCATTGGATGATATTGAAGGAATAGGTCCGAAAAGAAAGAAAGAACTTATAAATAAATTCGGCACAATAGGAACTATAAGAAATGCGACAATAGAAGAACTTACAGAAATAGTGCCTGAGAAAGTGGCGATATCTATAAAGGAAATGTTATAATTATGAAAGAAAAAATGATTTTCAGAGAGGGAGGAAAATCTTGAAAAAATTAATATTGATTTCAATGATAATGATGAATATGCTCGGTTTCGGAATATTTGATAAAATAAGATCCGAAATAAAACTTAAAGAAGAAGAAGAGCCCAAATTCAAAGAAGTGAAAGTGATTATAAACGGGAAAGAAAAAACACGAAAGGTAATTCCCGGTAGATATGAAATAAAGTTATTTGAATTGAATTACCCGACAGATATTTTTGGGAAAAATGATTTTTACAATGAATTTAACAGAGTATTGGAAAAATCCGATAAGAACAAAAAATATTCAGTATTGCTGGAAAAACGTTTTTATGATGATATACAAAAAATAAAAATTGATGAAATGTCCGAAGAAGAAAAAGTTCTGGAGTTGCCGTCTTCTTCTCTTGAGGAATACGACAGACAGGAATTGACAGGACTTTCAAAAGGATTGAATGTAAATCAGTATGCGGGAACGGATCAGGAATATTTAAACAGACAGATTTATGTGTTGTATAAACTGCTAGGGAAAAAGGATTTCAATCCGGATAATGTTTATTCGGAACTGGATAAGGAATTTTTAATTTCAGAATTGAAACAGAAAAGAAAAAGAACAGTTCAAAATTTTGAAAACTCGAAATTTGAATATTTTGTAAAAGAAAGTTATAATAATGTCGATTTTAATAAATTTGAAGACGATTCTGTATATAAATTTGATAAAGATATTGTAATTTCCGAAAAAATAGAAGATCAGGCACTGTTGCCTGAAATAAAAAATAATTTGTATTTAACGGATTTTCCTGAAAAAATAATAGAAGATTTATCAAAAAGCAAATTAAAATTAAAAAGAGAAATTTTACTACTTGAAAATAATCAATTTCACGGGTATACTTATAATGAAAATAATACCGTTATTTTTATAGGAGGAAAAACGGGAAAATATTATTTTAATGATTATAAAATAGATGTAGTTCTTAGAAAAGTTAATGTTTTGGAATTATTAAAAACAAATTCCGATTATTATGTTTCAGATTTTTTTTATTAAAAACAATATATATTGAACATATAGTTTTAAATTTTAAGTAGGAGGAAATATGAGTGACTATATTTTGGAAATGAAGAACATAAGAAAAGAATTTTTAGGCGGGAAAATAGTCGCTAATGATGATATTACCCTGAAAATAAAAAAGGGTGAGATTCATGCAATTGTAGGAGAAAACGGAGCCGGAAAGTCTACACTTATGAAAATTTTAAACGGTCTTTATGCACCTACTTCGGGAGAGATTTTTTATAAAGGTAAAAAAATTGATATAACAAGTCCCTCGGTAGCTGCAAATTTAGGAATAGGGATGGTTTATCAGCATTTTATGCTTGTAGAACCATTGACAGTTGCGGAAAATATGGTTTTAGGTTTTGAGCCGAGAAAAGGCGGAGCATTTTTTGACTTGGCAACTGCAAGAAAACAGGTAATCGAAGTTTCGGAGAAATATAATCTGAACATTAATCCCAATGCAAAAGTTTCAGATTTATCGGTAGGGATTCAACAAAGAATAGAAATACTGAAAATACTTTTCAAAGGTGCAGAACTTCTTATATTCGATGAGCCGAGTGCTGTGTTGACACCTCAGGAAGTTATAGAACTTTATGCAATAATGAGAAACCTTGTAAAAGAAGGAAAGACAATCATATTTATAACGCATAAACTTCACGAAGTTCTTGAATTGTCCGATAATATAACTGTTATAAGAAAAGGTAAGGATGTAGGAAATCTTAAAACTTCCGAGGCTACAAAAGAAAAAATAGCAAATATGATGGTAGGAAGAGTAGTTCTGTTTGAAGTAAAAAAACCTGATGTGAAATTGGGAGAAACAACAGTAAAAGTCGATAATATAACTGTTCGTGGAGAAAACGGAATAGAAAAAGTTAAAGGAGTTTCTTTTGATATAAAAGAAGGAGAAGTTCTCGGAATTGCAGGAGTCGAAGGAAATGGACAGACTGAATTGATCGAGGCTTTAGCCGGACTGGCAAAAATAGAAAGCGGAACTTATTCTGTTGCAGGAGAAAGTCTTGAAAATAAAACTCCGAAGTTTATAAAAGAAAAAGGATTATCGCATATTCCTGAAAACAGACATAAAAGAGCAACAATAGATGATTTTACTATTGAAGAAAATATGGCTCTGGGATTACAGGATAAATATTCTAAAGGTGCTTTAATGGATTATTCGGTAATTGAAAAAAATACAAAAGATAATATGGAAAAATACGATATAAGACCTTTAGACGGAAAAATCAAATTTGGAGGACTTTCAGGAGGAAATCAGCAGAAAGTTGTTGTAGCGAGAGAGCTTGAAAGAGAAAATAAATTTATAATAGCGGCACAACCTACAAGGGGTGTGGATATAGGAGCTATTGAAATGATACATAACACTATTTTAAATGAAAAAACAAAGAAAAAAGCTATATTGCTTGTTTCTGCGGAATTGTCGGAAATAATGGCATTAAGCGACAGAATAGCGGTTATGTATTCGGGAAAAATAGTCGGAGTGCTTGACAGAAAAGACGCAACAATGGAGAAATTAGGTATATTAATGGCAGGAGGAAAATTAGATGACTAAGAAGTTAAAAGAATTTTTACCGTCAATAATAGCAGTTTTTATTGCTTTAGTTATCGGTGGAATAGTAATGATGACTAAGGGGGTAAATCCTTTACTCGCATATACGGATATGGCAAAAGCCGCTTTTTACAGAAGCTCGGCAAGAGCTCCTTTTATGGGAGGGCTTGCAAAAACATTATTTACAGCAACTCCTCTTATATTTTCTGCACTTGCAGCGATGGTCGCTTTTAAAGCAGGATTGTTCAATATAGGAGCTCAGGGACAGATGATAGCAGGAGGGCTTGCAGCAACATTTTGGGCTGTTACATTCAGAAATTATTTTTTAGGAAATACGATTGTAATTTTAATTGTTGCAATGGCAGCAGGATTTTTATGGGCAGGTATAGCAGGATATTTAAAATCCAAATTCGGAGTAAACGAAGTAATCAGTACGATAATGCTGAACTATATAATGGTTGATTTTCAGAATTATTTGCTGAACGGAATATTAAAGGATCCTACTTCTCAAAATACACAATCGGAGAAAGTTTTTGAAGGTGCAAGATTGCCTCTTTTGTTTGCCAAAATAACAAAACAGAATCTGAATTTCGGATTTATAATAGCAATTTTAGTAGTAGTAGGAATTTATTTCTTTTTCAAATATATGAAAAAAGGTTATGAAATTAAAGCTGTAGGATTAAGTGAAACTGTTGCTGAAAATGCAGGAATTAACCCTAAAAATATGATGTTTCTTGCAATGGGACTTGCAGGAATCTGTGCAGGACTTGGAGGAGCTGAAAGAGTTTTAGGAGGTTCGGCACAATACGCATATACTGAACTGATAATGGGAGATGCAGGATTTACAGGACTTGCGGTGGCATTATTAGGTAAAAACAATCCTTTCGGGATATTGATAGCTGCGATATTCTATGCGGCACTTGATGTAGGAGGACAGACATTACAGTTGAGATATCAGGTGGATAAAGAAATAGTTTTAATTATACAAGCCTTGATAATAATATTTGTAGCTTCGGAAAATCTGTTCAAATTTTTTATCTCGAAGAGAAAGGAGAAATAAATGAATATACTAGCTATTTTAATATTTTTAATAAAACAGACATTGATTATAGCACCGCCGATACTTATAACTGCAGTTGGAGCTTGTATATCCGAACGTAGCGGAGTTGTAAATATAGGGCTTGAAGGGATAATGCTGAGCGGAGCATTCGCAACAACAGTTGTAAATCTTTCTACAGGAAATCCTTATTTGGGAATAATTGTCGGAGTAATAACAGGAGGACTTATTTCGTTGATTCATGCGGTAATAAGTATTAATCTTAAAGGCGATCAGATAATAAGTGGGGTTGCATTAAATCTTTTTGCTGTGGCAATGACTTCATTCCTCATAAAAACCATATACGGAGTTGCAGGAAGTACACCATCGGCTCAAAAATTGGCAGATAAATATGTTGTACTTGCTATAATATATATACTTGCAATATTAACTCACTTTTTAGTATTTAAAACTGTTTTGGGACTTAGAATAAGAGCAGTCGGAGAACATCCGCTTGCAGCTGATACTGTGGGAATAAATGTTTATAAAATAAGATATATAAGTGTCATTTTGTCCGGAATGTTTGCAGGACTTGGAGGAGCATATCTGACAGCAGTAATGTTGCCTGCATTTTCAAATAATATGTCTGCCGGAAGGGGATTTATGGCTATGGCTGCGATGATATTCGGTAAATGGAATCCGATAGGAGCAATACTTGCAAGTTTACTGTTTGCGTTCGGACAGGCATTTGCAGATTATGCAAAAACTATAAATCTGCCTATACCTCAACAGTTTTTATCAATGATACCTTATGTATTGACACTACTTGCGTTGGTAGGATTTGTCGGAAAAGCTAAAGCACCGAAAGCTTCGGGACAGCCTTATGAGAAATAATAAAATTCATGAGGGCTCATTGCCGCCCTCATACTCCCACTACCCGCGTTCTACGCGACTGTGTCGACTCCGAAAATGCGGGAGTTTGTAAAGGATGAATTTTAATGTCGGTGGAATTTAAGGAATTTTCTATTGAATGGGGGAATGAAAGTGAGAACGGAAAAGCAGATTATGACACCGGAATGGCTCAAAAGATATCAAGAAATTAAGGATTTACTTGTATCCGATACAAATTACGGAGAGTTGTTTGAGAAAGAGGAAATTTTCGGTAAAAAGTTATTTCATATTGATATGGGAGAAGTAAATTTTCCTACAGGTAAAATATTAGTGAGAGATCCTCTTGTTTATCTTAATAAAAGAGAGTTACCTTACTTTCAGGAAGTTCCTACAGGAAAATATAAACTTGTTACTTTAGTTGCCGAAATAGAAGAAGATCATTATAGATATACTTTGTCGAGAGTAAAATTTAATGATGAAAAAGCTGTTGTATACAGAGAAGCAATGATAGGCAATGAAGCTGTAGAAGATGATCTTGAAAAAGGGAGCTTCTTTGGATTTGCTGTAGATGCAGGACTTGCAACAATAGTAGATGTTAAAACAAGAGATGCTTATGCCGATTTCGAGAAAGAGTGGTATGAGAAAAATCCTGACGGAAATATATACGATGACTTTTTTGCTGAAGAATTTAAAAAAAGTTATAATGAAAATCCTGAATTTCAAAGAGAAGACGGTGATTGGATTAATTTTAAAATTCCGGGAACGGATTTGACAGTCCCTATGATTCAGACAGGATTCGGAGACGGAGTATATCCGGTGTATTTCGGATATGATAAAAATAATGAAGTTTGTGAAGTGATTATAGAGTATATTTTTCTTGGCGAAGAGGAAGAATAGCCTTAAATAACAGTTGAAATTTATGAAAAAAATTTTCAAAATTCAAAAATATCATTTGAAAAAATAAAAAAATAGGGTATAATTAATTATAAATATATACACAAAAAAACAGGAGGATTTTAAGATGAAAAAAATTGTTACAATTTTCAGCATTATGGCTACATTGCTTTTGTTTGTGGCTTGTGGAGGATCAAAGCCTGCTGAAGGAGAACAGAAAAAAGACGGTGGAGAAACTGCTCAAAAAACCGATGCCGCTAAAAAAGTGGCTATTGTTTATTCGACAGGAGGAAAAGGAGATAAATCATTTAATGATGCTGCGTTCAGAGGATTGGAAAGAGCTAAAAAAGAATTGGGAATTACTTTTGATGAGTATGAACCTAAAGATCCTGCAACTGAAGCAAAAGATGCTTTAACAAAATTTGCTGAAACAGGAGAATATCAATTAATAATCGGTGTAGGGTTCACAATGAAAGATTCGGTTATGGCAGTTGCACAACAATTCCCTGATCAAAAATTTGCTATTATCGATGAAAAAATCGAAAATGTTCCTAATATAGCTTCATTAAGTTTTAAAGAACATGAAGGTTCGTTCCTTGTAGGAGCATTGGCTGCAATGATGAGTAAATCAGGAACTATAGGATTTGTCGGTGGAATGGAATCTCCGTTAATTCAAAAATTCCAGGCAGGATTTGAACAAGGTGCAAAATATGTAAATCCTAATATAAAAACATTATCAGTTTATATAGGTGGAAACAGTGCATTTAATGATCCTGCATCAGCTAAAACAAAAACTGAAACTTTAATTCAACAAAAAGCCGATGTGGTATATCACGCTGCAGGAGCAAGCGGACAAGGTGTATTCCAGGCTGCTAAAGAAAAAAATGTATATGCAATAGGAGTTGACTCAAATCAGGACGGAATAGCTCCGGGAACAATATTGACATCAATGATGAAATATGTAGACAATGCAGTATTTAATGAAGTTAAAGATACTCTTGAAGGAAAATATCAACCTACAATTCAGGAATTCGGAATAAAAGAAGACGGTGTAGGAACTACTGAATTTGAATTTACAAAAGATAAAATCGGTGAAGAAAATATCAAAAAATTAGAACAAATAAAACAAGATATAAAAGATGGAAAAATTGTAGTTAAACCTACTTTATAATAAAATATCTTAAAAGTCTTGAACAGAAATGAAAGCAGGATTTAACGTCCTGCTTTTATTGACTAAAAGAAAGGAGAAATTAACATGAGAGTAGTAGATTTAATAGAAAAGAAAAGAGAAAAACAGGAACTAACAAAAGAAGAAATTTCATTTTTATTAAGTGAATATTTAAAAGGAAATGTTCCTGATTATCAAATGTCATCATTTTTAATGGCGACTTACTTTAATGACATGACCGTAGATGAATTACTTGAATTTACCACAATAATGAGAGATTCGGGAGATATAATAAAATTTGATGAAATTGATAAATTTTTAGTAGATAAGCACAGTACCGGCGGAGTAGGAGATAAAGTAACGGTAGTTTTAGCACCTGTATTGGCTGCACTCGGTATGGGAACTGCAAAACTTTCAGGAAAAGGTCTTGGGCACACAGGCGGAACTATTGACAAATTTGAATCAATAGACGGTTTTAAATTTTCAAATACAAGAGATGAACTGGTTTCTGTAGCAAACAAAACAGGAATAGGACTTATGGGATACAGTGATAAAATTGTTCCGTTAGATAAAAAACTTTATTCTTTGAGAGATGTAACAGGAACTGTACCTAGTATTCCTTTAATTGCGAGCAGTATTATGAGTAAAAAACTGGCTATTCAGTCGGATGTTATAATATTGGACGTAAAAGTAGGCGACGGAGCTTTTATGAAAGATATTGAGCATGCAAAAGAACTGGCTAAAAGAATGATAGAAATAGGAAAAGGTGCAGGAAGAAAAGTAAAAGTGGTATTAAGTAATATGGACGAGCCTTTAGGATATTCTATAGGAAATGCCAATGAAATAACAGAAGCTATTGAAACGTTGAAGGGAAACGGACCTGAAGATCTGAAAGAAGTTGTTTATGCTATTGCTTCCCTTGCATTAAAAGCTAAAGGAGAAATTAAGGAATTGTCCGAAGGAAAATCTAAAATAGAAGAAGTCATAAATAACGGTTCGGCTCTTAAAAAACTGTCCGAATTTATAAGTGAAAGCGGCGGAAACGGCAACCTTGTAAATGATTATAATTTACTTCCGCAACCGAAGTCAATGACAGAAGTATTTTCTGAAAAAGACGGTTATGTTTCAAAAATAAAAGCCGAAGAAATAGGAAAAGCTGCAATGATTATAGGTGCCGGAAGAGCAACTAAGGAAGATATAATTGATCATGCGGTAGGTATAAAAATATTGAAAAAAGTCGGAGATAAAGTCAATAAAGGTGAAAAAATAGCCGAAATTTATTATAACGATGATAAAAATGTCAATAATTCAAGAAGTATGATTTTAGATGCTTACGTAATACAATCCGATAAAGTCGACAAGCAGAAAGCTATTTTGGAGATTATAGAATAGTCAATAATAATTGAATGTGAAGAAAGGAAAATAAAAATGGAAATAAATAAATATATTGATCACACGATTTTAAAGGCGACAGCTCAAAAAAAGGATATAAAAAAATTATGTGACGAAGCAAAAGAATACAAATTTTTTTCTGTATGTGTAAACGGAGCTAATGTAAAATATGCCTATGAACAGGTAAAAGACAGTGATGTCAAAGTGGCAGCAGTTGTAGGATTTCCTTTGGGAGCAATGTCCAAAGATGTGAAAGTTTTTGAAGCTAAAAAAGCTATAGAAGACGGTGCTTCTGAAATAGATATGGTTATAAATGTGGCTGCTTTGAAAGACGGAGAATACGCTTATGTAGAGCAGGAAATAAGAGAAATAAAAGAAGCAATCGGAAATAATGTGTTGAAAGTGATAATAGAAACTTGCTATTTGACAGACGAAGAAAAGAAAAAAGCATGTGAACTTTCTCTAAATGCTAAAGCCGATTTCGTAAAAACTTCCACAGGATTCGGAACAGGAGGAGCAACTTTTGATGATGTAAAATTAATGAAATCGATAGTAGGTGATAAAGCTCAAGTGAAAGCAAGCGGTGGAGTAAAAGATTTGATAACTGCTCAAAAATATATAGAGTTGGGAGCAACAAGACTCGGAACAAGCTCGGGAATCGAAATAATAAAAGGATTAGAAGTAGAAGAAGGAAAATATTAATTGTTAATGCCGTAAATTTGCTTTGTTATTTGCTGAAGGGATAAATTATGAAAAATAAAAATGATAATGAAAAAATAAGAGAAAAAGTCGATGAATTTTATCAAAAAATTTTCGACAAAGAATATAAAACACATATTTCTCCCGAAAAAATATCCGAATCTTTGGGTTATAATCAGGAAATGTTAAAGCAACTCCCTGAAGAAGCGGACACAGGGCTTTCTTGTGGGAATCCTCTTGAGAATCTAATTTTAAATGACGGAGAAACTCTTATAGATTTAGGTTGTGGAACAGGAAAAGATATCTTTTTGACAAGAATGAAATATCCTAATTCAGGTGTTCTCTACGGTATGGACAGGTTAGAGGACATAATAAAAAAAGCTGAAAAAATTAGGGATATGAAAAAATTTAAAAATATAGAATTTAGAAGAGGAACTCTTACGAATATGCCTTTTGATTCAAACAGTATAGATAAAGCAATAAGCAACTGCGTTATTAACCTTGAGCCGGATAAACAGAAAACATATGATGAATTGTACAGAATTTTAAAATCAGGAGGAAAATTCTATATTTCCGATATAATATTGAAAAAAGATTTGCCGAAAGAATGGAGAAAATCTGAAAAAATGCATTGTACATGAGTAGGAGGAGCGATTCCGGAGGAAGAATTATATAAAATAATAGAGAAATCAGGCTTTAAAAATATAATCATCTTAAAAGATGAAGTAACCGATGCTTACGCTGAAAAATGGGGTTACGGTATGAAAATAAAAGAATATATTCAAAAAGGAATGATTGTTGGAGAAAAATAGAAATTTAAAATAAAATCATTGTAATTTCAAAATCAAAATGAATAAATAACCAGAGTTTGGACATTGTAAGAGAAACAGATTTTCAAATATATCGGAAAATATGAAAAAATTATAGATGAAAATATAATAATAAAATTAAAACAGGGTGAAAAAAGATTGACTTTTTTTGTAGATGTGGTATAATAAGTTTGTAAATGATGTATTCAGTCAATGTTTACCTAAAAATCCCTGCTGCTACAGGGGTTTTTTCTTTACCTCTCATGATGTTTTTCAATGAATCTGATTATAAAATACACAATCAATTCTGAAATGACATTAATGAGAGAATACCGATGACGATGTGTTCAGTCATGATTTACCTCCTTTCTGCTCGTAACAGAGCGAAGGCTAATCTTATTATACTATATTTTTAATAATAATTCTATAAAAAATTAAAATATAATAAAACGAAAGGAATGAAAAAATGAAAGATATAAACAGAATAACATTAATAGTCCTGGACAGTGTCGGAGCGGGAGAATTACCTGATGCTGCGGATTTTGATGATGTAGGCTCAAACACATTAGGAAATATGGCAAAAGCTGCAGGCGGAATGAGTTTACCTAATATGGGAAAATTGGGATTAGGAAATATAACTAAAATTGAAGGAACTCCTGCTGTAAAAGAAGCAGAAGGAGCTTACGGTAAGGCGGTAGAAGTATCTATCGGAAAAGATTCGACTACAGGACACTGGGAAATTGCAGGTGTACCTTTAGAAAGACCGTTCCCTAACTATTCAAATGGATTTTCCGACGAAGTCATAAAAGAATTTGAAGAAAAAACAGGAAGAAAAGTATTGTGGAACAGACCTGCTTCGGGAACGGTGATTATTGATAAATTCGGAGAGGAACAAATAAAAACAGGAGATTGGATAGTTTACGGATCTGCAGACCCTGTGTTTCAGATTGCAGCAAATGAAGATGTAATACCTCTTGAAGAGTTATACAAAGGTTGTGAAATCGCTCTGGAAATATGTAACAGAATTTCTCCTGTTGCAAGGGTAATCGCAAGACCTTATGTAGGAAAAAAAGTCGGAGAATTTAAAAGAACTGCCAACAGACATGATTTTTCCATTGATCCACCTAAAGAGTCCATGCTTGAAAGACTTGAAAAAGCAGGACTTGATGTAGTAGGAATAGGAAAAACAAGTGATCTGTTCAACGGAAAAGGAATTACAGATAACAGAAAAGCCAATCAGGATAACCTTGACGGAATTAAAAAAACTGTTGCGGCATTAAAAGAAAATACGAAAGGACTTATATTTACAAATCTGGTAGATTTTGATGCGGTTTACGGTCATAGAAGAAATGTTCAGGGATATGTAAATGCTTTAATCGAGTTTGATAATTGGCTGCCTGAAATTGAGAAAAATTTGAGAGATGACGAAATCCTTATAATTACTGCCGATCACGGAAATGACCCTACTTATAAAGGGACAGATCACACAAGAGAGTATATCCCTATACTTGTAACAGGAAAAAAAGTTAAAAAGAATGTAAATATAGGGGTAAGAAAAACTTTTGCAGATATAGCGGCAACAATAGAAGAAATACTTTTAGGAACTGAAAAAGAAGGAAGTTTTGCTAAGGAGATATTATAAAATCTGATTTGAAAGGCTTAATATGGAAGACAGAGAACAATGGCTGAAATGGGCAATGGAATTACAAAGTTTGGCACAGGCAGGATTGAATTATGCAAAAGATGTATTTGATGTGGAAAGGTATACAAGAATAAGAGAAATATCGGCAGAAATTCTTGCAAAAAAAGGAGATGTTTCTTTGGAGAAGGTAAATATGATGTTTTGCAATGAAGTCGGCTATCAGACACCGAAAATGGATACCCGTGCCGCAGTATTTAAAAACGATAAAATACTTATGGTAAAAGAAAGAGATAAAAAATGGGCATTACCGGGAGGCTGGGTTGACGTATACTTATCCATAAAAGAAAATACTGAAAAGGAAGTAAAAGAAGAAGCAGGAGTGAAAGTAACTGCCAAAAAAATCATTGCTGTTCAGGACGGCTTTAAAAATAATTTCGGATGCGGACTGGGTCAGGTGCCTTACGGAATAAGTAAAATTTTTGTTCTCTGCTCTTTAGATGAAGAAAATGAAGGAGAATTTGTAAAAAATATAGAAACTTCCGAAAGAAAATATTTCAGTTTAGATGAGTTACCTGAATTGTCAGAAATCAGAAATACTGAAAAGCAAATAAAAATGTGTTTTAAAGCATATAAATCCGACACGTGGGAAGCAGTATTTGATTAATTGGGTTCAATCTAAGGAGGGAAAATTGAGAAGAAAAGACAGAGAAATAACAGATAATGAAAAAATAAAAGAAATTATTTCTGAATGTGACTGTTGCAGACTGGGATTAAATGATAACGGAAAAGTCTATATAGTTCCTCTGAATTTCGGATTTACAGAAGAAAACGGGAAGTATACATTTTATTTTCACGGTGCAAAAACAGGAAGAAAATATGATATATTGAAAGTAAATAATTACGTGGGATTTGAGCTTGACACAAATCATAAAATATATTTTAAAAATGAAGATGTTGCATGTACTTATACTTCGGCATTTCAGAGTGTTATAGGAAACGGCAGAGTAACTTTTATAGAAGATTACGAAGAGAAATTAAAAGGACTTTTGGAACTTATGAAGCATAATACTGAAAAATCCGAATGGAAATTTGATGAAAGGATGATAAACTCTGTATGTGTTTTTAAACTTGAAGTTGAAGAACTTTCCTGTAAGGAGCATGAATAATAGGAGGTTTTGTCTTGATTTTAAATGTTTATGAATATAAATTGGAAAATAACATAGTTTGTAAAGTAAGAAGCCCAAAAGAAGATATGGTAATTAAAAGATACTGGAATCAATGAATCGGGAAATTAAAGATTCTGTAAAAATGGGATTGATTATTAAAAAAGGAGAAAAATATGCCTTCAAGTAAAGAATATCTCGAATTTATTTTGGAGCAATTATCTGATTTGGAAGAAATAACTTACAGATATATGATGGGAGAATATGTTATTTATTATCGTAAAAAGGTTATCGGAGGAATATACGATGACAGATTTTTGATAAAAGTAACAAATGCTTCAAAAAATCTTTTATCTGATGCAAAACTTGAATTGCCTTATGAGAGAGGATCAAAGATGATTTTGATTGAAGATCCTGAAAATAAAGAGCAATACAGGGAGTTATTTGAAAAAATGTATGAGGAACTTCCTGCACCGAAAGTAAAAAAGAAAAAAGCAGTAAAAAATAAAATAAATAATAAAAAATTTTAGGAGGTAAAAACATGGCAACACCACACATAGGAGCAAAAAAAGGAGACATAGCAGAAACAATATTATTACCGGGAGATCCGTTAAGAGCGAAATACATTGCGGAAACATTTTTACAGGATATAGTACAATATAACAATGTCAGAGGAATGTTAGGATTTACAGGAACTTATAAAGGAAAAAAAGTTTCCGTTCAGGGAACAGGAATGGGAGTGCCTTCGATAGGGATTTATTCTCATGAATTGATAAATGAATACGGATGTAAAAATTTAATAAGAGTAGGAACTGCAGGTTCTTTTCAGGAAAGTGTAAAAATAAGAGATGTAGTTATAGCAATGGCGGCATCAACAGATTCAGCTATAAACAAGTTGAGATTTAACGGTGCAGATTATGCTCCTACTGCAAGTGCAGATTTGTTATTTAAAGCATATGAAGTGGGAAAAGCTAAAGGACTCAGCATGAAAGCGGGAAATGTTCTTACGAGTGATACTTTTTACGGAGACGAGCCTGAAGCATGGAAAAAATGGGCAAAATTCGGAGTGTTGTGCGTAGAAATGGAAACTGCTCAACTATATACAACTGCAGCAAAATTTGGAGTAAATGCTTTGACATTACTTACAATAAGTGATTCTTTAGTTACCGGAGAGGCAACTTCTGCAGAAGAAAGACAACTTACATTTAACGATATGATAGAAGTAGCATTGGAAAGTGCTTTAAACTTGTAATAAACGGGGGATAAAAATGAAAGAATTGACAGGAAAAATAAAATTGACTGAAAAAGAAATATCCGACTATATTGATGAAGCAAACGAAACATTGGATAGGGCTTATGTGCCTTATTCCAAGTTTCCTGTAGCTGCTTTGCTGATAGATCAGAACGGAAAAAAATTTAAAGGCGTGAATGTGGAAAATGCTTCTTATGGAGTGGGAATATGTGCCGAAAGAAATGTAATACCCACAGCCGTAACCGAAGGTATGAAAAAAATCAAGCTGCTTATAGTAACAGGAGGAACTCCTGAGCCGATAAGTCCTTGCGGTGCATGCAGACAGTTTATATCGGAATTTTCCGATAAAGACACAGTTATTATTCTAACAAATAGAGATAAAAAGTATAAAATCTGGTCTATAGACGAGTTGTTGCCTTATTCGTTCGGACCGGAAGATTTGTAAATTGTTCAGGAGGAAAGAAAAATGGGAACACCCCATATAGAAGCGAAAAGAGGAGAAATAGCAGAAACAATATTATTACCGGGAGATCCTTTGAGAGCAAAACACATAGCGGAAACTTTTTTTGAAAATGTAATGCAGTATAATGGTGTCAGAGGAATGTCAGGCTTTACAGGAACATATAAAGGAAAAAAAGTATCAGTACAAGGGACAGGTATGGGAACTCCTTCAACAGGAATTTATTCTCATGAACTTATAACTGAATACAGAGTTAAGAATTTGATAAGAGTAGGAACTGCAGGTTCATTCCAAAAAGATTTAAAAGTAAGAGATATAGTTATGGCAATTTCTTCGTCAACAGAGTCGAATATAAACAAGCTAAGATTTAACGGTGCAGATTACGCACCTACAGCAAGCCCTGATTTATTATTCAGAACATATAAAACAGCAAAATTAAAAAAAATCAATATAAGGGCGGGAAATATACTTTCTACTGATACTTTTTATGACGATGAACCTGAACACTGGAAAAAATGGGCAAAATTCGGAGTACTGTGTGTGGAAATGGAAACGGCACAATTATATACTACTGCTGCCAAATTTGGAGTGAATGCTTTAACTTTACTGACAATATGTGATTCTCTTGTTACAGGAGAAGCTACTTCTTCAAAAGAAAGACAATCAGACTTCAACGAAATGGTAGAATTGGCATTAGAAAGTATACTCGAACAATAAACTTTTAAAAAATAGTATAGAAAATATTATTTTCATATGATATAATAACTCATTCTAAAATAATAAAGGAGTGAGTTTTTTTATGCTTAAGAAGATGAAAGTATTATTAACATTGTTTTTTGTAATAATTTCAGTAGTGAGTTTCGGAGAAATGAAAATAAATGATGACGGTATTTTAGTTGGTGAGAGTTCTGAAGATTGGGAGGAATTTTTCGGAGATGATTATTACAAAACGGGAAATATTTGTACGGTAATAGGTACTACGATTATGCAGATGTCTTATAATAAAGACGGAAAAGGAGATAAACTGTCAAACCCGGATAATGATGTAAAAGCTATGTTGAATGATATAAATGAAGCATTAGATGAAATGGGAGAAAAAAATCCTAAAAAAGGAAAAAACTATCTTTATGAGTCGTATTATGTAAAAAATTGTAAAAAGCTTACAGAAGCAGACTATAAGTTGGCAAACTCGAAAACATTCAGAGATACTTTTAAAAAGATGTTTTCTACATACGGAAAATAATTTTAAATTTTAAAGAAATTGATATGAAAAATTTGTTTATGAAGATTTTTGTATCAATTTTTTTGTAGAATCGGTTTTTTTCAAAAATTGAATATTTTATAGTTGCTAAAAGATTATAAATCGGATATAATAATAAGACAATGATTAAGAAAGAGGTGGACGAAATATGTGGTTTACGAAATCACAGGAAGAAGTATTAAGAGAACTGAATGTTAATCCGAAAACAGGACTGACAAATGATGAAGTTAATAAAAGACTTGAAAAATACGGACAGAATAAATTAAAAGGGAAGCCTAAAAAGAGCATATTTCAACTGTTTTTAGGTCAGTTACAGGATGTTCTTATTTATGTACTTATAGGGGCAGCTGTGATTAATATAGTTGCTCACGGTTTGGAAGGGGTAACCGATGCGATAATTATTTTAGCAGTAGTATTGATAAATGCGGTAGTAGGAGTAGTCCAGGAATCTAAAGCGGAAAAAGCATTGGAAGCTCTGCAGCAAATGACGACTCCCAAAAGTGCAGTAAGACGTAACGGGGAAATTATAGAAATAAATTCTGAAGATTTGGTTCCCGGAGATATACTTATAATTGATGCGGGAAGATTTATACCGGCAGATATAAGACTTATTGAAAGTGCCAATTTGCAAATAGAAGAATCGGCTTTAACAGGAGAATCTGTTCCTACCGAAAAAAATGCCGATTTTATTGCAGAAGATGAAAAAATTCCTCTCGGAGATAAAGAAAATATGGCATTTATGTCTACAATGGCTACTTACGGAAGAGGAGAAGGAGTAGTCGTAGCTACTGCCATGGATACTGAAATCGGTAAAATAGCAAAAATACTTGATGAAGATGAAAATACATTGACACCTTTACAGATAAAGCTCGATGAGTTGGGAAAAACGTTGGGATACATGGCGATAGGAATATGTCTTTTTATATTTGTAATAGGACTTTTTCAAGGAAGAAACTGGATTGATATGCTTATGACTTCTATAAGTCTTGCAGTTGCAGCGATACCTGAAGGTCTTGTGGCTATTGTTGCCATAGTTCTTTCAATGGGTGTAACGAGAATGTCCAAAAAACACGCTATCGTGAGAAAACTTCCTGCTGTGGAAACTTTGGGGGCAGTAAACATAATCTGTTCCGACAAAACGGGAACATTAACACAAAACAAGATGACAGTAGTGAAAATATACACTCTTGATAATCATAGGGATGTGCCTTCCGAAGGAAGAGATTTTGAAGCGAATAAAGATGAAAAAGAATTAATCAGATCTTTTGTACTTTGTTCCGATGCATCAATTGACGTGGGACAGGATGTAGGAGATCCTACAGAAGTGGCACTGGTAGTATTGGGAGATAGATTCAATCTTGAGAAAAATACACTTAATACAGAGTATAAAAGAGTAGGAGAAAATCCTTTCGATTCGGACAGAAAACTGATGTCTACGTTAAATGAAGAAGAAAACGGGTACAGAGTTCACACAAAGGGAGCTATTGACAATATTCTTACAAAATCGGACAGAATATTTGTAAACGGTGAGATTATTCCTTTAACTGAAGAAATGAAAAATAAAATATTGAAAGCGGCGGAAGAAATGTCTGATACAGCATTAAGAGTTTTAGGTGTGGCATTTAAAGATACAGACAGTATTATTTCAGCCCAAGAAATGGAAAAAGATCTTGTTGTGGTGGGAATCGTAGGAATGATAGACCCTCCTAGAACAGAAGTAAAAGCTTCTATTGTTGAAGCCAAAAAAGCGGGAATAACCCCTGTTATGATTACAGGAGATCATAAAAATACAGCAGTTGCCATTGCAAAAGAGTTGGGAATAGCAACAGATATAAGCCAAAGTTTAACCGGAGCGGAAATAGATGAAATTCCTGAGGACAAGTTTGCTGAAGATATAAATAAATACAGAGTATTTGCAAGAGTTTCTCCGGAACATAAAGTTAAAATAGTAAAAGCGTTCAAAGATCACGGAAATATTGTTTCAATGACAGGAGACGGAGTAAATGACGCACCTTCATTAAAATTCGCCGACATAGGTGTAGCAATGGGAATAACGGGTACCGATGTATCCAAAGGTGCAAGTGATATGATTTTGACTGACGATAATTTTACAACAATAGTCACTGCTATAGAAGAAGGAAGAAATATATACAATAATATTAAAAAAACTATAATGTTCCTGCTTTCATGTAATCTGGGAGAAGTTATGTGTGTATTTGCAGCTACATTATTTAACTGGCCGTTACCTTTACTGCCGATACAGTTGTTATGGATAAACCTTGTAACTGATACTTTGCCTGCTATTTCACTTGGAGTGGATCCCGGAGATAAAGAAGTAATGACAAGAAAACCGAGAAATCCTAAAGAAAGTTTTTTTGCCGAAGGTGCAGGAATGAGAGCCGTTATCGCAGGAATACTTATAGGAAGTTTGACACTTTTTGCATTTTATATAGGGATAAATGAACACGGATTCGGAATATCGGAGTTGTTCAATAATAATACCCCTGAAGCTGAAACGGCTCTTACATACGGTAGAACAATGGCATTTATAGTATTGACAGTATCTCAATTGTTTTATTCATTGACAATGAGAAACAGTAAAAAAACTATATTTGAAGTAGGATTCTTTAAAAATAAATTTTTAATTCTTTCTATTATTACAGGAATAGTATTACAGGTAGGATTGACTTCTATCCCTTCAATATCGAATATATTTAAAGTTACACAAATAAAATTGGTAGATTGGGATATAGTGATCTTATTTGCATTAATTCCTTTTGCAGTAAATGAAATTATAAAAATAATTTCAAGAAAAAGAAATATAATTCAAAAATAGTTGTAAATCAAAAGGCAAAAAATTTTATTATTAACTTAAAAAAATTTTATAAAATTAAAGTTTATTGTTATTTTTTAATAAGTAAAAATTTAATTTTCAATTAAAAATAGTAAAAAACAATAATTTTACTTGACAAATTTCAAAAAAAGGTTAAAATACAAGTGTAGATTGATTATTTGCAAAATGTGTAAATAACAACTTAAAATTTTTAGGAGGCAAAAATGTCAAAAAAAGAATTTGTTGAAGCTTATGCTAAAGCTACAGGAGAAACTAAAAAAAGATCTGAGGAATTGGTAAATGAATTTTTAGGAACTGTTGAAAAATCATTAGCTAAAGGAGAAACTGTTCAATTCGTTGGATGGGGAACATTCGGAGTACAAAAAAGAGCTGCAAGAAAAGGAAGAAACCCTCAAACAGGAAAAGAAATAAAAATAGCTGCTAAAAAAGTAGTTAAATTTAAAGTCGGTAAAAAATTGGCTGACAAAGTAGCAAAAGGGAAATAATCGAATCAAAACATAGGAAACTGTTTTTAATAGCGGATTTGTTCTGTATTTTAAAGACAGTTTCTTTTTTATTCCTAAGGAAAGTAAATTTAAATTTAATGATTAAATAAATGATTAGAAATCAAATTCAATGATATGTTTTGCAAATTATATAAGAGGCGTAAGCCTCTTTATTATCTTTTTATCAAAAAAAATGTATGACAAAATATCCAACATAGTTGGATTAAAAAGATTTAATAATATCTTTTAGGTTTGGGATATAAATAATGATAAAATTCCCATACAATCATTCTAATGTTACATATAGGACAATAGAAAGGATTTATACCGAAAGTTTTAAATGTTTGTCTTTGATAAAAAGAAAATTTATTAGGGACAATATTCTTCTTAAAAGGAATAACAGCTCTTTTTAGCTTATTGGAAATATGTCTTGCATATAGTCCATATCTATTAACCATTTTAAAATTTTTAGGAGGTACATGGATTAAAATTTGGGAAATAAATTTTTGAATAGGCATAGTAATAAATGTTTTTTGTTTATCATTAGCTAAATCATTGTAAAAGAAAGTAACTTCATTGTCAGTAATATCAGTAATTTTATACTCAGCAATAGGAGAACGTGCAAGATATCGACCTAAGTATTTGATAATACCTTTGGTGTTATTGACATCACCGCTTCTGACATTAAAAAAGAATCTTGCATTTTGACTATATAGCTTATTGACAGTAATTTTAGCTAATCTTTTGATTTTTTGATTAGGATAATTACCTTTAGAAATAATATCAAGGACGTGATATTTCCATTGACCTGCAATAGTATTGACATTAAAGTATTCAAGTTTTTTAAAATCAAAATTTTTATTAAATCCTCCGAGAGAAACGATAGCGTGAATATGAGGATTCCATTTTAAATCACGCCCGAAAGTATGAATAACAGAAATAAGACCATAATGAAGAATATCAGAATCAGTGAAGTAATATTTAGAAGATTTGGAAATTTTATTAATTCTTTTATTCTTTTTAGAAATATTATGGAAGTGAAATTTAAAGATATCATTAACAGCGACAGAAAGCTTAGAAAGTAGATTTCTATCATAGAAGAAAAACATTCTGCATGCTTTAGGAATAGTAAAAAGAACATGTCTGTGAGGAATGTTTAGAATATGTTTATGAATATTATCAGTCCAAAGTTGCGAATATTTGTAACCGCAAGAAGGACAGAGTCTGGATTTACAGGAAAGAGGGAATTTGTGAGTAATAGGACAGTTAGGGCATTTGAAAGAAACAAAGCCTTTGGATAAATCTCTACAAGCAAGAAATTTAGAGATAGAAAATTTAATATATTGAAGGTGTTTAGGGTTAAGATAATTTTTCTTGCAAAAGTTTAAAGAATTTAGTACAATGTTTTTATTACTGAAGATAGTTTTCAGTTTATTTTGTATAAAGTGTTTACTAGTCATAAATACAGTATACAAAAAAATCAGCCGAATTTCAAATTCGGCTTTTTTTATAAAAAAAATGGAATGTATGATTGATATTTTCGGAGTTTTATAATAAAATAGCATTATATTTGAAATTAAGGAGGAAGATATGGAATTTTATAGTCAGGGCTATCTTCAAAATAGCAAGTTAATCACAGATAAACTGATCATTGGAGCCATATTCGTGATAATAATATTTTTGCTTTTTATTTTGACACGTTGGTTCAAAGGAAGTATCACTTTGAAAGAAAAACAGATAAGTTTACTTGCACTTATACTGGTACTGTTATTTGGCCTGTCTAAAATGAGTGAAGTTCAGGCTCAAAATAATCAGGAAAAAATATATAAAAATACAGCAAGTGTAATAAGGGGATTATCGGAAAAATTTAATGTTTCCGAAGACGAAATATATGTTAATACAAAAGAAATAACAGAACATACGGTTTATAAGATAAGAGATAAATTTTATCAGATACATTGGGTTGATAATAATATCCTTGTAGAAGAGATGACAGTACCTTATGTAGATGAAATAAAAATATTTGATAAGTAAATGAAAGGAGTAAAAAATGTCTTTTATAATATCTATGGCAATAAAATTGACAATAGGATTTATTGCATTGGTTTTATTTATGAATCTTAACGGAAAAGGTCAGCTGGCTCCACTGTCTACGGGAGATCAGATAGGAAACTATGTTTTAGGAGGAATAATCGGAGGGGTTATTTATAATCCTGCAATAACGGTAGTTCAGTTTTTAATGGTTTTACTCATATGGGGATTACTTATGACTTCCATAAACTTTTTGAAAAATACAAGTACCGGAGTAAAAAATATAATCGACGGGCAAATAATAGTGTTGGCAAAGGACGGAAAACTTATAACCGAAAATTTTGCGAAAGCTAGTATGTCGGTTGCCGATTTTTATACGAAATTAAGAATGAAAGGTGTATATAAAGTTTCGGATATTGAAGATGCTTTTATGGAATCGAACGGTCAACTTACTATAATTAAGAAAGAAGATAAATTCGGTATGGTATTGATTGCTGAAGGAAAAATACAGGAAAATAATCTTATGCATTCGGGAAAAGACAATGAATGGCTTATGGAAAAGCTTAACAGAAAAGGTATAGAAAATGTAGAAGATGTATTTTTAGCAGAAATTTCAGACGATGATTTGTTTATTATAAATAAAGAATAAATAAAATATATATAAATATATTTAAAAATTAATTTTGTATATTTGAAAAATGTGGTATAATGAAAAACAAAAATAAATTATTTTAGGAGGAGATTCAGATGAAAAAAATTATGAGAGGTGTGCTGTTATTCGGTATGTTAGGAGGCATGTCGGTGTCATGCGGAAATAATGAAAATGGAAAGGTCAAAGAAACTCAGCAACAGGAAAAGGTTTATAAAATCGGAATGTCGCAAATAGTAGATCATCCGGCTTTAAACTCGGCAAAACAGGGATTTAAAGATGCAATTGAGAAAGCGGGAATCAAAGTGGAGTACGATGATAAAGTTGCTAACGGAGAGATACCTACACAGGCACTGATAATGCAACAATTTCAGGCAGATAAAAAAGATTTGGTTTATGCAATAACAACCCCTACATCACAGGCGGCAAAAAATAAGATTAAAGATATTCCTGTTGTCATAGCAGCAGTTACGGATCCTAAAGGTGCGGGATTGGAAGGTGTTCCGAATATAACAGGAACAAGCGGAGCTGCTCCGATTAATGAAAATCTTGAGTTGATGAGACAATTATTTCCGAAAGCAAAAAAAATCGGTATAATCTATAATTCATCTGAACAAAATTCAATTTCCGAATTGAATAATTTAAAAAAACTGGCTCCCGAAAAGGGATTTGAAGTGGTAGACAAGTCAATAACAAATGGAACGGAACTCGTTGCAGCAGCGAATATACTTTCAAAACAGGTCGATATTTTTTATGCAATACAGGATAATACAATTTCTTCCTATTTTCCTACATTGCTTGATATATTAAATAAGGCGAAAGTACCTGTATTTGCTACAAATGATGTTTATTCGGACAGAGGAGGACTTATTTCTCAAGGAACTACCGATTATGATATAGGATACAGAGCCGGAGAAATAGCAGTTGAAATATTGAAAAACGGTAAAAAACCTTCGGATATTCCTATAGAAACTATGAAAAAATTACGAATAGAAATAAATAAAGGAAATATGGAACTGTTAGGGATAAAAATTCCTGAAGAAGTATTGAAACAGGCTGTATTTACTGAAGATAAAAAGAAATAAAATTATAGTCTGATTTTTCAGAAAAGATATTAAAAAATTTTGATCTCGGATTTTACATATTTAAAAATCTTTGCATTTAATAAAGCATTTTTTGTTGTAAAATTTTAAGGTCGAATTTTTTATTTCAAAAAAATTGACATCACAGAAATTAAAATGTATAATTTTAAATATGAAAATTTACGGGGGATTTTTATTTATTATACGAGGGAGGAAGTAAAATGTTAGTTGAGAAATTATCAGAAGGAGAATCAAAAACTGTAGAATATAAAGAGTCAGTTCCCGAAAACAGTCAAAAATATATGAAAACAGTGGTTGCATTCGCAAACGGCAATGGAGGGAAAATAGTTTTCGGTGTTAAAGATAAAAATTATGAAATAACAGGAATAGAGAGTGAAAATATATTTGAACTAATGGACAGTATCACAAATGCTGTGTCAGACAGTTGCGAGCCGTTAATAATTCCTGATATTACTTTACAGACAATAAATGGTAAAACTGTTATTGTAGTGGAAATAGCTGCGGGAAAACAAACACCTTATTATATAAAATCATCAGGAATAAAAAAAGGAACTTATGTTCGTGTAGCAGGAACTACAAGATTGGCAGATGATTACACAATAAAAGATCTTCTTTTTGAAGGAGCAAACAGATCTTATGATCAGGCACCGGCCGACATAGAAATAACCGAAGAAGAAATAAACAATTTTTGCTCCAAATTAAAAGAAATTGCTTCAAAAAATTCTAATAGTAAAAGTGAAATAAAAGATATAACTAAAAATGTATTATTGTCATGGGGAATTTTAACAGAAAAAAACAATAAAATAATTCCTTCAAATGCTTATATTCTTCTGGCAGAAAATATTGAAAATCATATCAAAGTTCAATGCGGAGTTTTTAAAGGCAAAACAAGGGCAATATTTGTAGACAGAAGAGAATTTTCAGGTTCTATTATAAATCAACTGGAAGAAGCTTATAAATATGTATTGAGCAAAATAAATTTAGGAGCTGAAATAAACGGATTGTACAGAAAAGATGTTTACGAATTTCCTGTAGAAAGCATTCGGGAAATCATTGCTAATGCCGTAGTGCACAGAAATTATCTGGAGCCTAACGATATTCAGATAGCACTTTATGACGACAGACTCGAAGTTACATCACCGGGAGGATTGCCTAAAGGCGTAACCATAGATAAGATAAAAAGCGGGTATTCCAAAGTACGTAACCGTGCTATTGCCAATGTGTTCGCTTATCTGGAAATTATTGAAAAATGGGGAAGCGGTATTCCGCGTATATTTGAAGAGTTTAAAAAATACGGACTAAGAGAGCCTGAATTAATAGACTTTGAAGGAGATTTCAGAATAAATCTCTATAGAAATACAGGAAAAGAACAGGATAGCAAAGAAACAGACATAATTAACTTAACTAACAAAGAAACTAACAAAGCTAACATAACTAACAAAGCAATGGAATTAAGTGATACAGACAAAAATATAATTGAAAGCATTATGAAAAATCCTTTTATAACTCAAAATGAGATTGCTTCGGATTTGAATCTTCCGATGAGTAAAGTAAAATATTATATAATGAAATTAAGAGAAAAAAATGTTATCAAACGTAACGGAGGAAGACAAAAAGGAGAATGGGAAATAAATGAAGAAAATATTGAATACAATGAAAAAAATTAGTTCAAAATAAAAATAATAAAAAATAAATCGGCTGTATTCTCTTTTTTCATTTGAGCCCGGGAAAATAAATTTTATATTTAAGTGAAAAAACCTTGACAAATAATAACTTATTTATTATAATAATTTGTATTATAATTATTGCCGAAATTACTTATAGAAGAAAAAATTAAATATTCCCTCATTTTTTGGAGAATACGGATAGAGCTGCTACAGCTCTTATAGGTAATTTATTAATATTCAAATTATTGGAAAGGAGTCGATAATAATGGCAGTACCTAAGAAAAGAACTTCTAAAGCAAAAAGAAACATGAGAAGAGCACATGATTCAATCAAAGCACCTAATATAATAGTTGAAGCTGATGGAACAGTGAGAAGACCTCATAGATTAAATTTGGAAACCGGAGTATACAGAGGTAGACAAGTGTTAAGCACTGAAAGCCCTGCAGCTGATTCCGAATAATATTTAAGCAAGATTAAAAACAGTCTTGCTTTTTTTGTAAAAATGTATTTTATAAATTGTAATTTTTACTATTTTATGGTAAACTTCATAATCATAAGATTATTTTAAAGAGATATTGAACGGGCAGTAATAAACTTTTATTATAGCCCCTCTTGGAGTAAATTCTTAAACAAATAACCGAGGTGAATAAATGAGAGTAGGAATATTGGGAACAGGTTCTTATTTGCCTGAAAAAGTGATGACAAATGATGATTTATCCAAGTTTGTCGACACGAATGATGAATGGATAAGAACAAGAACGGGAATTCGGGAAAGAAGAATTGCCGCAGAAAACGAAGCAACTTCCGATTTGGCTTATAAAGCAGCGGAAAAGGCAATAGAAAATGCAAAAATAGATAAAAATGAGATAGATTTGGTGATAGTGGCGACTATGTCTCCGGATCATATTACTCCCGCAACTGCTGCGATCGTACAGGATAAATTGGGTATAAATGCTGCAGCATTTGATTTGTCGGCTGCATGTACAGGATTTGTCTATGCTTTTACAACAGGATACAGTTTTGTAAAATCGGGTATATATAAAAAAGTGCTTGTAATAGGTGCAGAAACTATGTCGAGAATACTGGATTGGGAAGACAGAACGACGTGTGTGCTGTTCGGAGACGGAGCAGGAGCAGTAGTTCTGGGACAGATCGAAAATGGAGGATATATAGCGAGTCATCTGGTGTCTGACGGTTCAGGAGCGGAAGATGTTATAATTCTTGCAGGGGGCTCAAGAAATCCTGTAAGTAAGGAAGAAATCGATAAAAGAGAGATTTACTTTAAAATGAAAGGAAGCGATGTATTCAAATTTGCAGTGAGAGCTTTCCCTGAAACAGTTGAAAATGTATTAGCTCAGGGGAATATAACTGCAGACGATGTGGATATGTTTATTCCTCATCAGGCGAATATAAGAATTATTGAATCAATAGCTAAAAGATTTAAACAGCCTTTGGATAAATTTTATGTAAATCTTCAAAGATACGGTAATACTTCCGGGGCTTCCATACCGTTGGCTCTGGATGAAGCAAATAAAGAAGGGAAGCTTAAAAAAGGGGATAAAGTAGTAATGGTAGGTTTCGGAGGAGGATTGACTTACGGTTCGATACTTCTTGAATGGTCGATATAATAAAAAATCAAATGATGAAAGGGTGAATAAAAATGAACAAAAAACTTTTATGGGGAATAATTATAATTCTTTTAAGTATATTTTACGGTATACAGGCATTATTTCCCGAATTTTTATCCGAAAGTGTAATGAAATATATCTTTAACTATCAGGTAATATTGATGTTAATAGGACTGTTTTTCATTCTTAAAAAGAGTAAATTCGGATGGTTTATGTTTGCAATGGGATTATATCTTTATTTACAGGCGTTTTTGGGAGATTATTTCCAAAAAGGATTGCCTTTATTGACTTTGATAGGAGGAATAGTTCTTGTAACTTTGGGAGCTAAGGAAATAAAAGGAGACAAACCTAAAAAAGAAAGAAAATATTCAAAACCTGCAGAAAAAGTTGAAAAAGAGCAGAAAGAAGAAATAATCGATGCCGAAGAAATAAAATAAGGAGGAATAATGTCCAAAACAGCTTTTGTATTTCCGGGACAGGGAACTCAGTATCCGGGAATGATAAAAAAATTATATGATGAATCTGATGATAATACTAAAAAACTGATAGATGAAATATTTGAAAATATCAAAGACGAAAATGTAAAAAAAGTTTTGTTTGAAGGAAGTGAGGAAGAACTGAAAGATACTAAATATGCTCAACCTGCAATAGCCTTGCTTTCGGTGATTTTCACAAAACTTTTAAAAGAAAAAGGAATAAATCCCGACTATGTGGCAGGACACAGCTTGGGAGAGTACAGTTCTTTATATGCTGCAGGAGTTCTTAATGAAAAAGAAACTTTAAAATTAATTGCGGCAAGAGGAAATATAATGAGTAATGCTCATGTAGACGGTACTATGGCTGCAATTTTAGGACTTCCTGCAAGTGAAGTTGAAAAAATATGTAGCGAAATAAACGGAGTAATTGAAGCAGTGAATTACAACGAACCTAAACAGACTGTAATCGCAGGAGAAAAAGAAGTTATAGAAAAAAATTCGGAAATTTTTAAAGAAAAAGGTGCTAAAAGAGTGATACCTTTGGCAGTGTCGGGACCTTTTCATTCTTCTCTTATGAAACCTGTTGCAGAGCAGTTAAAAGAAGAATTTGAAAAATATTCATGGAAAGATTTAAAAGTGCCTGTTGTTGCAAACACGACGGCAAATATACTGAACAGTTCCGATGAAATAAAGGAAGAACTTTACAGACAAACATTCGGTCCTGTAAAATGGGTGGACACAATAAATAAATTGTCTGAAAACGGAGTTACAAAAATTTATGAAGTAGGTCCGGGAAAAGTTTTGGCAGGACTTATAAAAAAAATAAATAAAGAAATTGAAGTAATTAATATTGAGAATATAGAAAATATTTAATTATAAAACGCTCAAAAAAGCTTTTAAAATAACTGTAAAAAATATATAACATAGGTTATTTAAAAAGTGTTGCATTTTTTCAATTCTTTTGATATAATTACTTGAAATAAAAAAATGGAGGTGGCATATAATGCTGGATAAAATAAAATCAATAGTAGCAGAACAATTAGGAGTGGATGAAGATCAAGTTACTGAAGATGCATCATTTATTGATGATTTAGGGGCTGACTCTTTAGATACAGTTGAATTGATCATGGCATTTGAAGAAGAATTCGATATTGAAATACCTGATGAAGATGCACAAAAAATTAAAACTGTCAGAGATGTAATGGACTATATTGAATCAAAACAATAAATATTTTGATAATATCGGGGGAACTTCCCCCTATTTTTATTGAAAATTATTTGAAAAAAAATAAAAAAATTAGTATAATAGTATATAAAAGATAAAAATGTGAGGTGTATAAATGAAAAGAGTAGTTATTACGGGGATAGGTCTTATTACTCCGTTAGGTACGGGAAAAGATAAAACATGGAAAAGACTGCTTGACGGAGAATGCGGTATAGAGAAAATTACAGCTTTTGACACTACAGAATATCCTGTTCATATTGCAGGAGAAGTCAGAGATTTTAATCCTGAAGATTATATTGAGAAGAAGGAATTGAAAAAAATAGGAAGATTTTCTCAGTTTGCAATAGCGGCTTCAAAAGAAGCATTGGAAGATGCAAAATTGGAAATTACTCCTGAAAATGCAGACAGAGTAGGAATGATTATAGGTTCGGGAATAGGAGGATTGGAAGTAATTGAGCAGGAAATAGGAAAACTTGTGGAAAAAGGTCCGAAAAAAGTTTCTCCTTTCTATATTCCGGCTGCAATAGCGAATATGGCGGCAGGTAACGCATCTATATATTTAGGAGCGAAAGGTCCTAATAAATCAGTGGTTACTGCATGTGCTTCGGGAACTAACTCTATCGGAGATGCTTTTCAGACAATATTACTTGGGAAAGCCGATGTTATAATAGCCGGAGGAACAGAAGGAACAGTTACTCCGAGCGGAATCGCCGGTTTCGGTAATTTGAAAGCATTGTCGACAAATCCTGATCCGAAAAAAGCTTCAAGACCTTTTACAGTGGACAGGGACGGTTTTGTACTTGGAGAAGGTGCAGGAATACTTGTGTTGGAAGAATTGGAACACGCTAAAAAAAGAGGAGCAAAAATATATGCGGAAGTTGTAGGATACGGAGAAACAGGAGATGCTTTCCATATGACTGCACCGTCTGACGGAGGAGAAGGAGCTGCAAGAGCTATAAAAATGGCTTTGGAACAGGGAAATGTAAAACCTGAAGAAGTAGGCTATATAAATGCTCACGGGACATCGACTCCTGCCAATGATAAAAATGAAACTAAAGCTATAAAAGCAGCTTTCGGAGATCATGCTTATAAATTGGCAGTAAGCTCTACAAAAGGAGCAACAGGACACTTATTGGGAGGTGCAGGAGGAGTAGAGGCGGCATTTCTTGCAATGGCAATAGATGAAGGTGTTTTACCGCCTACAATAAATCAGGATAATCCTGATCCCGAATGTGATTTATACTATGTTCCGAATAAAGCTGAAAAAAGAGAAATAGAAGTAGGACTTTCAAATTCTTTGGGCTTCGGAGGACATAACGCAGTAATTGCTTTCAGAAAATATAAAGGATAAATCGGAAAATTAAATATAACAGAGAAAATCCGGAGTATTTTAACTGTTCCGGATTTTCTGAAATGTTACTGTAAAAGATAGAGGAGTTTAGTTATGAAGATTAAAAATGTTGAAGAATTAATGGAAAAGATAGATTATAAATTCAGAAATGAAAGTTATTTGAAAGAAGCTCTCACACATCGCTCTTTTTCCAATGAACATGAAAAGTCCAAAAATTTTGACAATGAAAAACTGGAATTTTTAGGAGATGCGGTTTTAAATCTGATAACGACTGAATATATATATAATTTGGGAAAAGGTAAAAATGAAGGAGAACTGGCTAAACTTAAAAGTCAGATAATAAGTGAGCCTGTATTTTCTGCAATCGCAGCAGAAATAGGATTGGGAGACTATCTGTATTTAAGTAACGGAGAAGAAAGTTCGGGAGGAAGGAAAAGAAAATCTATTTTGGGAGATGCTTTTGAAGCATTAATCGGAGCGGTTTTTTTGGATTCCGATTATTATACTGCGAAGAATACGGCTTTGAAATTTTTACCTGATAAAATAAATAATCTGGAAGATATTGAAGGTATAATAGACTATAAAACTGTTTTGCAGGAAGTATTTCAAAGCAAATATAAAAAAATGCCGGAATATGAAATACTGGATACAAAAGGTCCCGATCATAATAAAGTTTTTGAAATTTCCGTAAAACTTAATAATAAAATAATCGGTATCGGAAGAGGAAAGAGTAAAAAAGAAGCTGAAAAAAGAGCAGCGAAAGAAGCAATAGAATTTATCGAAAACAAAAAAAGAATACAAAAAATATGAAATGAGGGAAAATGATTAAGACAGCACTTTATCCCGGAAGTTTTGATCCTATAACAAGCGGGCATGTGGATATAATAAAAAGATCGGCTAATTTATTTGACAAACTGATAATAGGGATTTTTAAAAATTCTTCAAAGACGAAAGCGTGGTTTTCAGATGAAGAAAAAGTGGAAATGATAAAAGAAGTTTTGAAAAATGAAAATATTAATGCCGAAGTAAAGATATTTAACGGATTACTTGTGGATTTTATATCCAAAGAGAAAGTGGATATTCTCATCAGAGGATTGAGAGCCCTTTCCGATTACGAGTATGAATTGCAGTTTACACTTACAAATAAAACTTTGGCAAAAAGTGAATTTGAAACTATATTTTTAAGTGCTTCAAGAAAATATTTATATTTAAGTTCCAGTCTTGTAAAAGAAATTGCACAAAATTACGGAGATTTGAGAACTTTTGTTCCTGAAAATGTAGAGAAAAAATTAATCGAGAAAGTAAAACAAATGGAGTTATAAATTCTATCAAATAGAATATAAAAAGTTATAAAATATAATTGGAAACTGAGGGGGATAATTTTAATTATGGCAGCAGCAAAATCAAGTTCAAAGGTTAAATATATATGCTCGGAATGCGGGTATACTTCACAAAAATGGCTCGGAAAATGTCCGAATTGTGATTCGTGGGGAACTTTTGAAGAGGAAATTGATATAAAAAAAGCATTTAAAAATATAGAGTCGAAAGAAGTGTCTATAAGTAAAATTTCGGAAATAGAAGTGGAAAAAGAGTTCAGAATGGTTACTCAGTACGAAGAATTTGACAGGGTACTGGGAGGAGGTCTTATTAAAGGCGAAGTAGTTCTTATAACAGGGAGTCCGGGAATAGGGAAATCGACGTTTTTACTCCAATTATCCGAAGAATACTCAAAAATAGGAAATGTTTTTTATGTTTCGGGAGAGGAATCTCCAAGACAGATAAAACAGAGGGCTGAAAGAATAAACGTAAACAGCGGTAATTTGTATATTTTGAATGATACGAATATTGAAAAAATAGAAAGTGTAATATTAAATGACAAGCCGAAAGTAGTAGTTATCGACTCTATTCAGACACTGTATTCGGAAAATGTAAATTCTGTTCCGGGAAGTGTAACTCAGATTAGAGAAACTACATTGAAATTAATAGAGATTGCCAAAAAAAATGAAATTTCTTTTTATATCGTAGGGCATGTAACAAAGGATGGAAAACTTGCAGGACCGAAACTCCTTGAACATATGGTGGATGCAGTGTTGCAGATAGAAGGAGAAGAAAGCAATTATTACAGAATAATCAGATCAATAAAAAACAGATACGGTTCCACAAATGAAATTTCGATTTTTGATATGAAAGAAAACGGAATAAGTGAAGTTAAAAATCCTTCGGAATTTTTTATAAGCGACAGAGAAGAAAAAAATATAGGTAGTATAATAGCACCGATATTTGAAGGGAGCAGAGTATTTCTTTTTGAAATTCAGTCTCTTTTAAGTACACCGAATTTCGGTATTCCGAGAAGAACAGTGGAAGGCTATGATAAAAACAGAGTGGAAATCTTAAGTGCCGTGCTGTCGAGATCTTTAAATATTGATGTAAATTCCAAAGATATTTATATTAATATTCCCGGAGGGATAGAGCTGAAAGACAGAAGTTCAGACTTGGCGGTAGTATTTTCACTTTTGTCCTCAGTAAATAAAACTCCTGTAAGCCAGAAAATAGCTGCTATAGGAGAATTGGGATTAAGAGGAGAAGTAAGAAAAGTGTCGTTTATAAAAAATAGAATAAATGAATTGGAAAAGCTGGGATTTACGGGAGTTTATCTGCCTAAAAGCAATAAAGCCGATTTGGCTAAAGAAAAAACAAAAATAAAATTGAATTATATAAGTAATATCAGTGAGTTAGTTGAAAGGATGAGAATATGAAAAAGAAGGAAACTAAAAAGAAAATACTCGAATATGTATTTTCCATACTGGCACCGGGAACGCCTCTGAGAGCCGCAATAGACAGAATACAGGAAGCATCTTTAGGAGCAATAGTTGTCTTGGGAAATCCTGCGGATCTTGAAAGCATAATGAGAGGAGGATTTAAACTTAATACACCTTATACTCCTCAAAAATTATACGAACTGTCTAAAATGGACGGCGGAATTATACTGTCCGAAGATATAGAAACGATATACGGAGCAAATATTCAACTTCAGCCTAACTCAAATATAAAAACTGACGAAAGCGGTACAAGACATCAGGCTGCACATAGAGTAGCAAAGCAGACAGGAAAACTTGTTATTACCGTTTCTGAAAGAAGAAACAAAATTACTATATATAAAGGAGAGTTCAGATATACTTTGCATGATATAGGAGATTTACTTGTGAAATCTTCCCAGGCAATAATGGCTCTGGAAAAATATGCAGTAGCGATAAACAGAAATCTTATAAATCTTACTGTTTCGGAATTTGACAATATGGTAACTCTTTATGATATTGTAGAAGTTATAAGAATGTACGGACTGCTTTTCAGAATGTCCGAAGAACTTATAGAATATATATCGGAACTTGGAACAGAGGGAAGACTTGTAAAAATACAGTATCAGGAAATTATGCTTAATCAGAATGAAGAATTTACCGATTTAATAAGAGATTATAAGAAAAATGAAGAAAAAGTCGAAAAAGTTATAGAAAATATAAGAATGCTCAATAAAGAAGAACTTCTTGAAGATGAAAATATTGCAAATATTTTAGGATTTAATCTGAAAAATATAAGTCTGGATGAAATTATAAATTCGAGAGGATACAGAATATTAGGTACTGTAAATAAAGTAACTAAAAAAGATATAGAAATGCTTGTATCTGAATTTAAAGAAATTCAGTCGATTTTAATAGCGACAGTGGAAGAAATGACACAAATAAAAGGAATAAGCAAACTGAAAGCGGAACATATAAATAAAGCATTAATAAGACTGAAAAACAGAGTAATGCTGGACAGATATTAAAAAAAGAAAGGAATGAATAATGGAAGAAAAAGTAGTTGTCGGAGGACAAGCCGTAGTTGAAGGAGTAATGATGAGAGGTCCTAAGGCAATAGCAACGGCTGTAAGAAAACATGACGGAAGTATAGTTTATAAAAAAACGGAAATAACGGAAAAAGCAAACAAATGGTTTAAAGTGCCTTTTATAAGAGGTGTTTTGGCATTATACGATGCAATGGTAGTAGGAACTAAAGAACTGATATTTGCATCAAATCAGGCAGGACTTGAAGAAGAGCAAATGACAGACAAACAGGTTACTTTTACTGTTGCTACATCGATATTACTGGGAATAGGAATATTTATGGTGTTGCCTTCTTATGTGGGAGGTCTTATATTTAAAGAGAAAACTGTAATGGCTAATTTGTTGGAAGCCCTTGTAAAACTTGTGCTGTTTTTAGGATATATTTGGGGGATCTCATTTTTTAAAGATATAAAGAGAGTTTTTGAATATCATGGAGCCGAGCATAAAAGTATTATAAATTATGAAGAAGGAACAGAGCTTACTCCTGCAAATGCAAAAAAATGCACGAGATTTCATCCGAGATGCGGAACAAGTTTTCTGCTATTGGTAATGTTTATAAGTATTTTAGTATTTTCAGTGGTAGATCTGATATTCGGAGTAACTAAAGATAACAGCGGAATGATTGTGTTTTTATTGTATAAACTTGTAACAAGGGTATTGTTCGTGCCTGTAGTAGCGGGAATATCCTATGAACTCCAGAGATGGACAAGTTATCATTTGAATAACGGAATTGCAAAAATGATCGCAACACCGGGAATGTGGCTACAAAAAATCACAACGAGCGAGCCTGATGAAAGTCAGTTGGAAGTAGCTATTGTAGCTTTGAATGTAGCGTTAGGAAGAGAAGTAACAAATGCTGTAGAAGTATTTGAAAAATAAATATTATAAAGTAAATAATTTGGAGGCAAATATACATGTTACCTGATTTTTACGGGGTTATTGAGGTGAAACATTATCAAAAAGGACGCTTAAGGCTTCAGACACAAGTTTTAAAAGAAAATTTTGAATTGAAAAAAGAATTTCTGGAAAATATTAACCGAATAGAGGGAATCGTATCGGCAGATGTAAATTCAGTAATAGGAAGTATTCTGATTCTTTTTGATGAAAATAAAATTGAATCGTCTTTCTTGTATTTAGTTATTTTAAAGATTTTACATCTAGAAGAAGAAGCTTTTAAAAGTAAACCGACTAAAATCAAAATATTTTTGAAAAATGTTTTTGAGGTACTCGATTTGTCAGTCTATAATAAAAGTAAAGGATTACTTGATATTAAAACAATTGTCGCAGGGCTGTTTACTTATTACGGAATTGAAAGTTTAAGAGGAGTAAAGTCTGTGCCTTCGGGTATATCTTTATTATGGTGGGCTTATATACTTGTTACGGAAGGAAAAAATGAAAATGTTTAACAATCTTATAAAATCCGCATATTTGACTTTCAATAAAGTAAAAATAGTACACAGTATCCCGGGAAGATTGAGACTGTTAATTCCCGGTCTATCGGATGTTCCTGAAGATTTTAAAAAATACGAGCATTATATAACTGATTTTATTTTAAGCAAAAAAGGAATAAAATCAGTGGAGTATTGTTTCAAAACAAGTAAAGCACTTATTTACTATAATTCGGAAATTCTTTCTGCAGAGCAGATTACCGATTGGCTTAATAAAATTTGGAAAACCGTAATGAATCACTCAGAATTGTATGAAGGCAAATCTTTAGAAGAAATTGAAGAAAATATTGATGTTATCTATGATATATTAAAGAAGGGAAAAAATGATGTCAAATAATAATTATTTACTTGACTGTGAAGTTATACATAAAATTCCGGGAAGAATAAGAATTAAATCAAATGCACTGAAATATCTCGGAAGTTTAAAAAATGAAATTGAAGATCAGATAAAAGTATTGAAATCTGTCAAAGAAGCTGTTATATCCGACATAACAGGAACTATAGTCGTGAAATTTAAAAATGATGATTTAAGTGAAGAAAATCTGCTTTCTTTATTACAAAATATATTAAACGGCTATTTAGTGGAAATACATAAAAATGAGAAAAAAATGAAACCTGATAAATATGTTATTGAAAGAAAACTGCAGGAAGAATCGCCTAAAGAAATTATGAGAAAAATTATCGCATCGGCAGTTTTACTTTTAATGCCCGGACCTAAAGGGGAACTGACAGGGATGCGTCGTTTGTTTAATTATAAGACTTTATCAACTATTTCTCTCGCTTTGCCGGTTTTGAAAAACGGAATAAATTCCATTGTGAAAAATAAAAGACCGAATGCCGATACTTTAAGTTCGACTGCTATTGTCAGCAGCATTATACTCGGAAATGAAAAAACGGCACTGACTATAATGATACTGGAAAGATTTGCAGAACTTCTTACTGTTTATACTATGAAAAAAACACGGGGAGTAATTAAAGATATGCTCAGTGTGGGAGAAAGCTATGTATGGAAGCAGAATGAAGACGGCACTGTAAAAAAAGTTCCTATAGAAGAGATCAGTAAAGGAGATTCTATAGTCGTTCAGACAGGAGAAAAAATAAGTGTCGATGGGAAAATCATAAAAGGAAATGCTTTAATTGACCAGTCTTCGATAACAGGAGAATATATGCCCGTTTCAAAAAAAACAGGAGAAGAAGTATTTGCAGGAACTCTTATAAAAAGTGGCAATATTACTGTAGAAGCTCAAAAAGTCGGAGATGACAGGACGGTATCGAGAATTATAAAATTAGTGGAAGATGCCTCTTTTAATAAAGCTGACATTCAGTCATATGCAGATACTTTTTCGGCTCAACTTATACCGCTGAATTTTCTGCTTGCAGCAATAGTTTACGCTTCAACAAGAAATATGCAGAAAGCATTGAGCATGTTGGTAATTGATTATTCATGCGGAATAAGACTGTCTACGGCTACAGCTTTTTCGGCATCAATTAATACCGCTGCAAAAAACGGTATACTTGTAAAGGGAAGTAACTATATAGAAGAATTATCAAAATCCGATACGGTAATTTTTGACAAAACGGGAACAATTACAGAAGGAAAACCTAAAGTTCAGACATTGCAGATATTCGGGAAAAATATAAAAGAGGAAAGAATGCTTTCCCTTGCTGCAGCTGCAGAAGAAACATCGTCTCATCCTCTGGCAGTAGCTATTTTGAACGAGATGAAAGAAAGAGGACTTAATATTCCGAAACACAAAGAAACGGTCATTAAAGTTTCAAGAGGAATGGAAACAACAGTAGGAAAAGATGTTATTCGTGTAGGAAGCAGAAGATACATGGA